>CAZEEL010000095.1:0-2020 GCA_964511135.1 uncultured Leptolinea sp. | reverse complement strand
AAAAACATTGCAATTACTTTAATATTATTGTATAATAGCGATTAAGTTACAGAGGTATTGCAGGTAAATTAAAAAATGAAAATTGAGCTTATCGGATATTAAGCATCTATTTTATCATAAAAAACAAAAGCGATGCAGTGTGTCCGGCAGGCAGAAAAATAATATATTTTTGGAATGCGATGAATTATTCGGTGTATCTGGTCGCTTCGTCTGTCGTCTGACAGACTGGCCGAATAAGGAGCAAATAGCGAAACCGGTCTTTCAAAAAAAAAGAAGGAATCGGTTTTTTTGTTTAAGGAACATGTTGGCAGAAACCAACCGGTCATCAAAGCGGAAAAGAAAGAGGAGCGGCCCATGAAGGCAAAAAGTAATCTGAAGCATAACGCCATAAAAATCAATTATAAAAAAATCGTTTTTATAATCATGCTTTTTATGATGGTTTTCAATTCAGGAATTGCCAATACTTTGATGACTGCCCAGGCAGCCGATGGGGGCGGTATTTCTATCGTTGGCACGGCCGGCGGAAAGGGCGATTACAAAACCCAGGGAGTTCGCAGCCAGCAGGATGGGGGCGGTATTTATGTGCTTGGCACGGCCGGCGGAAATGGCCATCACAAAATCCAGGGAGTTCGCAGCCAGCAGGATGGCACTGATCCAGCCCCGACCGTTGACCTAACCCCGACCTCTGATCCAGCTTCGACCGTTGACCTAACCCCGACCTCTGATCCAACCCCGACCGCCATACCGACTGTGCAGATCACCCCGGAAGCCTCGCCGGAGGCAAAAGCCGGCGGCAGCGGTGCAGAACCGACGGGAACGCCCGCACCAGAGAAGGGCGCCGCACCAGGAAGCGCATTAAGCGCAAACTTTCAGGATTATCTGACCGCTGTCAGCTATACGGTCATGCGCAATGGAGCTTCAGTCACTCTGGCGAGCACGGCGCAGGTCTTCCCCGGTGAGCAGGTGACGATCCGGTTCGATTTTGCGATTCCCAACAATGTGACCTTTCAGGCTGATAATACAACATCGCTTTCTTTTAACAGCGGGCTGCCGTTTGTTACCAATGCTTCGGGTACTTATAACCCCATGAGCGGCGACCTGGCAGACCTGGCAGAATACAGTCTGAGCAACCCGGGGTTTGTTACATTGCGTTTTAAGCAGAATTCGGTCAATGTTTCGAACATTGTGGGCAGCATTCAGCTTACTGCCAATGCTTTGCAGGCTGTGACGGAACCCCAGGTGCTTACTACAGCGATTGGAACCTACCCGGCTGTGATCTTGAATCTGGTTCCCGATCCAACCAGCGCCTGTCAGAATGCCAGGATTGTAAAAGTATATAATAGTTATAATCCAAAAACACAAATTGTCTCATGGGGGGCAACGATTTCTTCGGGCGATGGCAGGGATTTGGATGGCCTGCAGTTTGTGGATCGCATTGGAGACAATCATACCCTTGAGTCACTGTTTATTTTTATGAATTCAACCTGGCAACCTGTGACTTCATCTCTTTCAGAAGATAAACGTACCGTAACGTATCGTTTGCCTGCCGGTGTGGGAACAGAAGCCAGGTTCCGCATAAACACTCGTCTGAATGACGGTTATATAAATGGCGAGACAGGAAAAAAAGTAAAAAACACGGCCAAAGTCTATGCTTCTAACGCGCAACCCCCCCTGGATTCAGTTGAGCCCCTGGCTTCTGCCGAGGCGATTACCGGGGAACTAAATCAGGGAAATGGAAAATCTGGCGGTACGGTCGTAAAAGAGAACGGCAGGATAAAAATTCCGTTTACGATTAGTTGGAACAACAATTATCTGAGCAGATCTGCCGGCTGGACCCTCGTTGATTATATTGAAACTACTGCAACCCCGGTGGTGCGTCTCAGCGGGGCAACGGTTGAAAATCTGACCATAAAAACAGGCTCGGGGAGCATTTTGACGGCGGGAAGCGATTATAGCGTAACCTATCCAGGGCAATCGCATCAAAAAATATAGGATAATGGTCATAGATTAACGAACAAGG
>CAZEEL010000094.1:2949-8189 GCA_964511135.1 uncultured Leptolinea sp. | reverse complement strand
ATTCTGGATGTGTTGAAAATATACTTTAATTGTTGCTTTCTGAATGGAAGGGCGCTGTCAGAATATGGAGGATGCATTGGGTAAAAAAATGGTATTGGCCATTTTGGCGCTGTTGATGGTATTGATATATGGTTGCAGTATGGGAAAGAGCAGCGAAACGCTTTTTACAAATCTTGTCACATCCGAAAGCCGAAAAGATCTTATGAAGATTCTGAAGGCTACCGGTGTTTCTGATGTTGAAAGTTTTTTTGAACGGCTGGAGGCGTTTAATGCTGTGCAAAGTGAAAAGTCTGGTATGGTATCTGATTTGACTCCGGTAAACCAAAAGAATTATGATATGGTGGAAATTGGAAATGCATATCTGGAGAAATATCCGGACAAAAACGATTCAAATTGCCGTTTGACAGCCTTTGATCTGATTAAAGGAAGCGTGGAAATAAAAGCCAGACCGCAGGAGTACGGAACCTATCTGATGTTTGATATTGACGCTATCGAGAATGATGTGCGTTATGCGGGATTGAAAGATAAAAAAGCTGAATTTATTGAACTTTTTGAACAGGTACCGTTAGGCGAAGCCAGCGCAGAAGATTTTGAAAAAATACTGTATGAAACTTTGCAAAAACGAGGAGTGGTCTTTCAGAATGAAAAAATTTCTCTTATCCGCGTAGCGCTGCATGATGAAGATGAACATCTGTTGTTTTTTGGACACGCCGGTGTTTTGTTTGAATATGAGGGTTATTATTGGTTTCTTGAAAAGCTTGCCCCGAACGAACCGTACCAGTTTACACGATATGCCAATAAAAATGAACTAAAAGATGAGCTTCAGACGAGGCCGCATTATGTTGGGGCTGAATCTTATGAGCCAATTGTGGTGGAGAATAACACCATTTGGTGAGCGGAAATTTTTGATTGTCTGTTGTATTTATTCATCTGATTTAATATTCAACTGTTGAGCGGCTAAAGGGGGGAGGGATTCCGGTATGATGAGGTTTTGTCTGTCGCCGGCAGCAATGATGTTTCTCAGCCAGCGTTCTCTGCCCAGGCGTTGCAGGCTGGTGTGTTCAAAGCGGTTATGGTAGTTTTCCTGATCCATTTCCAGCGCTTCGCGAAAGGATTGAGGAAGTACGATTTGTGGCATTTGATAGAATAAGCTGTTTGTATCCGGTAACGCTTTTGCATTCCATGAACATACCTGTTGACAGCGGTCACAGCCGAAAACCCTGGTGTTTAAATGTTTCAAAAATCTGGAAGGAATAGTTCCTTTGTTTTCGATTGTCTGATACGAAAGGCATTCTGTTATATCAATGGTTTTATTCTCAAGGATACATTGGGTTGGGCAGGCTGCTCTGCAGCGGTTGCATCGCCCGCAAAGGTCATGAAAGTATGGTTGATCCGGTTCAAAGTACAGTGTGGTGAAAATTTCGGCCAACAGTACCCATGATCCATAAACGGGATGAATAAAACAGCCATTTTTTCCAATCCATCCCAGTCCGGCCCGTTGTGCCAGAGCTTTTTCCAGGACAGGAGCTGAATCGCTGAAGGCATGAAATACGGGCGGGTTTTCGATACAGCCGGTTTCAGCCTGCCATTTTGTCTGTATGAGGTTGATCAGATTCTGGCATTGCTCTTTAAAGACAAGGTGATAATCTCTTGCCGGCAGGGCATAGGCGGCTATTTCTGGTTGTTGAGTGGATACATGAAGGGGTATGGATGGAGGATATGCGGCGCCCATGACCAGAATGGATTGAGCGCCGGGGAACATTTTGGCTGGATATTTTCTTTTTTCGAGAGTGTCTTGTCTGGTTAAATAGGATGCGTCACCAACGGAATATTTTTGAACCCATTCTTCGAAAACAGAAAAACTTTCAAGCGGTTCAATGCCTGTAAAGCCAAGGAAAGAAAAGCCGAGGTTTTTGGCCTCGGCTTTGATCCATTGCTTATCAATCATATTGCATCATCAGGGAACTGTGATCGCTACATACATGTAGCAAAAGGCGGTTCCGTCATTATTGATGACTTTCCAGTTGGAAACATAGGTTCCTGGTTCGGTTGGGGCATTAAAGTCTGCTCTTACTTCTACAGTATCGCCGACAATGGTTCCCGCAGGAATAAAATACATATCACTTGAGTGGGGAATATTACCGCTGACAAACTTAATGTAATACTTATCGTTCCAGGTTACCTTTCCCGTGTTCTTTAGCGTCCAGACGCCGTCAAAGTCAACGCCTGGTTGCATGTGCTGATAATCTTTGGGCGATGTGGAGATAACCGCACAGTCATCGGTGTATGGTGTTTTGGTCTTGGTTGGATAAAACGAGCCTCCGGATTTGGGAGGGGTGGATTTTATGGAAGTCGGGGATGCAGATAATGCCTGTGTTGCCGTTGGCTGTGGTACCGGGGTTGCCGTTGGATTTTTTTCCGCTTCCTGTGTTATAAACGCAATGGCTGTGCTCATTGCCTGAGTTTTGGCTGCTTCAATGCTGCTGTCAATCACAGATTGTGCAGTGGCAGCGACTATGGTCTGAAGAGGACCCATGTCAGGCGTTGGAGTTTCTGAAGGGGTGGCATTGCAGGCACTCAACAGGGTGATTGCGCTGATCATCCCAATCATAGCAATTTTTTTAAAGGTTTTATGCATAAATGTCCTTATGTCCGATGTTTGCCAAAACTTAGGGTTTTGGAGTCGCTGCTACAACCTTAATAGAGATATTGAAGGTATAAAAATTAGCCCCATCCGGGTTGGTGATGACCCAGATCATGCTGTATTCGCCAACGGCGCTTGGAACTTTAAGATCAACGGGAAGTTTTACTTCCTGACCGGGTTTTACGTCCTCTTTAAGGTAATAACTGCTGCTTTTGGATAATGAATCTCCTGCATAAAAACGGTAATAATAATTTTTGTTCCAGGTGGTTGTTCCGGTATTTTTCAATGTCCAAATGACATCTTGTTCGTCATAATTGTTTCCACTTACAAAAACGGTGCCATCTGCGGGAACCTGATTGATCCATACGGCAGCGTCCGGGCTGGTTGCCACAGCTTTTGTGGCTGTGGCTATGCTGATCGGCGGATTTGCGCCTGGTTGGGTGCCCAGCGGAGGGAGCGTTGCAAAGGGGGTTGCCGTAGGCGGCGGGGTATTGGAAGGGGCAGGCGTAAAGGTCGCGGTGGGCATGGCGGCAGCTGTTTGCGTTAACTGCACTGACAGTGTTTCTGCTGCCTGGGTGTAGATGAGGTTGATATCCGGCGTGGGCGAAGCCGGAGCTTTGCCAGAACAGGCACTGAAACTAAGCACACCTAAGAGTAATATGGATATGACTCTCAGTTTGCTGTTTTTTAACATAATTTTCCTCCATGGGTGGTACAGTCACCATTTTTTAGTTTTATTTAAAAAAGCCATAAACCTTAATTCTGAAATAATACCATAGTTTTTAAATGATTTGTCAGGTTTATAAAAGAGCCGGACGCTATTAAATTATTTTTTTCCGGCATAAATAAGCGTCATAGGATCAATGAGTTGATACACTCCGCTGATTCTCCACAGACAGTAATTATACCGTTCAATTTCACTGGAATCATTCATGTAATGCCCCATTTGATCGAATCGCAATCCGGATGGGCCAACACGGCCTTCCAAATGTAAATGAGCATTGGTGGAATCACCGGTGTTTCCAATCTGTCCCAAAGATTGACCGGAAAGAACAGCGTTTCCAATTGGCAGGGTTGGTTTTTCCAGCATATGGGCATAAAGGATGTAGAGTGAGACCGAAGTGTTGGTCGTAGCCATTGGCTCAATGACGGGGCAGGTAAGCGCTGCATGACTGAGGTCAAGCGGCATGTGAATCTGTGGGGCTGGCAGACCCTGTTTTATCTCTTCAGGCAGTTTTTCCCAGGGTGTTTCGATCATGATCATATAGCCATAGGGGTAGCGGTTATCTACGGTTCCAGCAACGATCCCGTCCAGCATACTGTCAATTCCCAATCCTTCTATCGTATTCCAATTTTGATAACTCCAAAAGGAAAAGTCTACCCCATGATGGCCTGTGTCTTCGGTTCCCTGCGGGAGTTTAAGAGGGTTTTTAATGATTTCTTCGATATGGTACAGGTCTATTTCATGTATCGGAGAATGGATTAAACTGGGAAGAACGGGTGTAGCAGACGGGATGGTCACTGCAGGTGTGGCCGTGGGAAGTGACGGGGTTGGCGTCTGGGTGGGAGACGGCATTGCTGTGTGGGTTGGCGATGGGCTGGGCGTGGCCTGGTTGAATGGGGTGCATGCAGAAAGAACAATCAGCCCCAGGAAAAGACCTGAGGCAAATTGTCTTATTTTTTTCCACGAAAATTTCGGTCGTTTTTGTTTCAATTTATTTATGTGAATGATTATGCCATAATCTTACGGCATTCGAAATAGAAGCGCTTGTCTTTGGCTTCGCCCATTGAGAATGTCTTACGGGGTAATACTCCGTCCAGAATAACGGTTTTAAAGAGGTCTGATTTTTGCATGGAGGGAACCAAAAAGCCAACATGGCCTTCCTGAGAGCCTAAATCGTGGACGACATCTGCGCCATGGACATAGTCGATACTTTCGGCATGGCCTTCTTTCAGCCAGCCATCCAAAAATTGCTGGAGCGTGCCGACCGCCAGGTTATGCGAAGGTTTTGTGATATTCAGTACCATGTATTGGTTGCCTTCTACCATGCCAATGGTTTGACCAGGCAGGGCTTGTTGGTTGACCTGCTGTGTCAGGACTTCAAAAGTGTCAACTTTATGAACATGAATATTATCGCCAAAGTGTTTATTCATGGCGTCCAGGATGGATTCTTTTACTCCAAACAGAACGCGATGGATAGGTTCAAATTCCAGGGCGTCGTCATGCAGGTTTTCAATTTCAACCAGTGCGTAGCGGGCCGGGTGATTTAATCCAACCTGGTGTTTGATTTTTTCCCAAATGGATTTGGCTGTGGCGAGAGAGTGGTTTCCGTCTCCAACAGCAAAGAGCAGGATATCTTTCCCGGCGCCAGCTTTATATTTTTGAGCAAACGTTTCCGGATCGGTCAACTTTTCCAGTGACTGGACAATATCTTTTTCCATGGCCGGATCTGTAATGGCATAGCCCGTCAAATGACCGCTGTCCAGCATCAGTTCAAAGTCATACAGTTTCTTTAACCGGGAGCGGTATTCCAGAAGGGGTTCAATGACGGTGCGATTGGGGTCGTCAATCAGAACAAGAATATGGGGAAGCTCT
>CAZEEL010000094.1:0-2939 GCA_964511135.1 uncultured Leptolinea sp. | reverse complement strand
GCGCCTTCACGGATGCGCATTCTCGGCGGCAGGCGATCAAGAATAGTGCCTTCCGTTGCCCGGATTAATGATTGAGAACCGGCATTAAAGTCGTATCTTTCCAGATCCAGCGCCATCATTAAACCATGGCGGGTACGCCCATCTATCGTGCGCTCAACTAAAATGAATCCTTCAAAGGGCACCAACACATTGTCTTCAATATATTGCTTCATGGTTTGTTGGGTGTTCTGGATGCGTTCAGCTTCACCAGGTTTATTAAGATAAACCTCCGGCAAAATCATGTGCAATGTAGAAGGATTATCTTTGACCATTTCTTCAGCCTTTTGCCAATATTCCGGCTGTGAAGTGAATTGGTCACATGCAATAACAGCCCATAAGCTGGGGTCGATATCTTTTGCAGGCAGCAGGATATCTGGTTTTTGAATACCGATGGATTGATATGCTTTCATAAGAAATTCCTTTATCTTAGATGATGATGAAACTTTCTCAGATCATTATAAAGGATAATCATGACTTTTACATATCATACATATAGGCTAATCCCAGTGTCCCTGGGCCGGTGTGGCATCCAATAACCGGGCTGAGGTCAACATAGACTTCCTGGATAATCCGCTCCGGATCAACTTTTTGGAAAATTCGTTCGTGCAGTATCTGGGCTTCATCTCTGGTTTGAGCCAGCAGGTAACCAAGCCGCAGTGTACCAGAGGCGGGAACGCGCTCAATCAGCATCTCAACCAGGGAATCCATTGCTTTGGAGAAGGTCCTGACTTTTCCGACTGCCTCAATTTTTCCGCCTCTCAGTTCCATGGTAGGTTTCAGATTAAGAGCCGTTCCGAGGAATGCGGCTGCCGAGTTAATCCTTCCGCCGCGGTGCAGATAGCCCAGATCGCTGACGGTAAAGACAGCGCCGGATTGGGTGATGGCTTTGTTACCAAAAGCAGTGCATTCTGCCAGGGTGGCTCCCTGGCTGGCCAGTTTGGCAGACTCTACCACACAGAATCCTAACGCCATGCTGGTCAGTTTTGAATCAATCACTTCAATGGGAGCATTTGGAAAGGCTTCTTTTGCCTGGAGGGCAGAATGGTATGTTCCTGATATGCCATAGGCTATGGTTTCGCAAAGAATTTCATAGCCTGCATCCAGCAATTCTGCGAATTGTTTTTTAAATTCTTCGGGTGAAGGCTGCGATGTAGTTGGTACAACTTTGGTTTTTCTCTGTAAGGCATAAAATTCTTCCGGTTGGATATCAACACCATCCAAAAGATTTTTGTCATCGAGCATTACGTGCAATGGAACTGTGAAAATTGGCAGATTTTCCTGGATTTCCTGTGGAATATAGGCGGTACTGTCTGAAACAATGGCTACTTTTGACATAAGATTCTCCGGAATAAAGATAATAATAAAAAATTTTGTATAATACCTATTTTGCCTTAAATTAAGCAATCCGTACACAGAAAAGGATATATCTTTTCTGTGTACGGAGATAGATTTTAGTTACATTCCTAACATATACACAATCCCTACGGTTCCCGGACCGGTATGTGTTCCAATAACCGGTGAGATTCCGGCGGTAAGTTCTTCCAGAATTACATTTGAATTTAAAGCCTGATGAATTTTCTCGCGGATCATTTCTACTTCCTGAGAATCAGAAATATTCACAATTGTAATCCGAACTTTATCATACCCTTTGGCTTTTTCGATAAACAGTTCAATCATTCTGTCATAGGCTTTGGCAGAAGTGCGCACTCGGTCGACAGGCTCTACTACACCATCCCTGAGGGCCAGTATGGGTTTTAAGTTCAAAGCCGTTCCAAGAAATGCGGCTGCTGATCCAATTCGCCCGCCGCGTCTGAGGTATTCCAGTGTTTGCAATGTGAAGAAAGCTCCGGTATTTGATTGTTGGGCTTTTTCTGCCAGCGTAACACAATCTTCCCAGTTCATACCCTGAGCCGCTGCCCGGGCAACGGTCAGAACCTGAAAGCCAAGAGTCATGCTGGTTCCCATCGAATCAATTACGGCTATCTTTTCATGGGGAAATTCAAGTTTTGCGATTTGGGCAGATTTCCATGTGCCGGACAGCCTGGAAGAAATGAGAATGGCAACGATGTCATATCCCTGATCAAGCAGGGTTTGATACATGTTTTGGAAAGCTTCAGGTGAGGGCTGTGATGTGGATGGATGATGTGGGTCCCTGGGCAGTCTTTGATAAAACTGATCGAGGGTAATATCTACCCCGTCCAGGTATACTTCCTGTCCGAAAATAAGCTGGAGGGGGATGGTAAAGACCGGAAGACCGGTCAGGCTTTCATTTGGAATACACGCAGTACTATCAGTAATTACAGCTACTTTTCTCATGTCATAATCCTCTATAGAAGTGATAACCCGCTCATGTTTGTTTAGTTTCTGTGTGCGCTAAAATTTTTGAGCGGTGATTTGAAGAAGTACTTTCCGGGTCTGTTGTTTTTTCTTATGAGCAGACGATGTAGTACGGTTGTTGTAATCTTTGAAAGAGTGTTTCCTGGGAGATCATGTAAAAGGCGGTTGTGATGGTACATATCACAATTTTTAACTGTGAATGCTGTCTTTTGAACAAGAGAATAAAGGAAAGTCTTTTAATCTGTCTTTGATCTTCATATTTCAATCAGGGATAAAACGAATTATTCTTAAACTTAAGAAACATAAGGCTTTGCTTATGTTTTTTCTTATTTGAAATGATTTTGGTTCTTGTTCTGCTGGCTGTCATGGTATCTCAATAGCAGATTATAATAACTGAACAAAGTGCAAGTGCAAATAAATTTGAAACGAAGCCTTTAAATCTTAAGGTCTTCTTTTCAAAATATGTTGATTTTTGACATTCCGGTTTTTTGTTTTGTGACAAACAGGCACTTTTTAAAAATGCATACGTAAGCAGAAATTCATTTGTAGTCCTGGAATTTGTC
>CAZEEL010000093.1:0-8235 GCA_964511135.1 uncultured Leptolinea sp. | reverse complement strand
AAAAGTATTTCCAAAAACATTGCAAAACCATTGATGGTACAATCACCTGTATGGATTATGCACAACAATACCGTCTCCCGATGTCTTCGCCGGATATAACCGATGCTGAACGGGCAGCTGTTCATCAGGTTATGCAGGGCGTCTCTTTCAGTATGGGGCCTTCCATTCATCGTTTTGAACAGGCTTTCCGTGATTTTACCGGTCATCCGTATGCGTTAGGGGTCAGTTCAGGTACGGCCGGGCTGCACCTGTGCGTTAAAGCAGCCGGAATTGAAGCCGGTGATTGGGTGATTACCACGCCTTTTTCTTTTGTTTCTTCTGCAAATGTTATCCTGTACGAAAAGGCGATCCCTGTTTTTGTGGATGTTGACCCGCTGACCGGAAATATTGACCCGCAGGCAGTCCAACATGCCGCGCAGGATTTGCTTGCCGGGGGCCGAAAAGCTGCAATATGGCTTCCCCGAAAAGGTGTTTCCTCTTCTTCCCGTTTAAAAGCTGTTCTGGCCGTTGACGTATTTGGTCAGCCGGCTGATTTTGATACCCTGCGTACAACGGCTGATGAATTTGATCTGGCGCTGTTGGAAGATTCCTGTGAAGCTCTGGGCGCTGAATACAAAGGGCGCAAAGCGGGAACCCTGGGTGACAGCGGCGTTTTTGCCTTTTACCCCAACAAACAGATTACTACCGCTGAAGGCGGCATGATTATCACGGCTGATCAGAAGCAGGCCCGGTTGATGAGCGCCATGCGCAATCAGGGCCGTTCTGAGGGGGATACCTGGCTTGAGCATACTTATTTGGGATATAACTATCGCCTGAATGAATTTGGAGCTGCCCTGGGGGCAGTACAAATGAGCCGCCTGCCGGAATTGATGGCGAAACGGCAGCAGGTAGCGGATTGGTACACGGCTTATTTACAGAACATTTCCGGGGTTGAAGCGCCTCAAACAGCGCCTACAACAACACGGTCAAGCTGGTTTGTTTATGTCGTGCGATTTGACCCCCTGCTTTCCAGAGATGTGATTGCCGGAAAGCTGAAAGAAAGAGGTATTCCGGTACGGCCTTATTTTTCACCCATTCATTTGCAGCCCTATATGATCCAACAGTTTGGGTATCAGCCGGGCGATTTTCCCGTTACCGAAGACCTGGGTCGGCGCGGGTTGGCGCTGCCATTTTTTGGCTTAATGAGCGAAGAACAGGTCCAATGGGTATGTACAGAATTGGCCGCGGTTTTGGCCGAACAGAATTGAGCACATCTTCATGTTTTCCTTTTTAACCTGCGCCTGAATAACGATTTCTATGAGCAGACATTATGATGGATCCCCTAAATCCTTTCTTCCTGCCCGCGTTGGAGGGCTGATATTTCACAGCGTTGTTCTGTTGCTTCTCATAGCCGGGTCTGCGGTCGGTTTTTATTTTGCTTTGGGTGCTCAGGCTGGCAGCTACTCTTTGCTGGCTTTGGTTTTAGCCGTGACAGCCATGCTGCCTTTGCCTTTTTTTCTCTATCGATTTTATGCTCTCCTGCGCGCCAGCTATATTTTGCAAAGAAACGGTTTAACTATTCATTGGGGATTGCGCTCTGAAGATATACCGCTCAATCAGATTGAATGGCTGCGCCCGGTGAATGACCTGGGATTTTCCATTCCCCGCCCGGCTTTTTGGACGCCCGGAGCCATTCTTGGCAGGCGTAAAACAGATGAGTTGGGAATGATCGAATATCTGGCTTCTGAGAACAAACATGCTTTGGCCATTGCGACAAACCTCTCTGTTTTTGTGATTTCACCCGCAGACCCGCGGGAGTTTGCGAAAACCTTTCAGAGGGCCATGGAATTGGGAAGCCTGGACCCTATCCAAGCCAAATCGGTTCAGCCAGACCGCTTCTTTGGTCAGGTCTTATCCCATCACCGCATTCGTATCAACCTGATCATCGGTCTGGTTATAACCATGCTGCTTTTTATTACAGTGACCCTTCTTATTCCCAACCTGACGTCTGCCAATATTGGCTTTACCCCGGGAGGGGAAGGAACCCAGGCCAGTACACCTGTTCAGTTACTGTTAATTCCTGTTCTGGCCGCTGTTTGCTATGTTGCTGACAGCATCGGTACTTTTTTCTTTTATCAAAAGCCTGTTTGGCAGCCGATCAGTATCATTCTGAGCATGACTGCGGCGGTTGTTCCCGCTTTGTTTTTGATTTCAATTTTGTTCCTGGTTTTATCATAAGAGGATTCATGAATCTGAAACTTCATCTGAGTATGGAAACCCAATTAATTACCCGTCTTCCCGGGCAGGAATGGCAGCCGTATGATCAATCTCCGGGTATTTTTGAATTTGATCCGGACAGAGAGATCGGCATTCGGGTGCAGAATATCAATGATCAGGAACTGTTCCAGTTGCTGACTGAAATAGAAGCTCATCCTCAGGTAATCTTTCTGAATTTATCGGAAAATCGAAAGATTACTGACCGAGGTCTGGATTTCCTTAAAATGATTCCGCATTTAAAAATGCTTAACCTCAGCTCCTGTGATATTACGGACGTGGGTATGCCCAATCTCAAAAAACTGCGTGATTTGGAATGGCTGAACATCAGCTTTTGCAATCGGTTGACGATTCAGGGGGTAAAACTGCTGTCAGACCTGCCGCATCTTGAATTTCTTGACCTGCAGGGAAGCATCAGAATTAAAAAGGCGGATGTTAAGCGCCTTAATTTCAGGAATGTCACGATCCACAAATAATTATTTTTCCGGCGGATGATTCTCAGCCCATTCTTCGTCACTGATTAATGTAATGACCTTGTAGGGCTCTCCATACTGGAAGGGCATGTCTGCCGCATATTTTTCGGCATGCTGCCGGATATGATCCCCTGGATCCCAGCCATTCATCTGGCTGACATGGCATTTCAAAGCCTGAATTTTGATATCAATGGAGTCATCAATATTTACGATGGTATCAAAATCAGTGCGGGTAAAAACATATACCTTGCGGGGTTTATGTGCTTCCAGACCTTCTTCCCGTAATTCCTGGAAAACATGCGGCTGACCGGCTGCCGGAAAGGTTGCATCTATGGCTGCCAGCGCTGCAGCGCGGTGATCAGGGTGATTGATATAATTCCTGCCTCCCCAAAGAACGGTCGGGTTGCCGCACATGATCACTTCAGGCCTGAAGCGGCGAATTTCTCTGACAAGCCTTTTGCGCAGGTCCAGGGTGGCTTCCAGCAGGCCATCGGGCTCACGCAGAAAAACAACCTCTTCAGCCCCGGCAACGACCGCTGCGTTTCGGGCTTCTGTTTCGCGTATGTTTTGTACCTGTTCACGGGTCAGGCTTAAATCAGCAATGCCGGCGTCTCCGCTGGTACACAAAACGTAGCAGACGTGGCATCCTTCTTGCACCCATTTAGCTGCAGTGCCGGCATTGGTAAACTCAATGTCATCCGGGTGTGCCTGAATAATCATGAGCCGATCAGGAATATAATTATTTTCTGAGACAGTGTTTTCTGAAATCATGCAGGTCATTTTACTCCTGCCTGAACGAAACAACAAGACAGGTTAATAAAATGAGAACGGTTTATTTAAAAAGAGATCGAGGAATAAATATGAAAAAAGAAATGACAGGCATATTTCTGCTTTTAATACTGATGGTTACGGCCTGCTCCGCAGGCCCCCAGGTGATTTCTTCCTCTGTCGAAATGACCCCGTCTGTTCCTGCAGATATTTCACCCAATCCTGCTGTGACCCCGGAAATCATGGCTTCTGCTGTATCTTCCGCTTTGACTGAAACGATTAATAAAGAGACTGTCACCCGGCTTCAATGGATTGATGCCCTTATTTTGGAAAATGCCCGATATATTCAATGGTCTGCAGATTCCAGCCGCTTTGCAATTGCATCCGGGGCTGTGATTCAGGTTTATGAAACGAAGACCTTAAGAAAGGTCTGTGAATTTAATAACCAAAACGCAGATTCAGTGATGATGGCTGCTTTCTCTCTCAACAGCAACCGGGTTGCCATGGCAGACAGCAGTCAAGCGGTTACCTTTTATGAACTGACGACCGGAAATGAAGTTTTAAAACCCGCCTCTGATCCCTTCTTCTCGACCCTTCACTTCTCACCGGATGGGAAAACTTTTCTGACAACTTCAGACGATGAGTTTAAAGCCACGTTGTGGGATACCAACAGCGGCGAAAAAATAAAAGAACTTTCCGGTTTTGAAACGGCTGCTCCGGCATATTCGCTGACTTACAGCGAAGACGGAAAAGCGTTGATCTTTGCTGCCAGGGCCACATTACAGCTGGTTGACGCAGAAACCTCTCAGACAGGGACGCAAATTGGGAATGAGGATTTCTTCCAGGCGTATGCGCTGAGTCCTGATCATACGCTTCTGGCAGCTTCTGCCGGTTCAACCGTCAAAGATGAAATGGTACCTTCTATTCTGGTTTATGACCCTGCCACAGGCGAACGAAAGTTTCAGATCCAAACCCGAAGTATTGCCCAGGGGCTGCAATATTCGCCGGATGGCAGTTTGCTGGTTGCCAATGATAAGAATCAACTGGTGTTTTTTGACTCTTCTGACATGAGTGTACTTTTTACCGGTAACATGACCGGTGAGACCATTGCTGCTCTGGCTTTTTCTCCGGATGGAACCTGCCTGATAACCGTTTCTTCTGAAGGATGTGTCTGGCTTTGGGAGATTAAATAACCATGAATACCTTTGCGGTATCCAATATCGAAGACCGTTTTACTATCCTGTTTCGCTGGATCATTCTGATCATGATTGGGGTGGTTGCTACGCTGACCAAATGGTTTACCCCGGTAACTTTGGGGGTTATAACCATTCTGGGTCTTTGGAATACCATCATCTCAATAATTTCCATATTGGATACCCGAATTCAATGGCAGTCTTATATCAGCATCGTTTTGGATGTGGCGGCGGCCTGCGCTTTGTTTATTTATTCCGGCGGGTTGGCCGGAAGCATGGTTTGGATTGGTATTTTGCCGGTGGTTAATGCCGGTATCTGTTTTGGCTGGCAGGGCGTTTTGTGGTCAGGTGCAATCATCTCGCTTACCCAAATCGTTTGGGTTACCTGTGGCGGAGTTTATGGGTCTGACCGTTTGGTGTGGATGGGCGCATCTCTGGCCGCTGATGTATTGGTCATCCTCGGCATGGGCTGGCTCAGCTCACAGGTTTTGCCCCGCTGGTATGAATTACTCGCTGCCCCCATGCAGGACAAAACTCCCAAAACAGCTGACGAAGACGCCCGCCTGATTGGGCAGGGCAGCCCTCAACCGCAATATGTTCAGGTTCTGGATGAACTAAACAGCACTATGGAATATCCCGATATCCTCAACGCGGTTTTGGATGCGGCTATTGTTGCCATGGGCGAACCGCGCGGAAAAGCTGAGCAAATGGTGGGTTTGATTCTATGTCGTGATACCCAGGGGTTTTCAGTCATCTGCTCCCGCCTTCTGGCGGTCAACGACCAAAGGGTGGTGCTGGGGGGCGAATTTGGCGTATTAGCGCTTGTCCAGATGGGAAGCCGGATGGCCATGCCATTTAAACCATCTGAAGATCCTGAACTGGAGCGGATTATTTCGGTAAGAGTATGTAAATCGGGCGCTGCCATGCCGTTGATTAACGACCGAGGGCTGTATGGAATTCTGGTATTGGCGCATCCTGACCGAAATTATTTCACTCCCGAGCGATTGAGCATTCTGGAACTGTTGGGATACAATGCTGCAATGGCCATTCAAAATGCTCTCAAAGTGCAGGAATCTGTCAGTATGGGTGTTGCAACAGGCAAGGGAGCTTCAGGTTTACCGGTTGATCTTTTAACCAGTCTGCAAACAGGGCCGATGCATTTCATTTATCAGCTGGCACAGCATATCAAAAGAATTCAATTTTCTTTTTCAGGCAGCCCGGATAATCTGGAAAGCGAAATAACCCGGATGGGAGAACTTGCCCGGCAGGCTGACCTGGAGATGTCCCGATGGTGTTTGAAAACGAATCCTATTAATGTCTGCAATCAGCGCCTGGAAACAGCCCTGCAGGGGCTGCAACAGCGTCTGCAGGAAACCCGTCAGCAACAGTTTAACATTCGGCTGGATGATTCAGCCGTTGCCAGGTTGGACCCCAACCTGAAACAGATTGTTTATCAGATCAGTGAAGAGATTGCCTGGCACGCCTGTGTTTATTCTGATGCAGATACCATTTTTCTGCGGCTGAGAGCCATTCCGCAGGATTCTGACATTCTTCTGCTTGAAATTACGGATAACGGGCCAGCAGGTGAAAAGAACAATATTAAAACAACCCTGGAATTGCAGAACCCGGCCGGGTTACAGGCGGTTGAAACGTATGTACATGCGATGGACGGTCTTTTGTATATGGATGCCAGCCTGGAAAGAGGAAATCGGCTGCGGGTTTTTATCCCATTAAGCCAAAGAGCCGTTGATCGGCTGGCACAATTATAAAAGATTCAGCCCATAATATATAAAAACCGGAAACGGATATTTCCTGGAATTATTTTTTTTCTTCTTTCAGACGGTTTTTTTCTTCTTTGGCGCGCTCTTTTTCTTCTTTTTGGCGGGCCTTTTCAGCTTTTTCTGCCTGCCTGAGTTCTTCTTTTAAAATCTCACGGGGAACCCAGAATTCTGTCAACTCGCATTCGCTGTCAAGCGAGAGCTCTGACCAATGATTAACAGGAATTGACAGACAGGCAATCGCTCCGGTTGGAAGCGCCATCACTTTTCCGGAAAGAATCTGCAGCATAATTTCCATGCCCGGGTTATGACCCACCAGCATGACCCGCTCCATATGATCATCCAATAAGCGCAGTGATTCGACATAAATGATGGGTTCTGCCAGGTAGAAAGTATCCAGATAGATAATATCCTGAGTATAGTTGCTCGAATGCGTAATTTCTTCCACGGTTGATTTTGCCCGTACCGCACTGGAAGAAACGATCAATTGCGGAAGCAATTCTCTTTCCTGAAGAATTTTGCCTGCTTCCCGGGCGTCTTCTTTTCCCCGATTACTGAGAGGGCGTTCAAAATCCTGCAGGCTGGTATCTTTCCAGCTGGATTTAGCATGCCGTACTAATAACACGCTCTTCATCTACAAACCTCTTTTTTTATCTGTTCATTAAGTTAAGAATTAATCTGTCAAAGGCAGTATAACATAAGCTTTTTTGCTTCGCTATTAAAACTTCGGCAGGATTCTGTTTGTTAAACCAGCGTTAACAATTTATTAAAAAAGGATGGAGAATCCAATCCGTTGGTTTTAAAACCGGCGGGGCTTTGCCGGGACGGATAACAGATCCGGAATTGAATATTCTTTGAATGGCTCAGGATAAACCATTGCAGTATCGAGGTTTTGTTCCGCGATCCAGTCTTCCAGACTCTTCAGGCGTCTGGTTAATACGGATACAAGCAGGTCGTTTTGGTTCTGTAATGGTTTCATGAAGTTATCCCAGTGAATAGGCACCACAACCCGGGGTTTTGCTTTTAAGAGATTCTTCTTCAGCGTTCGAATATTAAACGGAAGGATAAACATCAGGTCACAGGCTGCAGTCTCGATGGCCTGAATGGCAATGCGAAAGTTCTGATAACGAAATCGATAGCTTAACATGGCATCCATTTTGTAGTCATATAATTGCAGCGGAAGGCGGCGCGGTTTGGCTGCGGCTTTTCCATAAATTGGGAGGAGGATGCGGGCATGCCGTGCGGCGGTTACCCATACCTGCAGGTCATCCCAGAGAAAAGTATCGCCGGGTTTGACAATATGAACCCTTTTTTCATCAATATTCCTTTGACGCAACAACCGGCTTACATTGCGGGGGCCATAGACTTCTGCATTCGTAAAACGCATGATTTCAGGAACGTCCATAAAATGATCGTGGTGGGTATGGCTGATCAGAAGAGTTTGACTTTCAGAAAAGATCTGTTTTACCTGCTGCGGCTGAGAATCCATTTGATATGTCAGAATTTCTTTTACACCAGGCCGGCTGATAAAAGGATCTACGGCAATGACCTGTTTGCCAAAGTGAAACAGCAGACTGGCAGCCCCCTGCCAGGAAAAAGTAAGATTGGGTGTGATTTTTTCCATATACATCTGACGAGATTCTCATTATACGCCACCTGTCATATTTGTCCGCGTTTTTGCCGTGCGTGGGATCATGCAAGTACAGGGCAGGCTGCATCCATCCCGCCGTTCCCCGGTGAAGTTGTTGTGATGCGGGGGATGCATATGCA
>CAZEEL010000092.1:0-8240 GCA_964511135.1 uncultured Leptolinea sp. | reverse complement strand
TGGACTATGCCCATCAGGGATTGGAAGGCAGCGTTGAACAGATTCGCCATACAGTCTGAAGAAAGTTTTTCAGCTTAATAGGAAAACAGATTACACAAAATTCTGGACATCCCCTGCCATCGCGCACCATGTAGTCGCTGTTTGGGTCGGTCGTGCTGACCTTGCTTTCCTTTGCTTCCGGTTCGGCGGTTTTGATCTTCAGCAATTCCCTGTCCAGTTCTTCCAAATAATCTCGGACAGACTTGAGCATCATGGATTTATTGTATTTACCCTTGCTGGTGCTAGTGCTGGTTTTCATATGCGTGGAGTCAGTATACAAAACTGGTTCTTCGATGCTTATTGTGGAATTGCCTTTTGGAGCAGAGCGGTAATCGGGGCTCCGATCAGGTAAATCATGGTTATGAAATTTGCGTCATTCCGGTATCCTCTGATACGAAAGGTTGTCGCTGTGGCAAGCCCTCGCTCCATTAGTTCCCGCAACGCAGACTGTTTTACATCGTTTCGTCGTGTTTCAAGGCCTTTCAGTGTGCCCCACGGCTTCCTTGGGCGTATGTTCCTTACGGGCCTCGTCCCGGCGTACCTGTCCATGACATGGGTAAACAACTGAATAACATGAAATCAGTTCTTCGTCTGAACTGCACAAAGAAACTCCTCGGTTGTAGCTGTCAGGAAGGCTGAGGACATGTCACAAACCACTTCAATGATGGTATCAGTGTTTCCACCGTGTTCCTTGAGAAAACATGCGAATTGCCGCAGACATTCTTTCCCTTGCCGGGAACGGCAAAGATAACCGGACGCTCTTCCCGGTCCATGTCAAGAAAAATAGTCACATAGTTGTGACCACGCGTACTCGCCGTTTCATCAAGGGCCAAGCCGCAAAAACCAGACAAGTCCAGTGCATTTATCGCCTGAGTCACATAATGGCGGATTATCCGCCAAATCCGATTGTCCATTATCCCCACATGTCGAGCAACCGCAGTGACCGGCATTTTTCGTACAAGGGACATCACTACCTGTTCAAACAGTAACGTGAAGCCACTGCCTTTGCGGTTCCAGGGAGCCTCTGCCCGATAAATGCCGTGCTCCTCGCAAACGATGCGCGATACCCTGGCTTTCAAGAAGCAGTAACGTTGGAAAAAATTCAGATGACGCAGGTCATCTCCTAAAATCGTGAGCCTTACACGGCTTGCCACACTGCGTGCAAGGATACAAAGCGCCTCGCTCAGTCCCGACTTTGAGATACAGGTGAAAAGAGTTCTTTTTAGTATCAAGAGATTGCCCCAGCAGGTTCTACGGTGTTGCCAACCCGAGCCAAGTGCAAACACGTCTTCAGCTTTCATCGAAGTCCTCCTGAAACCTCGCTAATCGACCAGGAGGGGGGCGTCAAATTCCACAGTAAATGTGGAAGACCACAAAATTTTGCCGTCATACATCTGCGCTTCACGCTTGAAGCACGATCTCATCAAAAAACTCCTGGTAAATGCCGCTCCCACCAAACGGCGGCGGTGATGTTCTGGTTGAATGTGTTGAAATGCCCCCCCTGTCCATCAGCGTCAGGCCAAGAAACCAACGGAATGCAGCGTCTACTTAAACTTCTCGAACTAGTTGCCGCTCACTGCGTATCCCAAAAAGATACCTGACGAACAACATTTTGAAGAGCAACATTGGATCAATGGTCGGACGCCCATTGTCAGGACAATGCAAACCAATCACTTTATCGTGGATAAAATGGAAATTGATTGCCTTGTCGGTATGTTGCAGGAGAGGTTCGCGAGGAACAAGGGCTTCAATGCAGAGTAACGTAATTTCTATTTGTTGCTCTATTTTTGCGTTTACCCAGAGAAATATAAAAGTAAAGTCCTGGCAAAATTGTCAGGACTTTATCAACAGTTTTGATCAGATAACTATGATTGTAGGAGTTTCTATTAAAGTATGTATGGCTATATAAATTTATTTGGGAACATTTTTTATCCACAATTTTTTTGACTTTTTTTTACATTTATCCAATAATTTTTTAGCTATTAACCATTTTGAGGGACGATAATTTTATTCGAGGATGGCGCGTAATGTGTTTGATGGGGGCATAATGAAATTGTGTTTTATAACAACGTGTTCAGCTAGAAAGACTCAAGCTGTCGCCCGTAGTGCCCGGATTCAGGATGTTTTGTCAGGTGATCATGCATCCGTGTTACAGGCTTGGCTCTCCATGATCCGGTCGACTGCGCCAATTGTTCCATTGTGGGATTTGTATTCTGGACGTGCCATCCAGCTAATGAAGAAGGTTGCAAAAACTTTCAACGCGCCGCTGTTTGTTATCTCAGCAGGGCTTGGTTTAGTTGACACTCGAGAACGCAGGCCAAGATATGATCTAACTATTTCCGGAAAAGGGCCGAATTCCGTTTTGAATCGCATCAACAATGATACTTTTGATACCGCCACTTGGTGGGCGGGCATAAACCACAATAATTTTGCACCAATTGCAAGTTTGATTCGTCAGAATACGGATACCATTTTTGTGTTAGCACTCTCTTCTCGTTATTTTACTATGGTTCGGCGCGATCTGGAAAGTCTGGAGCCAGAGTTATTGGAAAATGTTCGGATCACTGGGTTGAAAGCTCAACCTGAAACTATGTTGGCTCCCTGTGTATTGCCTTATGATAGCCGGTTCAATGGTCCGGATTCCCCTATGCCTGGTACGTTATCCGATTTTCCGCAACGCTGTGCTGTTCATTATACGGAGCGCTGTATTTCGGGGAAGGGGCTCAAAGCGGATCGGGCGGCAGTTCTTGCACTAGTCAAAAACATGAGTTGGCCAGCCAGATTTTCTGGAAAAAAACTCTCTGATGATGAAATTATTAAGTTGGTTAGTACAGAGTTTAAGAAGAATGCGCTTGTGAAAACAAAGATGCTTCGGCATTTCCGTGACACGCTGCATGTAGCTTGTGAGCAGAAACGGTTTTCCATTCTATACAATAGGGCAATGGGGTATGTTAATGGCAAAGATGATTAAGGTTAGAGCATTAAAAACGAATCAAGGAAGATCCATTGATCTTTATTCTTTTTTTTTACCTGGAAGCGAGATTGCTCAGATTGCTCAGATCAGTAGAATCCAACGCAACATAAGCCACACGCTGGAGGGATTCCAGCGCAAGGAGATTAAGGATCACGTCAAGCGTATTGTAGAGTATCTCAATATCGGAGAGGTGCTTTTTCCCAATGCAATTCTTTTGGCGATGTCCTCAGAAGTGACCTTCAAGCAGAGTCGCGGCCCAAAACCACGTGACGTGATCTGGACAGGTACGCCGGGGATACTTGAGATACCAATATTCAGTGATGGTGCTCCGGTGGCTTGGATCGTTGATGGCCAACAGCGCTCACTGGCCTTGCAAAAGGCCGATAATGCAGATCTGCCCGTACCTATTGTGGCGTTCGTGAGCGATGATATTGAAGTGCAGCGAGAACAGTTTGTGCTCGTTAATAAGGCGAAGCCATTGCCGTCTCGATTGATTCATGAGTTGCTACCTACCATCCCAGAGATATCCATTCCGCGAGATCTGGCCCCAAGAAGGATTCCAAGTAATCTTTGCAATTTTTTGAATCAGGATTGCGGTTCCCCTTTCTTTAAACTCATTCGTCAGGTTTCCAACGAAGACAGTGACGCAGCCGTAATTGTGGACACGGCTATCATTAATGTTATCAGTAAAAGTATAAATTCACCTCTCGGCGCGCTGGCTCCGTATAAAACATCTAAGGATGGTGGGGCAGACGTTCAACAGATGTATAAGATACTTTGCCTGTTCTGGACCGAGGTCAAAACTGCATTCCCAGAGGCTTGGGGGCTACCTCCAACTAAGAGCAGACTCATGCATTCTGCTGGTATCGAGGCCATGGGGGCGTATATGGACAAAGTGCTTGCCCGCACTGTTGTTTCTTCAAATCCTCCCGAGGAAATACGTAAGTCCCTGGAGGTTATCAGGCCGTTTTGCAAATGGATCAATGGCACATGGGAGGGACTTGGCATGCGTTGGAATGAAATCGAAAATACACCCAAGCATATTAAGATGCTTGCAGACTATCTTATCCATCTCGATTTTCAGGCGCAGTGTCAGCAATGATTTTTATCTTTCCCGACTGTCTTGATTACATTGATCCGGATTATGACTTTCAAACGGATACATATACTCCTGGGCGTACTCCATATTGGGATGACCAGTTTCCTCATGAATTTATGGACTCCCCTCCCTATGACGGCGTGCTGGTGTCTCGGGCTATTGTGGGTGACCACCTGTACGCCGGTAAGTATACGGAGTCGCAGGGGCAACGCTTTCGCCTTCACGGAGTGAGAACTTTTTTGCGTTATGAAGAGGCCAGTTATCCTGGCAGCCTTGTGTTCGGTGATTGTGGTGCGTTTCAGTACCACGACTTAGAGGTCCCGCCGTATACACCAGACGATATGTTGGAATTTTATGATGACGGTATGTTCACTCACGGGTGCTCGGTTGATCATATCATTTTCGATTTGGATTCCGCTTATGATCAAGGAAAAGACGTCCCCGAAGAACACATTCGTCGCCAGGCAATAACTCTGGAGAATGCCGAACGGTTTTTTAAGGGTGCAATGTCCATGGGAAAGTATTTTCAGCCTCTCGGTGTAGTGCAGGGATGGTCGCCTGGAAGTATGGCCAGCATGGCTGAGAATCTGGTGAAAATGGGGTACAACTATCTTGCACTCGGCGGGTTGGTGCCTGCAGGCGTGAAAGATATCCACCAAGTCCTGGATGCCGTGCGTTGCAAGGTGCCTTATGACACGAAAATACATATCCTTGGCTTTGCCAAAGCTAATTATCTTCATGAGTTTTTGCGCTATAATATCAGGAGTATAGATACCACTTCGCCATTTATACGGGCATTCAAAGATGGTAAGCAAAATTACTGGACACAAGAAGGCGATAAGGTGGGCCACTACACCGCTATCAAGATTCCGCAGGTGCACGCCAACAACAGCCTAAAGAACATGATACGGATGGGCGTGTTCACTCAGGAGTTCGTTATTGAAAAAGAGCAGAACGCGCTCCAAGCCCTTTGGGCATATGGCGCTGGAAAACTGGATATGGAATCTGCTCTTGGAGCAGTTCGTGAGTATACTCGTATTGCCCTTTGGGCTGATAATGCGGATGACACCACATTGAAGCGTAAAACAGATCGGCTTATGGATCTTTATCGCGACACCCTTTACAGTAGACCGTGGGATCGCTGTAACTGCCGGGTATGCCGTGAAATTGGGGTGAACGTGGTCATTTTTCGAGCTAGCAACAGAAACAAAAGGCGTGGTTTCCATAATCTGCATATTTTTAACAATTACATGAAAAACGTTCTTTTGGAGACTACATGAATAAATCTTTGGAATTTGCAGCTATTTTTCCGCATCAGACCGATGCTATTCCGGTTTTCAGCTTTGTGGCAACTGCTAAAAATATCCAAGAAATTGCTCGCATTGATCGTGCCGCACGTTCTCTTGATGGAACTCTTCGAGGTTTTCAGCGTCCCCAAATTCTTAACCATATTCGCGAAATTAAAACGTATCTAGCTGGCGATGAGGCCCTTTTACCCAACCCTATCGTTATTGCTTTTACCGAAGGGGTTACCATTCAACGCAACGAGAATGGAACGGGCGTAATTTCTATCGACGTCAGTGGGACCCCAAAAGGTTGGATTGTCGATGGGCAACAGAGATTTTTTGCCTTGTCCGATTTACCGGACAAACATTTTCAGGTATTTGTTTCAGGCTTTGTCTGCAAGACTGAAGAAGAGTTGCACAAACAGTTCATCCTCATCAACAATACGCGGCCGTTACCGAAGTCTTTGATTTATGAACTGCTACCTCGAGTGAAAGATCTACCGGACCGTTTGCAGGCACGGGCTGCGGCTGCTTCCTTGGTGGAAAGCCTCAATTTTAGGCCGGACTCCTGCCTGCGCGGCATGATCAAACAGCAGACCAACCCCACGGGTATCATCGGGGATACAGCTATCCAGAAGATGGTCATGAATTCTCTGTCTGACGGGACTCTCCGGATGTTTTTTACAACTGAGGATTTTCAGGAAAAGGCGTTTACCCTGTTGAACAACTTTTTCGCCGCAGTGAGTGAGACCTTCCCAGGCGCATGGCATGAGCGAACCCCTGCGACATCGCGGTTGGTTCATGGCGCGGGTATTGTTGCTATGGGATATCTCATGGAAGCTATGTGCGTTATCGGTGGGGCCAAAGCCAAAGGGTCTTTTATGGAAGAAATGGCCTTGATTAAGGGCCGGACCGCCTGGACAGACGGACAGTGGGATTTTGGCGACAATGACGTGCGTAAGTGGAATTCGATTCAAAACGTGGCGCGCGACATCAGGCAACTCTCCCAGTATCTGGTGAGCGAGTATAAACTGGCGGCGCGGCAGCAGCGAAGAGGGGCATGATCAGAATGGGCAAGGGCTGGTGATACTTTCCAATGGGCAGGATTCGACGACTTGCTTTGGATGGGCGCTGGAACGGGTTGGACGGGTTGAGACGATTGGATTTTTTATGGTCAGCGCCACGCGATCGAAGAGGACTGCCGGGATACTGTGCGCACGGCCATAAGCGGATTGAAAGCTGAGTGGCCCGAACGACCTGACTCGGACTGGGCAGTTTATATTGATCTGTTTCGTGATATTGGTGGAGCGTCTCTTACTGAAGAGATGGAGAACCGCATTAACGATCCGGAATGCCCGACACGTGCGTGCTGGGGCGTAATTTTTTCTCACAATAGCTGCAGCAGATGCTTACCAGCAAGGCATACGGAACACTATGCTCGGCGTGTGCACTACAGATTTTTCCGGCTATTCCGGATTGCCGCGATGATGCGATTAAGGCCATGCATGTGCGCTGAATATCGGCATGGAAAGCCGCTTTATCATTCATCCACCGGTAATTTGAATTGACAATGCCGAGACATGGTCAATGGCAAAACGCCGTGATGAACACCCGTTTGTGGATATAATCCGCGATAATACCCATGCCGCTGTCTTGGCGTCAGAACCGAAAAGCATTCATGGAGCTACGGATGCGGGGATTGTCCGCCTGTGAACTGAGAGACAAGGGGTGACGGAAGTTCATTGAAAAAGGGGTATCTAGTGGGATTTACAGTTAAAGAGATATTTTACACGCTCCAGGGCGAAGGGTTTTACGCGGGACGCCCAGCGGTTTTTTGTCGTTTTTCCGGGTGCAATCTGTGGTCGGGGCGTGAAGCGGACCGTGAAACTGCGCAATGCCGGTTTTGCGATACAGATTTTCTCGGGACTTCCCCATCGGGTGGAAAGTTCGAGGATGCCAAGGCGCTCGCGCATGTAGTTCGATCTTTTTTTCCTACTTATCAGCATCCTGGCTACCGCCCCTATGTCGTTTTCACGGGCGGGGAACCTGCTCTGCAAGTTACTGCTGAGTTGGTGCAGGAATTGAAACGGCACGGTGTGGAATTAGGAATAGAAACTAATGGAACGCTTGCGTTGCCCGATGGACTGGATTGGATCACCGTCAGTCCGAAAGCGAGAACAGAGCAGGTTGTTACATCCGGGAACGAGTTGAAGTTCGTCTGGCCCCAAAAGGACGTTTCATTATTCGAACTGGAGCAACTCAACTTTGAGCATTTTTACCTGCAACCACTTGATTGTAAAGACCAGCCAGGGCTAATGCAACAGGTTGTCAATATCTGCCTGAAACACCCCCTGTGGAAACTCAGTTTGCAGACGCACAAGTTTATCGGGATTCCTTAGGAGAAGTTATGAATATTTACGTTTCCATGTCGTTTGACGCGGCACATCGTTTGCCGGAAGTTCCCGTAGGGCACAAATGCGGCAATTTACACGGCCATACCTTTCTTGTTGAAATCCATGTGGAAGGTGCCGTTTCCGGTCGTACCGGATGGGTCATCGATTTCGGCGACATCAAGGCTGCCGCTAGGCCGTACATCGATCAGCTAGATCATACGTATTTAAATGATATTGCGGGACTTGAGAATCCTACCAGTGAAAATATAGCAATCTGGATATGGAACAAGCTGAGCCCTCAACTTGAAGATCTTTCAAAGGTTGTGGTCAAGGAAAGTCCAACTTCAGGGGTTGCATACATAGGAAAATAATTGTCGTTTGTGGGTAGAAAACGTGTAATGCCCCCCACTAATCAAGCTGCCTTTAAGGGAGAATCCTTCGGGTTTTTA
>CAZEEL010000091.1:0-8390 GCA_964511135.1 uncultured Leptolinea sp. | reverse complement strand
GCGCCCTTCCATTCAGAAAGCAACAATTAAAGTATATTTTCAACACATCCAGAATCATTAAATAATGATATCCGACAGTCAAAACCGGTTCCTCTGCAAACAAATACCTTATGATCTTTAAAATCCTGCAGCCAATCCCCTGATAACCCCTCGCTTCACAATTCACTTTTTATGGGTTATCCATAAAAAATGACAGCCTGCTCCTGATCAGCCTGCCATTTTCCTATAAGAATGCTTTGCATAAAACAGATTTGACTGCAGACAGACACAGCATTCCTGCATAAAACTCTTTTAGAAAGTATTCTCCTGCTGACAAAATCAAACCACCTGTAAAAATACACAGGTGGTTTTTATCTGCAAAAACAAATTCAGAACAACTTTACGGATTCTTTGGGCCTTCTGTAGGAGACAAAATAGTTGGATAGACCGTTCCGGTAGTATTGACCCGCGGAGTACTGGTTGAAATACTGGTTGGCGTAGGAGTGACAATATATACCGGCACAATCAACACATCCCCGGCATTGATCTTGCTTTTATCTGCCAACTGCTCAATCTTGTTCCGACGCCGGTATTCATTGGTCGCCCGCATAATCTCTTCAATAGTACTGTTATATTTGGAGGCAACAATCTCCATCGTGTCACCGGATTTTACAATATACTCAATTTTGGTTCCTCTGGCAATATCGGTAGGCAACGGAGTTTCTGTTGGCATTTTTTGTCCGGGTGCAGGAATCAGAATTACAGAACCAGGATTAATTAAACAGGCATTCCCAAACTTATTAATCACAAGCAGAAGATCCAGAGGGACATTAAATTTTTGCGCAATAATCCAACAGTTATCGCCTTCCAAAACCGTATATTGAAAAGGCCCCCAGGGAGTAGGGGTAAAAGATGGCTCAGGAGTATTGGTAGCCGTTGGAATCGGTGTTTCAGTAGCTGTAGGCGGCACAGGTGTAGGAGTTAAAGTAATCGTCGGAGTCGGAGTACGCGTACTGAAAATGCCTGGCATTTTAACATTACTGCCGCCGACCAACCATATAATTAATACAACAACACCCATCACAACCAATACACCTGCAAGCACATAGAGCAGGAAAGGCATCACTTTCTGCTTTTTTTTGTATGAGTCAATTACATCTTGTGGATTCTCATTCTTATTCATAGGGTTTCCTGTACTTTCTTTAAAATTCACAGCTTTTCCCGCTTAAATGCATATTACCTGAAAAAATCATTTAAGGCAAGACAGGCGGGCGTAAACTGATTATAGCCTGAGATGCTTCATCAAAAACTGACCGGTATAGGAGCGCTTTATCTCCATAATTTCCTCAGGAGTACCCACCGCTACCAATTCCCCTCCCCGATCACCGCCTTCCGGTCCCAGATCAATAATTGTATCAGCAACTTTAATGATATCCAGGTTATGTTCAATAATCAGTACCGTATTCCCTGACTCTACCAGTTTTTGCAACACATCAATCAGTTTGTGAACATCTGCGGCATGTAAACCCACAGAAGGTTCGTCCAAAACATAAAAGGTCTTACCGGTTGATTTTCGAGACAATTCTTTTGCCAGTTTGATACGTTGGGCTTCTCCGCCCGAAAGAGTCGTTCCGGATTGGCCAATTCGAATATACCCCAGGCCTACATCCTGCAATGTTTTCAGACGCGTCTGAATATGCGTTAAAGCAGAAAAGAACTCAACGCCTTCATTTACAGTCATATCCAGCACATCCGCAATAGATTTTCCTTTAAATTTTACCTGCAACGTTTCTCGATTAAATCGTGTGCCATTACATACATCACAGGGAACATACACATCCGGCAAAAACTGCATCTCTATACGCAATTGCCCCTGCCCCTGACAGGCTTCACAACGGCCTCCATACACATTAAACGAAAAACGCCCTGCGTTGTACCCCCTCTGTTTGCTTTCCGGTAAAGCAACATACAGTTTTCGAATATCCTCAAACAAACCGGTATAGGTAGCCGGGTTTGAACGGGGAGTTCTCCCAATAGGCGACTGGTCAATATTGATAACCTTATCAATATGTTCAATACCTTCAATACGATCATGTTCTCCCGGCTGGGTATGCGCTCCATGTAACTTGCGCACCAGATACTTAAACAGGATATCCACCATCAAAGTAGATTTTCCCGAACCGGATACACCCGTAATACAAACCAACTGCCCCAAAGGAATATTAACCGTCAGATTTTTCAGGTTATTTTCCCGGGCCCCCACGACCGTCAGGGTCTTCCCATTGCCTTTTCGTCTGGTCTCCGGAACCGGAATAAAGCGCCGGCCCGACAAATAAGCCCCTGTGATCGATTTTGGATTATTCATGATTTGTTGGCTGGTCCCTTCAGCAATCAGATATCCGCCTTCATCTCCCGCACCAGGCCCTAAATCAACCACCCAATCAGCAGTTCGCATCGTGTCTTCATCATGTTCCACGACCAAAACCGTATTTCCGATATCTCTCAACTCCAATAAAGTATTTAATAACTTTTCATTATCCCGCGGATGAAGGCCAATAGACGGCTCATCTAAAACATACAATACGCCCATCAAACGAGACCCTATCTGCGTAGCCAGACGAATTCTCTGGGATTCTCCGCCGGATAAGGTACTGGCCGGCCGATACAGCGTAAGATAATCCAACCCGACATTGACCAAAAAAACCAGCCTTGAGTGAATCTCTTTGAGCACCTGGTGTGAAATGGTCTGCTCTCGCCGGGTCAAAGGACTGTCAGGGCCCTCCAAATATTGAATCCAATCCAAAGTTTTATTAATCGGCCATTGAGTTACCTCGATAATTCCTTTTCCATTCACTTTAACCGCCTGCGCTTCTTTCCGAAGCCGAGTGCCATTACAGGCAGGGCAGGGTCGGTCAGACATATATTCAGCAATCCGGTTGCGAATGAAATCAGACTGAGATTCTTTATATCTTCGCTCCAAATTGGTAATAATTCCCTCAAACGGAGTATTCACCGATGTCTGACGTTCGTTTTTACCGGTAAGCTGAACAGGAACGGTCTCAGAGCCGGTACCATAGAGGATAATATCAAGCTGTTCTTTTTTCAAAGAACTCACCGGAACTTCCAGATTGATTTTATACTGCCTGGCGACTGCTTCCAGCATTTGCCAGTAATATGTACCGCTGTCTTTGGCATGACTCCATTCAAGAGCCATAACCGCCCCATCATTCAGTGATTTGTCTTTATCTGGAATTAACAGGTCAGGATCAATCTCAAGTCTGACGCCCAACCCCTGACAATCTGGGCAGGCCCCATGCGGAGTATTAAAAGAAAAAGTGCGCGGTTCAACTTCAGTAAGCCCAACCCCATGTTCCGGACAGGCCAGATGCTCAGAATATTGATAATCTTTGGGCGGATCCACAGACACATCCTGAACAGTGATAAAACCTTCACCCACCTTAAGCGCAGTCTCAACCGAATCAGTTAATCGAGTACGAAAATCGTTCCTGTCTTCCGATTTTTCCCCTGTCTGCAAAACCAGCCGATCTACCACCGCCTCAATCGTGTGAACTTTATAACGATCAAGGATTATTTCGTCTCCATCCAAATCATAGACCTTTCCGTCTACTCTCGCCCGGGCAAATCCAGCTTTACGTATTTCCTCAAAAACCGCCTGATAGGTTCCTTTTCTTGCCCGCACCACCGGCGCCAGAATCAACAACCGGCTTCCTTCCGGCATCTTTTCAATCCAATCAACAATCTCCTCCGCAGACTGCCGCGAGACAATTTTCCCGCAGACAGGGCAATGCACAACCCCCACCCGGGCAAAGAGAAGCCGCAGATAATCATATATTTCGGTTACCGTACCAACCGTTGATCGGGGATTATGCGAGGTTGATTTTTGATCAATGGCTACCGCCGGCGATAAGCCCTCAATATAGTCCAAATCAGGCTTGTCCATTTGCCCAAGAAACTGCCGGGCATACGCTGAAAGCGACTCTACATACCGCCGCTGCCCTTCGGCGAAGATTGTATCAAATGCAAGGGATGATTTTCCTGACCCGGAAAGTCCGGTAATCACAACCAGCTTGTCTCTGGGAATATCAACGTTGATGTTTTTTAAGTTATGCTGACGGGCGCCTACCACCCGGATAATCGAATTCGTCATAAACACCTGTATAGTACATTCTTTCTAATTATAGTACCTTTAAACAAAATTGGATTATACCAGGAGCTTAAGGTTATTATCAAAATGTTTACATTCGTTTGTTGACTTTGTATGTATAATCCTATATGAATTCGTGACTAAGGATAAAACCAACATGACAGATAAACAGCATAAAAAAGCAATTAACTCCTGGGCAATGTACGACTGGGCAAATTCTGCATTCGCCACTACGATTATGGCAGCCGTTCTGCCAGTCTACTATTCCAGTGTAGCGGCTTCAACAATACCGGCTCACATGGCAACCGCCTATTGGGGGTATACGACATCTTTCAGTGCGCTGCTCATTGCAGTCATCAGCCCACTTTTGGGCGCCATGGCTGACTTCAGCGGCAGAAAAAAACAGTTTTTAACCTTTTTTCTGCTTTTAGGAGTCTTTTTCACCGCCCTGCTGTATTTTATCAAAACCGGCGATTACTTACTGGCTTCTTTCTTTTTTATATTTGCAAATATGGGCTTTTCCGGCAGCCTGGTGTATTACGATGCCCTGCTTCCACATGTCGCATCCCCTGACGAGATTGACCAGGTCTCTGCCAAAGGATATGCTCTGGGCTATATCGGAGGCGGAACATTATTACTGATTAACCTGATCATGATTATGGTACTACCCAAACTCATTCCCGGACTGGACTCGGGTCTCATGTCGCGGTTATCATTTGTAACCGTCGCTGTCTGGTGGCTCATTTTTTCAATCCCGCTGCTGCGGAATGTGTCTGAACCCGAACGGCGCATTCAAAAAGGGGAAGAAAAATTCAACCCCATGCAGGCAAGCTTTCACCGTTTAAAATCTACTGTGTCAGAAATCAGAAAATACCGTGATCTGGGTTTAGCAATGCTGGCCTTTTGGGTATATGCCAACGGCATTGGAACAATCATCAGCATGGCCACGATTTACGCCACTGAACTGGGTTTCAGTCAGATTACAACCATCGGAACCCTGCTGCTGGTACAATTTTTAGCAGCCCCCTTTGCATTCTTATTTGGCTGGCTTTCCCGAAAAATAGGAACGCTCAAATCCATATTCATCAGCTTAAGTGTTTACATTGGAATTGCGATCTCCGGCTACTTTCTTTACCATGAGTGGCAATTCTGGGCATTGGGCGCAGCAGTAGCCACCGTTCAGGGCGGCAGTCAGGCGCTCAGCCGTTCTCTCATTGGAAAAATGATGCCAAAAAGCAAATCGGCTGAGTTTTATGGATTTTTCAGCGTTTCAGAAAAATTTGCCACTGTTCTGGGCCCGCTTCTGTTTGGTATTGTAGGCACAATCATGAAATCAAGCCGCTTAAGCATCGTATCTCTGCTCATCTTCTTCGCGATCGGAATGTTTCTGTTGAGCAAGGTCAATCTTGAACGCGGCATTGAGGCAGCAAAACAGGAAGAAGCTTCTTTAGACAACGCCCGTCTTAACTAGTTTTTTGAAAAATACCGGAGCGCCAGCAGGATACGTGCCTCAGCATCCTCAGGCGCTCCTTTAGGTAACGATTGAATGGCTGCCTGAGCTTCCACAACACTATAGCCCAGTGTCGTTAAAGCGCCCAACACTTCAGTATCATTGTCTGTTATTGGGCGGGAACCTGCTTGCAAACTTCCCTTGATTTTGTTTTTCAGATACAACTGAATTTTTTGAGCAGAAGTCTTCCCAACCCCGGGAACCCGGCAAAATACTTCAGGTTGTTCATTAAGAATGGCAGATTTAATACTGTCTGATGAAAGAGCGCTTACAATGGCCAAAGCCAGACGAGGGCCTATGCCATTCACGCCCAGAAGCAATATGAATATACTGCGCTCTTCTTCAGCAGGAAACCCATAGAGCGCTAAAATTTCCTGGCGCACAATCAAATGAGTAAACAATGCCAAACGGCATCCTGGCACAGCATCATGGGCAACAGCCTGCGGAACATGGATATGAAAACCAACCCCTCCCTGCACAACCAATACCACTGAAGATTCTTCTTTTGAAAGCAGGATTCCTTCAATATAATCTATCATTCCCTGTCTCTTTCCCTTGACATGCTTTACTGCCGCTGAGAGGCAATATGAAATAAAACCACAGCCGTTGCCGCTGCCAGATTAAGCGAATCAGCCCGCCCCTTCATCGGAATAGCCACCACTTCATCACAAACACCCCACAATGGCGGATGTAACCCTTCCCGTTCACTACCCATTAATAAAACCATCCCCTCAGGATATGCATACTCCCGATAATTACATCGGGCAGAATCAGAGGTTCCAATGACCGGAATCCCAAAACCATTTTTCCATTCCATAAACTCCTGGCTGGAGGCTTTCGTCAGTGTCAGATTAAAGATACTTCCCATGCTGGCACGAATAGAAGATAAATCATAAGGATCAGTACACTGATCCAACAGAATGACGCCCTTTCCTCCGGCTGCATCCACGGTGCGTAAAATGCTCCCCAGATTCCCCGGGTCAGCCACAGAGTCTAATGCAACATAGATATCCCCCGGGTGAAGAAAAAGCTGTTCCAGGGGAACCCAGACAGATATCCCTACTGCGGCCATTCCCTGCGGATTGTCTTTGTAAGCCATAGACTTAAACACACCGGAGGATACCTCAAGAAGATTAACATTTTGCTCCCGGGCTTTTGCCAAAAGAGAAATTGCAAAATCACCTTCAATTAAATCCGGAGCTGCTATCAGCAGATCAATCTGCTGCCGGGTTTGAAACATTTCCCCCAGAATGCGCAATCCTTCGGCATAATACAACCCGGTTCTGTCACGTTCTTTCTTATCGTAAAGTTTACGAACTTCTTTAATTTTCTGGTTGGAAGTACTGGTAATCATGATACAGCCTGCATATATCCCCAATGATGAATATGACAAACAGCGATGCCCAATGCATCTGCCGCATCATCAGGTTTTGGCATTTGCGGCAAATGAAGAATAACCTGCACCATACTTTGCACCTGGCGCTTCTCCGCAGCGCCATACCCGGTTATCGCTTTTTTTACTTCCAATGGCGAGTACTCTGCCGTTGGAATATGATGCTGAGCCAGCGCGAGCAAACAGACTCCGCGAGCCTCTCCTACCGAAATAGCAGTAGTAACATTGCGCTGAAAAAACAACTTCTCCACAGCCGCAGAATCGGGCTGATGGAGAAGCAATAAATCATTTAATGACTGATAGATAATTTTGAGACGGGAAGAAAGATCGAGCTCAGCGCCCGTGCGAATCACTCCGAAGTCCAACATCTGGAGCTCTCCGCCATCTGATTGGGCAACCAATCCATAACCCGTAAGCGCTACACCCGGATCAATTCCCAATACCAACATTATTCCGCTTCCAGGGCAGCAAGAGCCTCCTCAGAGATATTCAGGTTGGAGTACACATTTTGAACGTCTTCCATCTCATCCAAAGCATCCAATGTTTTCATAACCTGCAGTGTATCTGACACACTCAGTTCCATTTCCTGATTCGGAACCATCCGCAGCATCGCCTCTTCAATCTGAATACCCGCTTCATTCAACCTGTCACTGATAATCTTAAACTTATCCACCGGGGCCATAATTTCAATTGTTTCGCCGTCATCGGTCACATCATTCGCCCCGCCGTCCAAACCAATCTCAAAAACTTTGTCAAAATCATGACCAGCCGATGGCAATGAAAAATATGCCTGTCGGGTAAACTGCCAGGCTACCGAACCGGATTCTCCTAAATTGCCTCCCGAGCGTGAAAGCATATGCCGAACCTCGGCAACCGTTCGGTTACGATTTTCAGTCATACATTCAATAATAACCGCCACCCCATTCGGGGCATACCCTTCATACGTAACGTTTTCAAATGAGACGCCGTCTTTCGATTCACCGCTTCCCCTTTTAATAGCACGTTCAATATTTTCTTTGGGCATATTTTGAGCACGCGCTTTGTCAATGGCCAAACGTAATTGAAAGTTCATCGCAGGGTCTCCCCCGCCCTCTCTTGCAGCCATAACCAATTCACGGGTAAGGCGGGTAAATACTGCGCCACGTTTGGCGTCAGCAGCGCCTTTCTTTCGTTTGATAGTAGACCACTTATTATGTCCAGACATACCTCATCTCCATTGACCAGAATAACCTTCTTTACAGTTTTCAGATTATATCACAACCCTCAGAACCTTAAATTTTGGAATTCCCTGACATTTTGGAATTCCTCAAAGTAATTTCTTAATTAACTTGCAATTTGTTTAT
>CAZEEL010000090.1:0-8471 GCA_964511135.1 uncultured Leptolinea sp. | reverse complement strand
AATCAATCGCCCGGCGGCCATTCACCGCCGGAGATTCGCATACAATGAATATCGTTGACAGCCTGTCATAATACTCGTATAATTCTCTCTCGCCTGTTCCTGTCTTTCAGACAGGAACGGTAAATTATTATCCAGGCTTCCCCGTAATCCGGCGATTTTTGTGCGCGGGTTTTGCGGTGAAGTGAAGATTGGAGATTTTGTATGAAGTATGCCATTGTTGAAAGTGGCGGCAAACAATATCGTGCCGTCGAAGGCAAAGCCATTGAAGTAGATCTTCTGGCTGTACAGCCTGGCGATGAAGTCATCCTTGATCAGGTACTTTTGATTGTTTCAGATGATGATTGCCAGGTTGGAACCCCGGTAGTGCAGGGGGTAGTTGTTAAAACAAAAGTTGATTCCCATATCAAAGGTGAGAAGATTGATGTTTTTCGTTATCGTCCCAAAAAACGAATTCGCGTCAAAACAGGTCATCGCCAGCAATATACTCGCCTGATAGTGGAAAGTATTGGATAAGGAGCAAAAATCATGGCACATAAAAAAGGTGGTGGCTCAACCCGTAATGGCCGCGATAGCAATTCTCAACGACTGGGCGTCAAACGCTTTGGCGGAGAATATGTCCTCTCCGGAAATATTTTGGTTCGACAGCGCGGAACCAGAATCAAACCTGGCCGAAATGTAGATCGGGGCAGGGATGATACGTTATTTGCAATTATCGACGGTCAGGTCGTTTTTGAAACGGTCGCTGGCGGTCGGAAGATGGTCAGTGTTGAACCTGTAGCCAGAGAAGAATAAAAATACATTCGTACCGTATTTGGCCTGTCCATTTACGGAAGCGGAGAGAAAAGGAATTCAGATGAAAAAAGATATTCATCCTAAATATTACACCAATGTACAGGTAACCTGTGCATGCGGAAATACCTGGACTACCGGTTCTACCAGACAAAAAATTCAAACAGAAGTTTGCTCAAAATGTCATCCATTTTTTACCGGTCAGCAACAGCGCTTATTGGACGTTGAAGGTCAGGTAGATCGCTTCTATCGCCGTCTTCAGGCTCGTCAGACTTTTGTTGAAGATGCCAAAAGCCGGGAGGCTGAGCGGACTTCTCCCAACCGTCTGATTTCAGAACTGGAACTGGGAACCCGCCCGACCGAGGTTCTTGAAAAAGCAGGCATCACCAAAGCAGGTGAAGTCCTTGAAAAACTCAACGAAGGTGAACAGACCTTATTGGATATTCCAGGCTTTGGCCGTAAATCTCTGATTGATTTAAAGAAACGGCTTCGCCAGTTGGGCTATACGGTTCCCGAGCCAACTGCTTAGTAAAAAAACAACGATGAAAAGAGACGCAGTGATGCGTCTCTTTTGTTTCTGAGCAGGTTGTCGATTTCCTCATGTTTTTTATCCTGGAACAAACATATAAGGGAATCGGGTAAAATCACAGAATGTATGCAAGGATCCTGGTGAGCATATCCATTATGCTCCGTGCGAAAACATGTTGATTTTTGGCGGCCACTGAAACAACCCTGACATTAAACGCCCGTGGAGGATATGCAGAGAGCCGGCCCCATGCCTGATGCAGGGTACACCAGCCGCGATAATAACAGCCAATGATGCAGTAAAAACTTTTAAGGTACCAAAGCCCCCTGCTGCAATCATCATGAAAGCTCTGTACTGGAGGAATATGAAAAATTATAAAGAGTTCATGTCAGGTATATTGCTCGACGAAACGACCATTCAACAGCGCATTAAAGAAATTGGTTTGGAAATCGCCCGTGATTATGCCGATAAACCGCTGCTTCTGGTGTGTATCCTCAAGGGCGGAGTAATTTTTCTCACGGATCTCATACGGGCAATTCCGATGCCGGTAGCTGTCGAGTTTATGGCCGTGTCTTCTTATAATGTTGGTACGTATGAATCATCCGGCAATGTTCGCATTACGTTAGACCTGAATATTAATATCAGTCAGTGGCACGTCTTGCTGGTGGAAGATATTATCGACAGCGGCTACACATTGGCTTCTGTGTTGGATCTTTTATCTACCCGCAAACCATTAAGTCTGGCTGTATGTACCCTGTTGAATAAATCTGAACGCCGAAAAGTGGATATTCCGGTTCTCTACAGCGGCTTTGACATACCCAATGAATTTGTATTTGGCTATGGTTTGGATATTGATGAGTATTTTCGCAACCTGCCTTTCATTGGTACGGTCGACATGCAAAAATACAAAATGATCAATCAATAAGCGCGCATGGGCAAACCCGAAGCAGTTACCAGACTGATTGAATATCAAAAGCTTTTTCCGCCTGAAGTTATACAATCGGGGGATATATTTCTGGTTGGGGGCTGCCTTCGCGATGCTTATCTGCAGCGGCCAGGCAAAGATATTGATCTGGTTACGCTGACAGATGCAAAGCTGGCTGCTCAAAAAACTGCCCGACACCTGAATGCCGATATTTATCTTCTGGATGCAGAAAGAAACACCTGGCGGGTATTAGCTTCAAGAGAAGACGGAAGATGGGTTCTCGATTTTGCTGAATTGCGAAAAACAGACCTTGAAGAAGACCTTAAAGAGCGAGATTTTACGATCAATGCGATTGCGGGTTCATTAAAATCGCCGGACCGTTGGTTTGATCCCTGCAATGGAATTTCTGATCTGAATGCCCGCATGATTCGAGCCTGCGGCCCCCAAAGTTTCACATCAGATCCGCTTCGATGTATCCGGGCGCTTCGGTTTGGGTCTGATCCCGGGTTTATGATTGAAAAAGAAACTTTAAATTCCCTTAAAGAATCCATTCCTGCCCTCCGAAGCGTTTCGAAAGAAAGACTGCGTGATGAACTGCTGCATATTTTTCTTTGCCGCAGACCATCTACCGGGCTTCGTCTTATGGATCATCTGGGTATTTTTCAGCAGCTTTTTCCCGAAACAGAAAAGTTTAAAAAAGCTGCTGACAATGCGTCTGAGATTGAGCATGGATGGCGGCACACCATGAGCGCTTTTGAAGGGATGCAATATTTAACACAGATGCTGATTCGCCATGATGAATCTCAGATACCCGATCATTTAATTTATCGGCAGGCGCGCCAAACGCTGCGGGTTTACCGACCCTGTCTGGCCGATACCTATACATCGCACTGGATAGGCGATCGCAGTAAAGAGACACTTTTATATTGGCAGGCGCTTTTTCATCATCCCGAAAAAGACCGCATCGAACCGTATCTGCCTGCTGACGACATGGTTGAAGCAACCGGTTATAAAAGAAACGAAGCGAAAATCTTTCTCAGAATTGGTCAGGAATACAAACTGAGCAATCCTGAAATCCATCGAATCCAGACGGGTATCCAAAACCATAAACTACTCCATCAATTGGCAAAAGGTCAGGCTGACAGCAGCCCCCTTGGGCTCTACCGATTGTTTCGGCAATATGGTGAAACATTGTTGGATATCTGTCTGCTTGGTTTAACAGATACGCTGGGGCAATTCCTCCATCATCCTCCGCTGGACGAATGGCAGAGAGAATTGGATATGACACAGGCAATTTTTTCAGCCTGGTACGAGCAGCATGCTGCACAGGTTGACCCGCCATTGCTGGTCAATGGCGAAGATATCATGCAATGGCTGGGTATCAACCCTGGCCCGGAAGTTGGGGAGATTCTGGAACAAATTCGCGAGCATCAGATACTGAGAGAAATAAAAAACCGGGAAGACGCCCGGCTCTTTGTACTAAACAACAGAACTGCTCAGTAAGGAAGCGCCTGTTGCAGGCAGTAGGTATGTGTGCAGAGCTTAAAGTTCAGCTTTTCCAACATGTGATTTTCAACTGACCAGGAATAAACCTCGCCTGTTTCTATGTGCGCGATGAGGAAGCGAAGACTGTCAGGGTACCAGTTAAGGAAGATGAAACCTTTTTCAGTAATATCGATGATTTCTTTTTGTGCAACGTTCAGCAGCATTACTCTGGCGCTCAACGGGTCAAAAAAAGATTCGCTGAAGCTGTCAGCCGCATTTAAAGCAACCCATTGATCATCATAGGAGAATTTCAGACCATACAGCACGGAGTCAGGCATCTCAGGGCTCAGATTTTCAATCTGTGAAAACTGCGGGTCACTGATCAGAACAATTCCTGAATTATTGTTGTTCGAGCTGATGATCAGCCGGTTGGATTGGTGTGCAAAATCCGGGTTCTGAATAAAATCTCTGCCCGGCGCATATTGAACTTTATCCTGAAAGGAAAAGGTTTGCATACTGCCAATTTCGCTGTAACAGCCGGTATAAGGGGCCACCAGCCAGTTGCCATCCGCAGAGAGTTTGGCCTCCGGGCTGAATAATTCCACGGTTCCGATACTGAATACAGGTTGAGAGCTGTCCACTGAATACTGAAAGAGCTCTGTTTTTATGACACCAAATTCATCGTCCGTACAGGGGTTTCCGCTGGGAGTGACCAGAAAAGACCGGGAATCAGGCATCCATCCAATGGGGTAAAAGTAATCTTCCATGATCATGCTGCCGCCTGTCAGGTCAAATAAACGAAACCTATCCTCAAAGAGGCTTAGAAGGTATTTTTTGTCCGGCGAAAGGATGAGGTGCGAATACCTTGAAGTGAAAGATTCAGGGTTGGCATCTGATGTGAGGGGTTCAGCCTGGGCAGCGTCAGATGACCATTGATAGATGTTGCCTTTTTCTCCAATAAACAGAAATTTCTGCGGAGAAGCCTGCACGGGCACATTGGTATTGTCAGGCAGCGGTGTTACCGTAGAAAGCGATCCGGAATCTTTACCGGCGGGAGATGTCAGAGTGATCGTTCCCGCCGGATCGGTTGTCGAATTGGCGTTAAGCAGTCCCGGCAGACTACAGGCAGCCACAAAAAATGTCAGAAAAACCAGCAGGATTAAAAGACGTCTGGTTTTTGACATAGAGATTAAGGGTAAATCTCAGATAAAACCGGTTGGTAATGACAGCGGCAGCCACGATGGTGTGAACAGCCCCGGTGCGGCAAAGCAGGAACCTGATCTTTTTCATACGTGCCCTGCACCTGGTGGCAGGCCGGGCAGGCGTCCTGGCTGACAACGACGACAATTTTACTGACCCGTGGGTTTTCCTGATATTTGGCTAATGCGACTGCCAGTTCGGAATATATACGCAGGTCACTTTGACAATGGCTGCACAACAATGCATCATCATTATTTTGGGTATTACATTTGCTACATGTTTGCATGGCGATAATCCTCTGTCTGGTATTCTACTATAAACCCGCACAAAAAGCGGGCAGAATACTTTATTTATGTGAAATCTTCAATGCCAGTTTGCTGCCAAGATATTGAATGCCCTGCACCAGCACAATTAAGAGCACCACCGTAGCCGTCATGACGGATGTTTCATATCGCTGATAGCCATACCGAATCGCCAGGTCACCCAGACCGCCTCCGCCAATGGTACCTGCCATGGCAGAGTAGCCAATTAAGCTGATAATGGTTAAGGCAATTCCCAATATCAGAGAGGAGAGGGCTTCGGGGATCAATACTTTAAAAACAATTTGTGTATTGTGAGCCCCCATTGCCTGGGCTGCTTCTACCAGGCCTGAATCGACTTCTCGAATCGATGATTCAGCAACCCGTGCGAAGAAAGGAATGGCTGACAGGGTCAGAGGAACAATGGCTGCAGTTGCGCCAATGGTCGTGCCGGTAATAGCTCGGGTCAGGGGAATAACGATAACTAACAGTATAATAAATGGGAGAGATCGCGCTATATTAACGATGGTTCCCAATATACTGTTCACAACAGAATTCTCTAAAAGCCCGTTTTGATCGGTTAAAACAAGAATAATTCCCAGGGGCAGGCCGACAGCAATCGTAAGCAGGGTGGATACTCCCACCATGTAAAGCGTATCGGCGGTTCCTTTTGTCAGAAGCGGTAACCAGATTTCCCAGTTCATACGTGTCTTTCAACCCCCAGTCCTTCGGATAATAAATAATTCATGGCTGCTTCCACTTGTTCTCCGCTGAGTTCTACCTGAAGTTTTCCAATACGATGTTCTCCGAACTTTTGAATGCTCCCGCCAAGAATATTGACATCAACATTGAATTTTTTGACCAAAGAAGAAAGCATGGGTTCGCTGGCGCTGTTTCCAACAAAAGAGATGGTTACGTTTAAAGCTCCCGGGGTGATGTCGGTCAGATCGCCGGCTGGGAAAAATGCTTTTGCCAGGTGGCTGCCGGGGCGGGTGACCAGTTCGGCCAGTTCGCCCTGTTCAACAATAATTCCGTCTTCCAAAACGGCCACACGATCGCAGATTTGCTTCACGACTTCCATTTCATGCGTGATCAGCATAATTGTTAAACCAAGACTGCGATTAAGGTCTTTTAGCAGATTCAAAATTGAGATACGGGTTTGCGGGTCCAGCGCTGAAGTTGCTTCATCAGACAGCAACATATCCGGATGAGTGGCCAAAGCCCGGGCAATGCCAACTCTTTGCTTTTGTCCGCCGGATAACTGGGCCGGATAGGTGTTAACCTTATCCGTAAGCCCCACCAGTTCGAGCATTTCATTGACCCGTTTTTTAATTTCAGAAGCCTCCATTTCGGCAATCTCAAGGGGAAAGGCAATATTTCCAAAAACAGTGCGGGAACTGAGTAAATTAAAATGCTGAAAAATCATTCCCATTTTTTGCCGCGCAAGCCGCAGTTGCGGAAGGGGCAGTCTGGTGATGTCCTGTTCGTTTACAATGACTGATCCGGAAGTTGGCTGTTCCAAAAGGTTGATGCAGCGAATTAAGGTGCTTTTCCCTGCTCCGCTTGGGCCAATCACCCCAAAAATCTCACCCTTTTGGATCTCCAAATTGATGCCTTTTAAAACCGGCAGGGCCGTTGATTTTTCGGAGTCGTATGTTTTATAAAGTTCGCGTACAGTAATAAAATTCATGATTTAACTTTCTGGGGCGGTTTATTGAATAAACCGCCCCAGTTCTTTATTTACTTTATGGGAAGAACAGAACCCTGATAGGTATCATCAATATATTTCTTGACGTCATCTGAGGTAATCAGCTTGATCAGGATTTTAATTCCTTCATCATTTTCATGACCCTGATTGACAACCAGCACGTTGACATAGGGATTGTTTTCACCGCTTTCCAGCGCCAGAGAGTCTTTGCTGGGAACCAGATCACCCTGCAGAGCATAGTTACCATTGATGACGGCAATTGTCGTGTCATCCAGCGAGCGCAGCAGTTGGGCGGCTTCCAGTTCAACAATTTTCAGGTTTTTGGTATTGCTGGTGATATCGGCAACCACTGCATCAAAACCAACGCCATCTTTCAGAGTAATAAGTCCGCTTGCCTGCAGCAGTTTCAAAGCCCGCCCGCCGTTTGTGGCGTCATTGGGGATGGTAACCGTATCGCCGTCTTTGAGTTCAGAAAGAGCCTTGATTTTCCTGGAATAAATTCCTAATGGTTCGATATGAACAGGAGCAACAGTAATCAGGTTCAATTTATGTTCTTTGTTGAAGTCATCCAAATATGGCTGATGTTGAAAATAGTTGGCATCCAATTGCCCGTCGGCAAGTGCCAGGTTGGGTTGCACATAATCGGTAAATTCCACAATTTCCAGGTTAATGCCGGCTTTTTCGGCCAGGTTTTCTTTGATGTATCTTAAGATGTCACTGTGAGGAACAGGAGAAGCGCCAACTTTAACAGTGATCAACTCAGTTTTCACAGCCGCTTCAGTCGCCGCCTCAGCAGCCGCTTCGGTGGGGGCAGCGGTTGGGGTCGCTGCAGGAGAGCAGGCAGAAAGAACCAGGCTGATGAAAAAAACTAAAACAACGATTCCAATAAAATGGGTCTTACGGACAGAGTTACAACTTAACGATTTCATGATATTCCTTTTTTTATAATTTAATAAAAAAACCACCAGGATGTCTGGTGGTGCAAGAAAGCACAATTGGGTTACTATAAACCCATCACAACATCCTAACCTGTTGGGCAGAAGGCGATGGGTTCGTTTACCAGTTCAGCAAGCAAAACACTGCTCTGGGAACGAACTCCATCGCCAGGGCATCAACCATACGGGTGTCATCATGTTGTGTGCTGAATTAAACATAATCCCGATGATACCATCGCCTGAAAATATGTCAAGGGATTTTAAAAGAAATTTTTAAATCCCGAAAATATTTGCATCACATTTCACGCTTTTCTTAAAGCCGCGAAAAGGTTGAAAAAGAAGCCTTTTTATGGTTTTCGCTGCCGGAACAGATCGCTGCAGAAAGTGAGACGAAAATAAACGACCGTTCGCCGGAGCAGGGGATGAAGAACCCGGTACAGCATCCTTTTGCATGGTCCCTCTTCCCATATGCCACAGTTTGTGCAGTGTGCAAAAGGAATGCCCCCACATCAATGACTCAGAGGGGTAAGTCAGCCGGAAAAAGGGCAGGCGGTTGCTTTATTTCCGCCGGATTTAACTCCGGCAGGAGGCCGAACTGAATATA
>CAZEEL010000089.1:0-8526 GCA_964511135.1 uncultured Leptolinea sp. | reverse complement strand
TGATAAAGGCTAGTCAACGAGTTTTTCAGGAGATAAACATAAAGTTAATAATTGGTGTTGAGCAGATCAAAAACGATTTTCAGGTTTTCAGGCGGGGTGCCGGGGGGGATGTCACAACCGGAAGACAGAAAAAAATTGGGGAAGTTCTGTGTTGTTTCCAACAGGGCTTTGGTTTTGGATAAAATTTCATGGGTTGAACCGGAAAAAAAGACTTCTGTGGGGTCCAGATTGCCGCCGACTGCTGTTTCAGGGCCGAGGGTTTTGAGGGCCTGAAACATGTCCATCGGTTTGCCAAAGTGATAAACCCGGGCTCCAATCTCTTTCAGCGCTTTAAGATGGGCTGATTTGGCGCCGCAATTGTGCACAATGAGGGTAAAATCGGGGGTTTCAACGGCCTGCATGATCTGCCGAATGTAAAGAGAAGAGAATTTCGACATGCCGTGGGGTGAGAGCAACCCGGCAGACGGTTCTGCCATGATGACCCCCTGGCAGCCGTTTTCTCGAAAAGCATGGATATAGTCTGTCAGGAAGCAGGTGGTTTTTTCAAGCAATTGTTGCAGAAAGTTTGGCTGGAGCAGGCTGATTTCCAGGGTTTGGGATACTCCAAAGAGGCGGCTGGCGAGTGAAAAGGGCCCGCATACCCCGCCCAGCACAGGCTGTTTTTTCTGACTGTGCCGGCTGCTTTCTGACAGCAGACGCCCGGTTTCCAAACAGATCGCTGTCCGTTTTGTTCCAACGAATGGAATTTGAAGGGCGGTAATTTCTTCAGTGGTTGTAACCAGCCGGCCGATCACGGTGGGGACTTCATCGCGGCTGAAGCGGATCGCTGCCCCGAAAGCCTCCGCTTCAACAGAAAGATCCATCCCGGTCTGGAGAATTTCAGATTGAAAGTATTGCTGCCCTGCCAGCGCTGTTTCGGCCTGACAGGCGCTGTTGTGAACGATCTGGTCAATGGTATAGGGGGTTAACGAAAGACCGCCATTGATCCCGATCGGCAGAAAAAGCGGATGGGTTCGGTTGGTTAAAAAATCAACAAAATGAGCTGCCATGATCCGATATTGCTCTGTGTCACCGGAAGATTAGAGGAAGGCCATCATCATCAGCGGCGGCGAAAATGACGCGATTGCTGTTCCAGCCGCCATTGACGAATCAGCATGGTCAGTTCAGCCTGTAGTTTTGTACGTTGGTTGGCTCCAAGTTCTGATACCCTGCTTTGCATGAGGTCGGTCAGTTCAGGCGTAATTCCTTTCTCCTGTATTTCTTTTTGCCATGTCAGGCTGGGGTCTCCCAGGGCAGGGTTTTTTTGTAACCAGGAAATCAGTTTTTTATCATGTGTGTTGAGACGATATCCCATGGGCAGTTATTCCTTTTGTGAATTGTTTTGATGGCAGGCTTTTGCCTGTACAATGGCATTTTCCAGCGCATGCTGAAACTTTTCAGCTTCCTGGATGGTAAGGTAAATATGAGTATCTTCTGCCAGAAACAGGCGTTCATCTTCAGAACACTCTTCGGTGAAGCGCAGGCATAGATTATCGTCAAAATGGATATCGCCGGTTTCGTAAAAAACATCAATCTCCAGGGAGTTATCTAATATTTTGAATCCCATAGGGCTCCTCCTTCGTAAACCAGATAGTTTCTATCATCATACCACGTGAAAAAAATAATAAAAAGAAATATTTTGCGTCATTCAACGTGAATTCGGGATCATATCTTTCGCTGGATGAAGGGCCCGCGGCGCAGCGAAGCCGTCTGTTTTTTGGAAAGAGGCAGGGCTCCTCTTTGGCCGGAAAACGGCCCTGCCATGCCCCATGATGGGGGTGTGATTATCCTGACCTGACGTTGACATGGAAAGGATGCATCGGATGACCTGCTCTGAATTATTTTTTGTCTTTCAGCAGGGTGTCAGAGATCATCCGGTCGATCTTTCCCATCGGGTAAAGCTTCAGGTCGTTCAGCAGAACCCAGCGAATTTCCTGGGCCGACAGGGCCTGCGGTTCTCCCTGTTGAATGGAAGCATGGTAAGCGAATAAGGTTACCCGGTAGTGGGTATAAGTATGCCGATATTCTCCAACCAGTTCTGCCGGTTGAATCTCAACGCCGAGTTCTTCCATGATTTCGCGTTGCAGACCCTGAGCGTGGGTTTCGTTTTCTTTCAGTTTGCCGCCCGGGTATTCCCACATGCCGGCCAGTAGCCCATGCCTGGGCCGTTTGGCCAGCAGAAAATGGTTCTGGCATGGGATCACCGCAGCGGTAACGAATATATGCGGGATTTCTTTTTTGGGAGGTATGATTGGCCGGTGTTCCTGATTTCCGGCCTGAAATGACTGGCAGAAGGATGCGACCGGGCACAGCAGGCATTGCGGTTTCTGCGGCAGGCAAATGCAGGCTCCCAGATCCATTAATGCCTGGTTGAAATTACCGGCCTGTCCGGCGGGAAAAACGGTCTTCATGTTCAGTGAAACTGCCCGATCCAGTTCTGAGCTCCCTGAGGGATCGGCCAGGTTAAAAATCCGGGCAGCTACCCGGCGGACATTGGCATCTATCGAAAGCACATCTTCATTAAACGCGATGGCAGCAATGGCGGCTGCGGTATAGGCGCCAATTCCGGGGAGAGACCGCAGCTCGGCAGTGGTTTGGGGGATGTTTCCTTTCATATCCCGCATTACGGTTTGTGCCGCTTTGTGAAAATTGCGGGCCCGGGCGTAATATCCCAACCCTTCCCAGGTTTTTAAGACCTCATCTTCTGAGGCATTTGCCAGGCTTTGAAGAGAAGGAAAACGCTCCATCCATTTTTTATAATAAGGGAGCACGGTGTCAATACGGGTTTGTTGGGCCATCATCTCTGATACCCAAACTGCATAGGGGTCTGTTATCTCCCGCCAGGGTAATCTGCGGGCGTTTGTTTGATACCACTCCAGCAGGGCGCCGGAGAATGTTGTTGCGGTCATGTTGTCTAAAACTGAAAACCGGATCGGGCCGGAATTATTTTTTGACGATAGTTTTCAACAAAATTAAGTATTTTATTGTTCAAACGGATCCATTCTTCTGATATCAGCAATTGCCGGGCTTCGTGCAGGGTTGGAAAAACAGCCCCCACCATAATTTGGGGTTCGTCACCGTAAGTGGTTGCCCAGGCATCGGTTAACGCAAACCCCAGTTTTTGTATGCCCGGTAAAAATTCACGGATGACAAACTCAAAGTATTCCTGTTCGTGTTGAGGGACAATATCCCAGCTTAGAATCAACTTAATGGGTGTTTGGCTCATGACGGTCTGCCCTGTCTGTTATTCTGCCCGATCCAGCACGATGATCTGCGTGTCTGCCGGCAGGTCAGATGGTTTGGTCACTTTATAGGAAGGCAAAGTTGCCGTGTTTGTCAGCCCCATTTCTTTTAAGAATTTGTTGAGCGGTTCCAGTTTGACTTTGGAGCCTTTGATGTCGTACATCATGGGAATGACCACATTGGGTTCCAGCAGGCTGACGATTTCAGCCGCCCTGGAGGCGTTTAAAGCGCCGTCTCCGCCAACCGGCAGGAGGATAATGTTTACGGTACCCAGTTCTTCAATTTCCGTCTGAGTGGGTGTGTTTTCTGAAAGCCCCAGATGGACGACGGTGATGCCGTTGTATCCAATTGCATAAAGAATGTTGCGCGGGTGACCATGTCTGGTTTTGCTGAGCGGGGTGGTCTGAATACCGGTGATAAAGACGCCGCCAACTTCGTATTCGCCAGGGTTGGTGAAAACAAAGCTGTTTCCCTTTACGGCTGAAACATAATTATGGGCCGGGTTGGGGTTGCTGACGGTTACTACATCCGCTTTTAATTTAAGCGGGTTAAAACCTGCAACTTCGGCGTCATATGGGTCGCATACTATTGAAGCCATGCTGCGTTCAGTAATACGAAAGCAGGAATGTCCGTACCAAACAATTTCCATGAAACCTCCAGATCAGTTGAAATTATACCTTTCTTTGGCGGAACATTTGCGCTATTGGCAATGAGCTTTTGAAACTGGCAGGGCTGTGATTGAATGTGGAACAACCAGGTAAGATTTGGTAAGTTTTGGCTGTTGCAGCCATTCAAACGTTATAGTATATTGTAAGGACAAGATAATATCGGAGGAGAATATGTCAGACCAGGCAGGTTTCTATTTAGGCAAAGTGTTTGATTTGGAGAATAATCGTCTCACAGATGAAAAAGTTTTTTATGATCCCGCTGATCTTACCACACATGGTTTTGTAACGGGTATGACCGGTTCGGGTAAAACAGGCCTTTGTATCGGGTTGCTGGAAGAAGCAGCAATGAAGAAGATACCCGCCCTGATGGTTGATCCCAAAGGGGATTTGACCAATCTGTTGCTGCATTTTCCTGACCTTAAACCGGAAGATTTTAAACCCTGGGTAGACCCGGATCAGGCCCGTCGTGATGGCAAAGATGTGGATACATTGGCTGCTGAAACGGCTGTTGATTGGAAAAATGGGCTGGAACAATGGGGGTTGGGCAGAGAAGACATTCTTAAACTCAGTAAATCGGTCGCTTTTACGATTTACACACCCGGTTCAACGGCCGGGGTTCCGGTTAATATTCTCTCATCGTTTCAGGCGCCGGAGATTGATTGGCAATCTAACAGTGAGATCCTGCGGGAAGAGATCTCGAGCGTGGTTACCGGTTTGCTGGGGCTGGTTGGTATGACGGATATTGATCAGTTGAAGTCACGCGAGCATATTCTGTTGTCCAATATTGTTGAAGATGCCTGGAGTAAAGGGCAGTCGCTGGATTTAACCGAGCTGATTTTACGGGTTCAAAATCCTCCTTTTGAGCGGCTGGGAGCCTTTCCGGTTGATAATTTATTCCCTGCCAAAGATCGTTTGGGGCTGGCGATGCTGTTGAATAATTTCCTGGCTTCTCCTTCTTTTCAATCCTGGATTGAAGGTTCCCCGTTGGATATTCAGGCCATGCTTTATAAAGAAGATGGTACCCCCCGGCATTGCATTTTCTATATTGCCCATTTGCCGGATAACGAACGGATGTTTTTTGTAACCCTGTTGTTTGCCGCCATTGAGGCCTGGATGCGTACTCAGCGCGGTACCAGCAGCCTGCGGGCGCTGGTTTATTTTGATGAAATTGTTGGTTATTTGCCGCCGGTTGCCAACCCTCCTTCCCGGCCGATTATTTTGCGAATGTTGAAGCAGGCCCGCGCTTTTGGAGTAGGGCTTTTGCTGGCAACCCAAAACCCGGTGGATATGGATTATAAGGCGTTGTCGAATGCCGGCACCTGGTTTATTGGCCGGCTGCAAACAGAACGGGATAAAAACCGGTTGTTGGATGGGTTGGAAAGCGCTCATGGTGAGATTGCCCGTTCTGATTTGGATAAAATTCTGTCAGCTCAGAAGAAGCGGGTTTTTCTGCTGCATAATGTTCATGCAAAAAAGCCGGTGTTGTTTAATACGCGCTGGGATATGAATTATCTGGCTGGTCCATTAACCCGGGCGCAATTGCCGCAGTTGATGGCTTTGGCTGACCCGGACCATACTGTGAAGGCGACATCTGCTCAGGGAGCCGGAGTCGGCGGAGGTGTGCGGGCTCAGACAGCGGCTGAACCGGTTGTTCAATCTGCAGTTGCTCAGCAGCCTGCGGTTGTTGCACAACCGATGGTTGCGCAGCCGGTTTCGCCGGCTGCATCAGAAACGGTCAGCGTTCCGGCAGGCGGTTATCAACAGAAACGGGGCGTGATTCCTTCCGGCTTTTCAGAGTTCTTTCTGCCGGCTGATCTGGGAGTAAACGAAGCGGTTTTAGCAGCCAGACAGAATCATTTGCAGGGCAGCGCAGCCAGCGGAATGGTATACAAACCGGCCCTGCTGGCTCAGTCAGAAATCCGCTATGTTGTTCAAAAATACGGGATGGAAATGACCCGCAAAATGACTTCTCTGGTTTTTGACAATACAGGGAACCAATTAAATTGGGAAGGCAGCAGTTGGCCGGCTTTCCAAAGCGACAGTTTTCAGACTCAGCCAATGCCCAACAGTCTCTTTGATATTCTGCCGGCATGGCTCAGCGATGCAAAGGCGCTTAATGCATATCGAAAAGATTTCGAAAACTGGGTATATCGGAATGGAGCGGTTCGCATTAAAGTGAATACTGATTTGAAGTTGTATTCTCAGCCGGGTGAATCGGAAGAGGATTTTAAATTAAAAGCCCAGCCGGTCATTAAAGACAGGATTGAAAAGGAACAAAAGAAGGTTAAAGATACTTATGAAAAGAAGTTGAATGTTCTTGAAAATAAAATCAGGATGCAGGAAATGGAAGTTAACGAGAAAAAAGCCGATATGGCTGGCCGCAGTCTGGATACACTCAGCACAGGCGGAGAGTTTTTGATGGGCTTGTTTGGTAAACGAAAAAAGAATCTTTCTACTTCCATCTCCAAAGTTCGCATGGCCAACAATTCACGGTTAACTCTGAAGCAGGAAGAACAGGAGCTGGAAATACTGAAAAATCAGTTGGCGGGTTTGGAAAAAGAATATCAGGGCGAGTTGGAAAAGGTGGAGCGTACCTGGCAGGAACAGGCGCTTCAGTTTTCTGAGGTGCCGGTAACGCCTACCAAAACGAACATCTTTATTGATCGATTTGGGATTGTCTGGGTGCCGTATTACTTAATTAAATCGGGTTCGGCTGAGCTCGAAGTGCTGGCAACTCGGAATTCTTAAGAGGGATCGTATAAACACAGGGGCGCGGCTTATAACGGCGCCCCTGTAAAGCCAAATGTTGCGGCCTTAATTGGCGCAACGATTAATGTGTATAGTCAATAATACCGATGCTTTCATCCAGGTTTTCCTGAATCAGAGTTCTCATTTTTTTTGCAAAGGGGCAGGGGTACCCTATGGGGTTGCCTTTTTGAATGCAGGAAGCAAACACGATGGTATCTGCGCCTCTTTTTATAAGTTCTTTTGCTCTCAGCAGGGCTCTTTTTCCGGGGCATCCGCCGCAATTTGAAAAACCAATGATTTCAATATCTTCTTCAATGCCCTCAAAAGCCCCTTTCTTTTCTCTGATAAATTTAAAATCGGTCGTTCCGGGGCAGTAATCTTCGGTTTGCATACATCTGATAATTCCCACTTTCATTTTGGCGCCTCTTTATTAAATTTAATGATCATTATTATATGATAAAAAGAGATATGCAGCTGATTGTAAAACATTAAGGTTTCGTTCTGACTGAGATCGCCGCACTGTGCCGGATTTTAAATTTTCGGGGTCAATTGTTGTGTGTCTGACGGAAAATCATTCTTTCAGAATACTTATATATCTGGTCTGCGGGAAGCGCGCTTGCGGTACCCCTGATTTGCCGGGGGTATTTTCTTTTTTGATCTTAAATATTGAATTAAACGGATTCATCCTCCGGAAAAATTGAATGCTATTTTAACCACTCTCCGATTTCAGCCCAGCAATATTCCAGATGACTGCAGAGTTCCTGGCCCAATGGCCGTTGAAGTTTGCGCATGACAAAATCCATTAATTTTACCCCGCCCAGATTGTGCAATTGTTTTCCGGTTTCGCGGGCCCGGGTGTTGCGGCATTGAATATTAAAGCTTCCTCCGGGGCGTTCTGATAAAAAACCTTCATTTTGGCCGATACGAATTAAATCATCAATCATTTTGGCTACCTGCGGCCGATCCTGAGCCGGGCAGGGGGGAACTGCAAACAGATCAAACAAAAAACTCATGGCTTTTTCCTTTTTGCCAGGGACGATGTAAATACTTCCAGATAGGATTTTATGATAATTTGAAGGTCAAAATCTGCGGCCATTTGTCGGCTGGCCTGTCTGGTTTCAAAAAGCCGCTGTTTATTCTGCAGCAATTCGCGCAGGTGTATGGCATATTGAGTTTCCTGTTCGGCTGTAATCAAAAATCCGTTATACCCGGGCCGAACCAGTTCGGGGTTGCCTCCGGCAACGCTCAATATCATGGCCAGTCCCATGGCCAGGCCCTGTACGCCGGCAACCGGAAGCCCTTCAGATAAGGAAGGCATAAATAAAATATCTGACTGGCTGTAAAGGTCAATGACTTCTTCCGGTTTCAGCCAGCCGGTCAGTCGGATACGGTCAGATAATTCAAACCGGTGAATTTCACGTTCGATCTCAGTTCGCATGGGGCCATCGCCAATTAAAAGCGCCTGCCAGTCCAGATCTTTTATTTCAGCCAGGCTGCGAATAATTTGCAGCGGGTTTTTCTGAGGAACCAATCTTCCGGCAAATACAATTTGAGGCGTGGTGTGCACCTGAATGGGTTCAGGATTCAGCAGTCTGGTATCTACCCCATTCGGGATGATTTCAATGGGAGTTGAATAATGTTTTTCAGCCAGTGATTTGGTAAAAGCGCTTACCGCAACCACAGATTTTGCGCGCTTCCAGATGGGTGGGGTGAAGGGCTGAACCCATTTGAACCATCTTCCGGTTTTTTCTGGCACACCGCCAGGAACATCTCCCAGATGAACGGTGAGTACATAAGGGGTGTTGGTCAGCAAAGAAAGAACCCAGGC
>CAZEEL010000088.1:0-8593 GCA_964511135.1 uncultured Leptolinea sp. | reverse complement strand
ATGAACTCTGGCGTGTGATTCAGCCAGGAGGTCGTATTATCATCGAAGAGCCGGATGTGCGAACTTTCAAAGTGAAGATGCTGGCAATTGCCGAGAAACTGGCCATGATGCGAAGTCATTTTTTATCTCCGCCCCACATTGCAAGCCTGTTCGGTTCTCGGGACGCATGTGTACGTGTGGAAACGGGAGGCTTCAACGCCTGGGTTATTGTGGAGAAAGCAGACAGAAAAATTAATATTAAGGAATAATTATTCCGAAATTTCCGGTGTATTTCCATGCAATCCTGGATGCGAAGCGTATCATGGTTAATGGAATACAAAAGGAAAAATGTCAGGCAATGATACAATAGAAATATGCAGAGTAAAAACTCGGCAAAAACCATACCAAACCAAAAGCCTGAACCGGAAGGCCCGATAAAAGGAAGTTATGAGAAAAATACAAATCTACGACACAACCCTCCGCGATGGGACACAGCGCAAAGATATTTCGCTGTCCTGTGAAGATAAAATAAATATTGCTCTGCGGCTGGATGCTCTTGGAGTAGATTTTATCGAAGGCGGTTGGCCGGGTTCAAACCCAAAAGACGTTGAATTCTTTACCCGCGCAGCCGAAATGACCTGGAAACATGCCAAAATTGCCGCTTTTGGAGCTACCTGTGGAGTCAATAAAACCCCGCAGGAAGACGCCAACATTAATGCCCTGATCGAAGCTGCGACCCCTTACTGCACTGTAGTCGGCAAGACTTCCATTCTGCATGTGAAAGAAGTGCTGCGAACTACCCTTGAAAACAACCTGCGCATCATTGAAGAAAGCCTGGCATACCTGAAAGCAAAAGGCCGCTGCGTCATTTATGACGCTGAACATTTTTTTGACGGCTATAAAGAAGACCCTGCCTATGCCATCGAAACCTTAAAAGCCGCCGTCCGCGGCGGCGCTGAAACTGCGGTGCTGTGCGACACCAACGGCGGCGCCATGCCCTGGGAAATTGCCGAGGTTATCCGCACGGTAAAAAGTCAGGTTTCGATTCCGCTGGGAATTCACACCCACAATGACAGTGAAAGCGCCGTCATGAATGCCATTGCCGCCGTTGAAGAAGGCTGCATCCAGGTTCAGGGAACCATCAATGGCTATGGCGAACGCTGCGGCAATGCCAATCTCTGTTCAATTATCCCTACCCTCGAACTAAAGCTGGGATATCAGGCGCTGCCAGCAGGTAACCTGCCGCAGATTTCAGAAATCTCACGCTATGTCGCTGCCCTGGCCAACCTGGCCTATGATGAACACCTTCCCTATGTCGGAAGATCCGCTTTTGCCCACAAAGGCGGCATCCATGTATCGGCCATCCGCCGTAACGTTAATTCGTATCAGCACATTGATCCGGCGCTGGTAGGCAATAAAATGACCATTCTGGTCTCAGAACTGTCTGGCCGGGGCAATTTAATCAGCAAAGCAGAAGAATACGGGGTCACCATTCAAAATGACGAACAGGTCACCCATGCATTGTCTGAAGTAAAAAAACTGGAGTCTCAGGGCTATTCCTTTGAAGCAGCCGAAGCTTCAATTGTTATGCTTTTCAAACGGCACGAAAAGAACTACCACCCGCCTTTTGAACTGATTGATTTTTCATCCATTGTCGAACACCGTCAGGGCCGCGGACTGCTGGCCGAAGCCACGGTGAAAGTGCGGGTAAACGGCGAAATCATTCATACCGCCGCCGAAGGAAATGGCCCTGTAAACGCCCTCGACACTGCTCTGCGCAAAGCCCTTGCTGACCGCTATCCAAACATCCATAATTTCTATCTGGCTGATTTTAAAGTTCGTATTCTGGATGGCAAAAAAGGCACCGGCGCGGTCACCCGGGTTCTGATCGATACCCGCAGTGCACAAAAAAGCTGGACCACTGTCGGCGCAAGCCCCAATATTATTGAAGCCAGTTGGCTGGCTCTGGTCGATGCAATAGAATATGGTCTGATCAGCCAATAACACGGGCCGATGCCTGGTTTTCGGGCGCCTTTAAACTGATTTTTTACTGACAGATATCATGCCGGATTTGTTCAGATCGTTCGTTCTGCCATAAACCATCCATCTTTTAAAATGCCCTGTTAAAATCCAAACAGATACCGTTATAGATCATTTACGGAGAAAAAGTATGCAGAAGTTCGAAAAGTTAACCATGCCTCTGGGCATGATTGGGTCAATTTCATATCTTTTACACACCTTTATTGGTCAGCTTCTATGGGAAGAATACAATCCAGTTACCACTGACATCAGTTCATTGACCGCTACAGGGGCACCAGACAGAAACCTGCTTTTGATCTTTACAACCATATACGGAATCGCAACCATTCTGTTTGTCATTGGCATGATTATCAAATCCTTTCAGAAATATCACATCGCCGTTCGTACAGGGTGGATCATATTTCTGGTCATGAATCTTGTTTCACTGTTCGGATATTCCATGTTTCCGCTCTCCGGCGATAAAACAGAGCTGAGCTTTGGGAACCTCATGCATATTGTTATCACGGTTATCGTTGTATTTACAACGATTGCCGCCGGGTTTACCCTGGCTGCCGGTTATCTGAAACAGGAAAAAATGAAACGCATTGGAATTTTTACACTGGTTATGGCCATCGTCATTACACTGGCCGGATCCCTTAATCCAATTGGAATGGCAAACAACCTGAATATTTTAGGACTGACCGAAAGAGCGGTTATTTATTCACTGCAACTGATGATGTTCGTGTTTTCAGCTTATTATACATTTTCAAAGACAGAAAAGTTGTTTCAGCCATAAAATGAACCCTGTCCCAATTCCTGTATAATAAATGATCTGCCAACCGCTCAGGTTGAAGAACTTTCTTTCTGTAAAATCATGAACCATAACAAAAGAGAGAGTCAGGAGTATCCTCAACAGGCGGACAAACCAACAACAGGAGTCAGGCAGAAGCAAGCCGGAATGATTTTTTGCAGTGCGCAGATTCCACACCAAAACGGTCAGAAAATCTGTTGAATCGCAATACAGGCATATACAACAACTCCCGCTTTACGCAAAAGGCGGGAGTTTAAAATATCGAACAACAAATCAGGGAAGCCTTATTTTGCCGTACGCTTTTTTATGGCTTCTTTTTTCTTTTTTGCAATACTGTAATTGGTCAGCAGGTCGATGATTGGGTGAATTCCGAAGCCTGCCAGATTGGCGATTTTTGACAAAAATTTGACTTCGCTGCCTGGCAGGATGGCATAACGTTTTTTCTCCATGCCCTTCACAATTTCCAGAGCTACCTGCTCAGGGCGCAGTACGCCGTTTGTTTCAGCCAGCGCCTGAGTGATAATTGGGCGGGTTGGAATTTCGTTTTCCAGTTGAGGCGTTTGGGTATCCGGCGGAAAAACAACAGAAACGTTGATTCCCAACAGACGCATCTCCTGGCGGAGGCAGTCTGAAAAACCACGAACGGCATATTTGGTGGGCGCATAGCCGGTATAGCCATAAACAGGGAATAACCCTCCGGCTGAGCTGATATTGACGACATAGCCATGATGATTTTTGATCATTTCGGGGATGATCAGTTTGCAAAAATAAACCATCCCAAGATAGTTTACCTTAATCATTTCTTCATACTGAGCGACAGAAAGATTGATAAATTTTGCCGTATGAACCAGCCCTGCGCCATTGACCAGAATATCGGGCGCGGCGTGCGTTTGCAGATAGTGATCAACCGATTGTTTGAGAGAAGCATAGTCTGAAACATCGGCTGAGATGGTTTCAACCGTTTGGCGGGGTGCTGAATCGGTTTGCAGTATTTCGGCTTTGGCAGAATCAAGCCGGGTTTGACTGCGGGCAACCAAAACCAGGCTGGCGCCGCGTTTCCGGAATTCATGAGCCAGCGCCAAACCAATGCCGCTGGACCCGCCGCTGATAAACGCTGTTTTACCCTGAAAGTCCACTTTAAATAAGCCCAACTTCTTTGCCGACTTTTTGGAAAATCGTCAAAACTTTATCCATTTGTTCGTCTGTGTGGCTGGCCATATAGCTGGTTCGCAGCAGTTGATGCCCGGGCTGAACAGCAGGAGAGATAACCGGGTTTACAAATACGCCTTCTTCAAACAGCCGTTTCCAGGTCATAAATGTGCGCTCATCATCGCCAATCAGAATCGGGATAACCGGGGTTACCGAATGACCGGTATTGAAACCCAACAATTGGTATTCTTTACGCATGCGGTCACCAATTTCGTTTACCCGTTGCGCGTGCCAGGGTTCATCACGCATGATATGCAGGGCAGCCATTGCTGCGGCAATGCTGGCCGGGGGAGCGCTGGCGCTGAAGATTAAAGAACGTGCAAAATGCTTGATATAGTGAACCACTTCTTCATCGCCGGCAATAAAACCGCCCAGAGAAGCGAAACTTTTGCTAAAGGTTGACATGATCAGATCAACTTCTTCTGTTTTTCCAAACTGCCAGGCGGTGCCACGCCCGCCGCCGGTAACGCCCATGCCATGGGCATCGTCTACCATAATCCGCGCTCCATATTTTTGGGCCAGCGGAACAATTTCGGGCAGGTTGGCCAAATCGCCTTCCATTGAAAAGAGCCCGTCAACAACCAACAGTTTGCCGCTGTCTTCAGGAATGGATTTCAGAACCCGTTCGAGGTGATCCATATCATTATGGGCAAAGCGTTCGATTTTTCCATACCCGAGGCGTGCACCGTCAACGATACTGGCATGATCATCTTTATCGAGAATGACATAGTCTCCGCGGTTAACCAGGGCGCTGACGGTACCCAGATTAACCTGCATCCCGGTTGAAAAAGTAAGAGCGGCTTCTTTTCCAACCCATTCAGCAAGTTCACTTTCCAATTGCTCATGCAGTTCAAGGGTTCCGTTGAGAAACCGTGAACCGGTGCAGGAAGTTCCATATTTTTCGACAGCTTTAATGGCTGCTTCACGAACCCTGGGATCGGTAGTCAGGCCCAGGTAATTGTTTGAGCCACACATGATCAGGCGGTGGCCATGGTAGACGACTTCGGTTCCTTCGTTGTCAGATAAGGGTAAAAAATAGGGGTAAATTCCTCTTTCCTGGGCTTCTTTTGCAATGGTATAGCTATAGCATTTTTCAAAAATATCCATGATAAGTCCTCCAAAATAAATAAAAACACAATGGGTAAAAGATTAATTTAAAACTCTTTTAATACAGGGATGCTAATAAGTATAAACCCTTGAATAGCAAAAGAGTTCTCATAATAAAACGCCATGTGCAAAATACGATTATACCCTTCATTATATACTACTGTCACAACACAGCAGTCTGACCGTAAATATCCGGACAGGGTGAGAAAAATTTAAAATTCTTTACCGGCTTTAAAGTTATAGACTGGTTTAATGATCTTCTCAATTTGTACACTGTCGTGAATGTTGCGGATAATTTCTTCCATGGGTTTATATGCCTGAGGCGCTTCATCAAGCGTATGGATATTGACAGTTGTACTGTAAATTCCATCCATGCTGGAACGAAAGTCTTTTATGTTTAAAGAACGTTCTGCCTCTTTTCTGCCCATTAACCGCCCGGCGCCATGCGGGGCAGACCAGTTCCAATCGGGGTTTCCCTTTCCGACACAAATCAAAGATCCATCACGCATGTTCATGGGAATAATTAACCGCTCACCCTGTCTGGCTGAGACAGCTCCTTTTCGGATAATGCCATCCCAGGTATTGATATAGTTATGAATGGTTTGAAAATAATTAAACGCTGAGATTTCACATTCAAGCCAATGGTTAAGAATGATCTGCGCCATCATTAACCGGTTGGTTGAAGCATAGCGCTGGCATATTTCCATATCATGCAGGTATCGATCCCGTTGGATTCCTGTCAGGTAGCACAACGCTTTGGGAGTTCCCGCTGCCGCGGAAGAGCAATATTCGATGGCTTTTCTTTGGTAATGATCTGCAATCTGTTTCCCCATATTGCGGCTTCCGGAATGAATGAGCAGATAACAATTCTCATCAGCATCCATGTCAATTTCGATGAAATGGTTTCCGCCTCCGAGGGTTCCAATCTGGCGTTGGAACAGGCTGACGGGATTTTTTGTCCTGTTTTTTCCGCCAATATTTAATTCATGGAAACAGTGTAAATTATTAATTTCTTCCATCTGAGTAACAGGAGCAACATGCGATGAAAAACCGGAGGGAATGTTTTTGTGGATGATGGCGTCCAGACCGGGCAAATCGAGTTTTTTGATCCTGCCCAGCTCGATCATACAGATGCCGCAGCCAATATCGACCCCGGTCAGGTTGGGAACCACAATCTGACCCAGGTTGGCAGTAAAGCCAATGGTACAGCCGGCCCCCCAGTGATAATCCGGCATGATGCGCACTTTGCAGTCTTTTACAAAAGGCTGTGAGCAAAGCTCTGCGATTTGTTCAATCGCTTTTTCATCGCGGGTATCCGAGAATACTTTTGCGGTGGTATATTTTCCTTTGATTTCAAACATATTTCTCCGTTTCGTGCTAACCATACCATAGTCTGTGCAATTTAAGAACAGCCAGACAGTCATTTGTGCTCAATTTTGGAGTATCAGTGAATACAAAGGTTTGGAATGGTCATATTCGGATTTTAACGGATTCGATCGTTAAAACTTAACAAAATTACAAAACCGTGATTTGCAGGGGATCATTTTGTCAGGATACTTTTACAGGTCTCTCATGGGTAATTTTAAGTGGGGTTTTGGCGATACCGAGCGGTTTGGTTTGGTATATGCAGACTATCAAAGGGCGCCGCACTGAAAGACAATGTATATTAATGGTTAACCTGAAGAAGATGGGCGGATTTCAGACCTGCCCATCTTTGTTTTCTTCATCGCATACATTTCCTGATCTGCCAGATCAATGGTTTTTTGTAAGTTTTCCTGCCAGACAGTTATTCCATAAGAGAAAGTAACTGGCGGGTTACAGGAATTTAAGCGTTCTTCAATACGGTGAATAAAGCTGTGAGGCTTTACCTGATCTGCCCGGCGAAAAACAATGATAAATTCATCGCCCCCATAACGGATGACTTCATCGGTGCGCCTGGTTTCAGAGGTTAATGTCTCAGCTACCAGTTTTAATACTTTATCTCCCTGGGCATGACCCTGAGTATCATTAATTGCTTTAAAACCATCCAGATCCATAAAAAATAAAGAATCGTATTTGTTGAAAGTCAAACTTTCCAGATGTTTGCGATTAAAAAGACCGGTCAGAGGATCACGATTAGCCGCATCTTTCAGCTTTTCTGTTTCTCCTTCCAACTGGATCATCTGTTGAATGAGCATCAATGCCATGCCTAAAAACAGTGCGGTAATCCCCAAAGAAAACGTATAAATTTGATGCAGCCAGTTGAACAAAATGCCTAAACTCTGAATGGCACAGCAACAGAAAAAGGAAAACGTAAAGAAAAGGTAACCGCTGATCCGTTTTCTTTCTTTAAACAGCAGGACCGGCATGATGATGAACATAACAGGCGAGACATAACTGAAATTTTCCTGCAATGTGTAAAAGCTGGGAGCGAAGATGAGAAAGGGGACGGGCAGCAGGAAAAGCAATGGCAGCCAATAATCCTGCCTGGGTTTATTATAAAATGAATAAAGTCCAATAAACATAAAAGCGCCTGCCAGAAACAGAGACGATAGAATTATTTTTCGCCAGATCAAAAAACCGGCAAGGGCGAAAGTTTCATGGCGTTCAATAAAATCCAGATTATAGATCACACAAAAAACACAGGCCAGCGTGATCAAGAGATAGGCCCAACGGCGGCTGGTAGAAGCCTGAAAAAACAGCAGCAGAAGCAGAGTAGCCAGCACAGTGGCCATGCCCATGGTAATCCAGGTAATACTCTGTGAGAGAAATACCTGCATATCCAGTTTTTGGCTTACATCAGCAGACTTTGTCGTATAGGGAACAAAGGGTAAACCGGCATCGTGAAGCCCGTAAACCGTGATGGTTATCTGGTTATGGCTGTAGCGACAGCTTTTTGGCAGGGGATAGGCAAAAGAACTGTTCCAATAATTGCTGGTAGGTTTCCGCAGACTGCCGAATTTTCCGACGATCTGTCCGTTCACTTCGACCTGCAGGCTCTGACCAGCCGGGCGTGGCAAAACCAACAGATCATTTTCGGTCATAGGAAAGGCGGCGGTGAACCGGTAGACACCCGTCTTTTTAGCTTTCAGGAGAAAGGGAGATTCTTTCTGGGTATGAATCCCCGGCCCGTCGATCTGCCAGTTATTGATCAAGTCTCCCTGAGGAGCAAATGCCCAATTTAAGAGCGCTATAAATACCAGAAAAAGCAATGTACCCAAAGTAAACTGCAGAATAATTCTTTTTTCTCTGTTCATTTGTGGTACACCTTTTTAAGCATATTCGCCGCGCTGCAGACTGCAAGAGGGATCATCATTTTAAACACCCATCATATCTATTCATTATGATCATGATAAACAGATAATCAGCCAAAGCCAACAGAAGACGGTTAAAAACACAGACAAAAACTTTCTACATTTGTATAGTTTATATTAGTATAACAAAAAAATGGTCGCAGTAAAATGCAAAAATATAAATGTAAAAATATAA
>CAZEEL010000087.1:0-8661 GCA_964511135.1 uncultured Leptolinea sp. | reverse complement strand
TATACCTGCTGCAGCGCATCCGCGACGAAGCCCACCGTTTTGCCATTACCGCCCACCGCCGGCAGCGCACCAAACAGGGACTGGCCTCTCAACTGGAATCGATTAGCGGCATCGGCCCGGCCCGCCGTAAAGCCTTATTAAATCATTTTGGCAGCCTGCAGGCAATTAAAGAAGCCCCCATTGAAGAACTGTGTAAAATTGGTGGTATAAATGAACCGTTAGCCATAAAAATCAAAAGCGGCCTTGAATAAGCGCTGGATCAATGTTAACAGAAACAGGATTTTTGAATTCATGCAAAAAAAACAACCCTCACAAATAGCCTCTTTCAGACTGTTTCTATACATCACGGTTACCCTGCTAAGCGCTCTGTTGGTCAGCGCCTGCTCAGAAACCTCGATCCCGGGCAGTGCTGTACAACAACTGCAATACCTGATCTCAGGCAGCCCCACCTTTACCCCCACGCCATCCCCCACCCCCACAGTCACCCCGCTTCCAACCGCTACCTTTACTCCGACCCTGCCGCCCACTGAAACGCCGCTGCCGACCCCGACGGTTGACCCTGCCAACCCGCATGGCTGGAACTGGCATGAAGCCGGAGAGCCCGTGCACGCCCCGATTCTGCTTTATCACCATGTAGACGCCGAACCCAATGACATTCCCTACTTTATCACCGTAGAGCTTTTCACCCAGCAAATGGATTGGCTGGTTCAGAACGGTTATACCAGCATCACCGGCACGCAACTGGCCAACGCCTTAATTCACGGAGAATACCTTCCGGAGAAACCTGTTCTGATCACTTTTGACGATGGATTCGCCGATATATACACAACCGCTTTTCCCATTATGCGAGACCGGGGATTAATCGGGAATTATTACATCGTCGGCCGCTATCTGCGGGATGAAGTCAGCTCCGGAGTTCCGTACCTCCAGGGAGTAGCCATCCCACAGGTACAGGCATTGGTAAATGCCGGCTGGGAAATCGGCTCACACAGCATGACTCATCAGAACCTGGATCAGGGCGGAGATTTGAATTATGAAATCGGTGAATCGAAGAGCTCCCTTTCTCAAAGGCTGGGAGTCCCCATTAACGTTTTTTGCTTTCCCTATGGGGCAGCCTATACCCGACCCGGCATTTTCCAGAAGGTCAGCGACTTCGGCTATCTGGCAGGGATGGGTCTGGGAAAATCCAACACCCACGGGCTGAATTCTTTATTTTATTTCAGCCGGGTAGAAATACCCAACGGAACCACACTTGAGCAATTCCAGGAAAAGGTGCTCGCCCCTTAAAGATTTTTTGCTCCCAGACAAAAAACTCAGGCCTGCGGCGCTTCCGGCTTCTCTGCCGGAAGCCAGGGCTGAGTCGGATGGGTTAAATACTCCTGAATGCTGCTGGCAGCCCGTCTTCCGGCGCCCATCGCATTAATCACCGTGGCCGCGCCGCTGGCAACATCGCCGCCGGACCAGACCCGTTCTTTCGAAGTTTTTCCGGTTTCAGGGTCAATGACAATCGTACCCCTCCTGCTGATTTCCAAACCAGGTGTAGAGGCCGGAATCAAAGGATTCGGACTGTTGCCAATCGCATGAATGACACAGTCAAAATCAAGAATAAACTCAGACCCTGGAACCTGAATTGGCCGGCGGCGGCCTGAAGCATCCGGCTCACCCAATTCCATACGAATACACTCCAACCCTTTTACATTGAAATGCCCGTCATCCAGAGCTTTAACCGGAAGGGTTAAATAAAGGAATTGAATTCCTTCTTCTTCTGCATTTTCCACTTCTTCCATTCTGGCAGGCAATTCTTCCCGTGATCGCCGATACAGAATGCTGGCTTTTGCGCCAAGCCGCAATGCCGTACGGGCACAATCCATAGCCACATTTCCGCCGCCCAACACCGCAACATGCTGATGAGACCTGATCGGAGTAGACGTATGCGGAAAATCATAGCCCTTCATCAGATTAATGCGCGTCAGATACTCATTGGCAGAATACACCCCATTCAGATTATTGCCCGGCATTTCCATAAACCACGGCAGGCCGGCCCCGGTTGCCACAAAAACCGCATCATATTCTTCCAGCAAACTATCTACTGAGCGTATTTTTCCAACCACATAGTCCGTTTTCATTTCAACGCCCAGCCCGCGCAGGTAATCTACTTCGCGGTCAACAATCGATTTTGGCAAACGAAATTCAGGGATGCCATAAGAAAGCACTCCCCCCATTTTATGCAGCGCTTCCAGAATAATGACCTGGTGACCCTGTTTCACCAGATCAGCCGCCGCCGTCAGACCCGCCGGTCCGCCGCCCACAATGGCCACCTTTTTTCCGCTGGCCGGCGGTTTTTCAGGCAAAACGGCTTTCCCTTGGGCAGCTTCCCAATCACCAAGAAATCGTTCCAGCCGGCCGATAGCAATCTGCCCGCCCCGTTTATTGAGAATACAACCCATTTCGCACTGCTCTTCCTGCGGACAGACCCGCCCGCAAACAGAGGGCAGCGCATTCTTTGTTTTATTAATCTCAATGGCCCGCCGATAATCTCCATCGGTGATCGCCTGAATAAACTGCGGAATCGGCACACTGACCGGGCAATTTGCCACACACCCCGGCTTTTTACACTGTAAACAGCGGCTGGCTTCTTCCTGAGCCAGTTGTTCGGTATACCCCAGCGCCACTTCATGAAAGTTAAATGTCCGTTGGTGCGAATCCTGCTTGGGCATTTCCCGGCGGTTAAGATCCATTTTCCGTGGTTTCTTTTCACTTGGTTGAATTTGTTGGTCCATGCATCAGTCCTTTGTATCAGGTTCCATCCGGGTGGTTAAGATGGCATACTCGAGCGTAATGTTCTTACTTCTTCGCCTAAATATGCCTGACGGCGCAAATTAATCTCATCCCAATTAACTTCATGACCATCAAAATGAGGGCCGTCAACACAGGCAAATTTGGTAGAGCCGGCAACCGTACAACGGCAGACACCGCACATTCCGGTACCATCAATCATCAGCGTGTTTAAACTGACCACAGTTTTAATACCCAGCGGCCGGGTAACTGCAGAACCGCGCATCATCAGAAAATTACATCCATTGATAATGACCCGATCCGCCGGAACAGACAGCCCGGTTAAAATATTCTCCAGATTATTGTAAACATGACCAGCCAGTCCTTTTGAACCATCGCGGGTAATCATGTAAAAATCATCAGCAACCGCTTTCAGTTTTTGTTTCCAGTATAAAACATACGAACTGCGGCCTTCGATGACAATCGTAATTCGATTTCCAAGCTCTTTCAAACGACAGGCCATCGGATAAATACTGGCAATGCCATAACATCCGCCAACCAAAACGACATGGCCAAACAAGCCCATTTCCATAGGGTTTCCCAGCGGCCCGGCAACCGACGCCACCTGCCCGCCGGCCTGCAGATCAGCCAATTCGCCGGTAGTTCGCCCAACATACATATATACCAGCGTGATCGTACCATTTTTCGCATCGTGATCAGAAATTGTCAGCGGGATCCGTTCGCTTGTATCCAGCGGACGCAGAATGGCAAACTGCCCCGGCTGAACCGCAGCCGCAATATCAGGCGCTTTAATCACCGCCTGATGAATATTGGGGACAATCATGGTATTCTCAATGAGAGGATACATGTTCACCTTCGTTTCGTTGTTGTAGTTCTTGCTTTTTCAAAAGAGACCAGCCCGGTACCCAGCGGGAAAGGTCAGACCCCAGATAATCATCCGGCCCCGGCTGATATAACCAATCAGGAACATCGGCTGCACATGTTTCAGTATCAGCCATTTTTTTGATTTCACTGCTGATTTGCGCCGCCGAAGAGTAATCAAAACCGGATTTTCCCATCGCCCGGGCAATCCTGCACAATATCTGCCACCCCGGCAGGGCCTCCCCTTTTGGCAATACCGCAGCTCGGAAAAGTTTCTCCCGTCCATTTTGATCGATCATACTGCCTTCGGTTTCGCCATAGGCTGCCATTGGCAAAAGATGCCCGTTTGCAGGGAGCGCAACCGGAAAATGAGAATGCTGATAAATAATGGCTCCATCAAAAGTATCTGCAGCCGGCAAAGCAGTACCCATCAGATAAAGAACCCTGGGGGTCTTTGTATAAGCCTTTGCTCCCAGCCCCAGTTTCAGAGCCCCATACAGATTTCCTTCGGCAGGAATGGCAACTACCTGACAGGAGAAGGATCGGCTTAATTCTTCCAGTTTTTCTGAGAATTTCGACAACCAGGCATCTCCCATCAAAAGCACCGGGCGCTTCGCCTGGGCCAGCGCCGCAGCAACCTGGCCGGTCTCAGAAGAACCGCCGCCATTGATCAACTGATCCAGAAGTTCCGTTTCCTGCCCGGGCTCAGGTTTCAGCCAGCGGGTTGCAAACTGGCCCGGAACATGTTCATCCGTATGCAGGGTAATCACAGCATGACCTGCCTCAAGCGATCGTTTCAGACAGGCTTCAATCCATGACTGACTGTACTGAAGGTTAATTCCCAGGCAGAGAATCAGATCCGCTTCATCCAGAACAGCCACCGATTGCGATGCTTCCAGCAAGCTGCGAACTGCCGGCAACTGCCGGCCATAACGGGCAGCGGCATCCAGCGCCGGCTCTGAACCCATCACCGCACGGGCAAATTTTTGGGCAACAAACAGATCTTCGGTACTGCAACCCGCAGATACTGCCATCGCCAAATCTTCCTGGGGGATATTCCCCAACAATTCAGCCATTCGTTGAATGGCCTCATCCCAATGAAGATGAATAAGAGTCCCGTCATGAATCTCGCCTGCTGCCTGCATCCGGTCAGAATGATTAACCATTTCAGGAATACCAAACCGTCCTTTAACGCACACATGCGACAGCGCATCTCTGGGTTTGGCCCCCAGAATACTCTGAGAATCGTTATCTTTAGACAGCAAATGCAGATCACAGCCCAGTGAGCAATAAGGGCAGGCAGAGTCTGTCTTTTTTTCCAGCCGGCCATCCCATTTATTAACCTTATCCCAGAGAGTACCCGTCGGGCAGGCGTCAACACAGGCGCCGCAGAAAGTGCACCCGGTCTGAAGATGGGTTTTTCCAAACTCGGTTCCTACCCGTGCATCACTGCCACGATGAATGAAAACCGGAATATTGTTAAAATGCAATTCTTCACAGGTTCGCACACACCGTCCGCACAAAATGCAAAGGTTGTAATCGCGATCAAAAAACGGGTCATTCGTTTCAGGGCGCAAAGCGCAATACCTGGCCGGAAAATCAACACTCGGTAACCCCAGCCGATGAACCATATTCTGCAATTCGCATTGTTGGTCAGCGGGGCAGGTATGGCAGCCGGTGGTCATGCCGGCCTTACGCAGGGTTACCATACAGTCGTCACAGTATTCGTTTTCCTGACAGAACATACACCCGCCCGGGTGATCTGCCATCAGCATTCGCAGCAACTCACGCCGCTTTTCCAACAGCAAAGGCGTTTCTGTCTGAACCGCCATTCCTTCCTGCACCAGCGTAGTACAGGCTGTCGGAGTAACCGGACGTCCATTAATTTCTACAATACACATCCGGCAGCCGCCCTGCACCGGAAGCCCCGGATAATCGCACAGGGTAGGGATATCAATGTTATATGCTTTGGCTGTCTGCAGAATGGTTTGATTTTCTTCTGCTTCTACATTCAGTCCATTAATCGTCAGATGCACGCTCATCGGGCTGCCTCCTGAAGCTGCGATTTTTTCAATGAAGAACCCCTGGGAACCCCAACAATCGCCTGTTTTGGACAGACTTTCACACAAGCCTTGCACTGAATACAAAGTTCCGAATTCAGCGCATGAGCCAGTCTGCGTTCGCCGGTAATGGCCCCTGACGGACAAACCCTGCGGCACATGCCGCAGCCAATACAACGGTCAGCTTCAATCGTCAGCTCATAGAGATCAGGACATACATTCGCCCGGCAGTATTGGTGTTGGATGTGTTCCAGATATTCTTCTTCAAACGCATTCAGACTGCTCACAATCGGATTAGCCGCCGCCTGACCCAAACCGCACAGAGGCGTTTCCGTCATGGTTTTCGAAACCCGCCGCAGAATATCCAGATCCTGAATATCCCCATTCCCCTCAATAATATGCCCCAGCACATCTTTAAAAATTCGGGTGCCATTGCGGCAGGATGTACAATTTCCGCAGGATTCAGAAGAGGCAAATTTAATGAAAAACCTTGCCATATCAACGATACAGGTATCTTCATCCATCACAATCAGGCCGCCGGAGCCCATAATAGAACCCAACTCGCGCATGGTTTCATAGGTAATCGGGGTATCCAGCCTGTCAGCCGAAAGACAGCCGCCCAGCGGGCCGCCGGTCTGAAGCGCCTTAAAAGGCCGGACGGTTCCGCCCCCAATCTCTTCTACGACCTGACGAACCGTCATGCCCAGCGGAATTTCAATCAACCCTGTCCGGCAGGCTTTACCCACCAGAGAGAAAGTCTTGGTTCCAGGGTTGGTTTCGGTTCCAAATTGGCGGTACCAGGTTCCGCCTTCTCGCAGAATTGCCGGTACCGTTCCAAAGGTTTCTGTATTGTTAATCAGGGTTGGCTTTCCGCGGTAGCCATGATTGGCCGGGTAAGGCGGCCGCGGTCTCGGCATCCCCCGTTTTCCTTCCAGCGAAGCAATCAAAGCCGTTTCTTCACCGCAGACAAAAGCCCCCGCGCCTTCACGAATTTGGATATCAAAAGAAAACCCGCTGTTCAGAATATTTTCACCCAGCAGCCCCGCTGAACGGCTCTGAGCAATGGCTGTGCGCAGCCGTTCAACCGCAAGCGGGTATTCAGCCCGAATGTAAATGATGCCGTGTCTGGCTCCAATCGCAAACCCGCCAATCAGCATTCCCTCCAATACAGCATGCGGGTCCCCTTCCAGCAGAGAGCGGTTCATGAAAGCTCCCGGGTCGCCTTCATCTGCATTACAGACAACATATTTCGGGCTGCCGGTTGCAGCCCGGGTCAGTTCCCATTTGCGAAAGGTCGGAAACCCGGCTCCGCCTCTTCCGCGCAAACCGGCAGTTTTTACTTCAGCAATCGTACCTTCAGGCCCCAGGCTCAAAGCCCGCTCGAAACCCTTATAGGCTCCCGTAGCCAGGGCAGATTCAAAATTTTCAGGGTCAATCAGACCGCATTTTTTAAGAATAATCCGCACCTGCAGTTTCAGCATGGGCAGATCAAAAAATGACGGTAAAGGATAGGGCTCACCCGCAGCTTCCGTTTCAACGAACTGCCCAATGGCTTCATCCAACACCGGCTGACCGGTTTCCAGACTTTTGGTCAGAATACGCCGGGCCTTCTCAGGAGACACGTTGGCATAACTCACCCGGGCTTTCCCCGGAAGAACGATATCCATCAACGGTTCCAAATAACATGGCCCGATGCAGCCAACTTCAACAATCTGCGCCTGCCGATGGGTTTCTTCCAGCGTAGCCCGAATGGCTTGCAGGGTTTCCATAGCACCTGCCGCCCGCCCGCAGGAAGCTGTGCCCAGATAAATGACGGGAATATCTGACTGAATTCGAGACTGCCAGTCGCTGACAGCCTGCTGCCGCAATGCATCAAGAGTGGTCATAACTCGCCAATACCTTTCTCAGTTTTTCAGGAGTCATCCTGGCATATATTTTGCCGTTTATTTCAACCACTGACGCCTGCGCACAACACCCCAGACAGGCAACTTCTTCAAAATCAAAACGCCCGTCAGGGGTCGTTTCGCCAGGCCGAATTTTCAGAATCGACTGAATCTCTTTAGACAATTCCCCGCCCCCCTGCACGTGACAGGCAGTTCCCAGGCAAACCCGAACATGGTTTTCGCCTGGCCGGCAAAACCGAAACTGAGCAAAAAAAGAAGCTACGGTAAACACCTGTGCTGCAGCAATCCCCAGGAACAAAGCAATTCTTTCAACACTTTCCTGTGAAATATAACCGTATTTTTTTTGGGTGAACTGCAATAAAGGAATTAATTCTTCTGAGTTTCCGGAAAACCCTGCGGCGGCAAACTCATCCGCATGCACAATCTGCGCGGGAATAGACATCACTGCACCTCATTCAGGATAGGGTAAAAACACATTGCGCTTATTTAATTATCCCATACTATGACAGGAAAAGGAATATCTTGAAGCGCCGGCACATTATTTCTTAAGAAAGATCAGCCCAAAGTCATCCCGAAAAACCAGTTCATACCCGGGAAGATTCCCCTGCGAGGCCGAACGATAAAAAAGCTGCGCCCTGCCATATTTTTCAGAATTAATGGCCGCCGAATTGTCATTCAAATAATCACGCAGGCTTTGCTCCATCAGAATGACGGCATCAAAATTACCCTGCTCAATATAATCGAAATTCAGCATTTCATAGCTGGTTTCAATCACCCGGTCTTCCTGAGCAGGTATATAAATATGCGGATCAGCGTAAATGGTAAGAACCTGATCTTTCTTTTGGCTCAGACTGTTTTGAATGTGCTCATAAAAATGAATCGCCGGGTATTCTTCTGCCTGATTAAAGCGGCTTTTAAAAAGTTGAACATCGGCCTTCATAAAGAAAAGCGCCTGCAGCATAATCAGAGCCATCGCCGCCATCTGCATTCCCTTTAACAGGGCAGATTTTCCAGACCATTCTATTTTTGGGGGAAACACC
>CAZEEL010000086.1:0-8721 GCA_964511135.1 uncultured Leptolinea sp. | reverse complement strand
ACACCCCGTCAGGACATCACTGCGATGGCGCAGAATAATCTGCCGCAAACGGCCATTCAATCATCAGGCAGGAACACCGCCGCCTGACCATCACCAGCGTTTTTTGCTGCACAAAACAGCCTGACGGTTTATGCAAACGGTTAAACGCACGTTCGGGCTTTAAACTGCCCCCATCCATTCAGGAACCCAACATCACAACAGGACGATATTTTTAAGACCGCAAAGCATAAGCATCGGGAAGGATCGCATAAATATGCGGTAAAGACTTCTGCGGCTCATCAGAAATCTCATGCGCTTTTAACAACCGCAGGCGGGCGGCTTCACATTGCTGATCAGAGTTTGCATGCAGAACAAACAGCGGTTCGCCTTTTTGAACCTGGTCACCCACCTTATGTAAAATTTCTATTCCGACCGCGTGATCCACCGGCATTCCTTTTTTGATCCGGCCGGCGCCCAGTTCAACAGCGGTTTCGCCCACGTCTCTGGCACGCACTGCCACCAGCCAGCCGGTTCGGGGAGCCAAAACCGTTTCAACCCGCCTGGCCCGGGGCAACTTTTCCAGATCACGTACAAAGCTCACATCTCCCCGCTGATATTCCACCAGAGCGCAGAATTTTTCAAAAGCCGAGCCATCCCGGATAGCCGCTTCCAGACGCATTCTTGCTGCTGAAATTGTCTCAGCCAGACCACCCAGAACCAGCATATAACTGCCCAACAGCAGGCAATGTTCAAGATAATCTGACGGGCCATTCCCCTGCAGGGTTTGAACCGCTTCTTTCAATTCAAGGGCATTGCCCACCGCAGACCCGAGCGGTTGATTCATATCGGTTACCAGGCAAACGACCTTCCTGCCGCTTGCTTCACCGATTTTAACCATCAGCTCAGCCAAAGCCCGTGCATCGGCCAGCGTCTGCATAAAAGCCCCCCCGCCAACCTTCACATCCAGCACCAATGCCCTTGCTCCGGCTGCCAGTTTTTTACTCATGATGGATGAAGCGATCAGCGGTAAAGAAGGAACTGTTCCGGTTACATCCCGCAAAGCATATAGCTTTCCATCCGCCGGGGCCAAATCCGCCGACTGGCCGGACAGTACCAGCCCGAAATTTTTCAATTGTTCCAGAAATTCCTGTCTGGTCAAATCAACACAATAGCCCGGGATTGATTCAAGTTTGTCCAGCGTGCCCCCTGAAAAGCCCAGCCCCCGCCCCGACATTTTGCCCACTTTTAAACCGCACGCTGCTGCCAGAGGCAGCAGCGTAAGCGTAGTTTTATCTCCCACCCCGCCGGTAGAGTGTTTATCAACCGTATGCGGAGCCGCAATACTCAGATCCAGCACATCCCCGGAATGCGCCATCGCCATGGTCAGGGCGGTTGTTTCCTGCTCTGTCATTCCATTGAGCAGAACCGCCATCGCCCAGGCGCTTACCTGATAATCGGGTATTTCTCCATTCGTAAAGCCCCGAACAAAAAACGCTATTTCTTCATCGGTCAGTTCTTTTTGATCCCGTTTATGGATAATAACGTCAACTGCCCGCATATATCTCTACCTTTTGAGTTGAATCGTCACTTTTCGATTGGGCTCATCGCCAACACTTTCGGTCACGATGTCCGGATAATCCCGTAATTCAAGGTGAACAATACGCCTTTCACTGGCGCTCATGGGTTCCAGCACCTGACTGCGCCCGCTGCGAACCGCCTGATCAGCCATTCGTTTGGCCAACTGACGAAGCTGTTTCTCACGCCGGGTACGATATCCCTGGACATCAATCAGCAACGGAACCCAATGACCCAGTTCTTTGCTGACAATCAGACTGGTAATATATTGCAAGGCATTCAGCACTTCTGAGCGCCGGCCAATCAGAATGCTCAAATCTTCTCCCATAATATCTACGACAATCTGATTTTCAGCGGGTTCCGAAGAAGAGGGCATATAACAGGCTTCCACTTTGGCATATACCTTCATGCGGGTAATTAATTCTTCAACCACATGCCGGGCCAATTCCACCGGGTAACTTTCGTCATCCGTTTTCGAAATTGGAGCCGGAACCGGTGCTCCCATAAGCGCTGCCGGAATAGCTGTTTCGGCTGCAGCCGGTTGTTTTTCTTTTACCATCAGTTTTACACGTGCCTGACGATTTCCCAAACCAAACAACCCCTTCGCGCCCTGGTCGAGCACTTCGATATCGACTTCTTCTTCCGGAAGGCCCAGCTGCTGTAAACCGCGGGCAATCGCCTCATTCACAGTTGATGCAATTATTTCCAAGGCAGTTTGTTCCGAACTCATTTTTTTACCTCTGAATGGCCTTTTTTGGCAGATTTACCGCTTTTTTCAACAGGTTTTGGCTGCATCATTTGCGGCAATACATTGTTCCAGTTCACCTTCCCCATAAGCGCATATTGGAGAATAGAAAACAGGTTGGAAACAAAGAAATATAATGCCAGACCCGACGCGAGTGTTAAAGCCAGATAACCCATCAAAAACGGCATATAGATGCTCATCATATTCGACATCATCGCCGTCTGATCATTCTGACCCGGCGCACCGGAGGGGGGCTGCGTAATTTTGGATTGGATATACGAGGTAATCACCACCAGAATAGCCAACACGGGAATCCCCACGCCGCCAATATTCAATCTTTCCGGCTGCCCCATATCCATCCACAGGAAATGAGCGTTCAAAGGAATCAGCGCATCTGCATGTAAAACGCCTTTATAAATATGACGGGTAAAATTTAAAAGATCAAGCGGCGTTGATGCCATCGCCCGAATAATGCTTTGATATAAGCCAATGATAATCGGGAACTGAATCAGGGTCGGCAAACAGGATGACATGGGGTTGTATCCCATCTCCTTATACAGGGCCATTTGTTCCTGCGCCAGTTTATCACGATCGTTTTTATACTTTTCCTGCGCGGCGATCCATTTAGGGTTTTTCTGAAAATCACTCATCGCGGTTGAGCTCTTAATCTGAGCCACATTCAATGGATGGGTGATTAAGCGGATCAGCATGGTAAACAGAATAATGGCAACCCCAAAATTCCCTGCCAGCTGATAAATGAATAACATTGCATTAATAAATGGGTTAATTATGAGTGTATCCCACATGTTCTTTTCCTGTCTGCTACTTCGCTGGCTGGAAGGCCCAAATCTGGTTTCCATTAAAATCAAAACTTACCAGGGTATTCTGCCCTCCCATCACACCAACCAATATCTGTTTGTCGGTGACAACAAGGTCGCTGTATATTTTACCCTGAACCAGGCGCGTCCAAACTTTTCCGCCCTGAGCGTCCAGCTTAACAACATCGCCCTTTTCAGTGGCAAAGACCAGGCCGTTGTCAACCACCGCACCGCCTGATACGACCGGAGCGCCCATATCCACAGACCACACCAGATCGCCGCTGTCGATCTTCAGGGCACTCACTGTTCCGCCGTCATCGCCCAGACAAAACAGACCATCCAGCTCTGCAATTTTGGACCAGGCCGCAAATCCCAGAGTTTTTTCCCAGACCAAAGAACCGGTTTTTGTATCCAAAGCAAGCACCCGGTTGCCCAGGGTACTGACCACAACCAGTTTTCCATCAGCAGAGATGACCGGGCTGTCCAAAGCAATCGCTTTCAGGTCATATTCCCAGTTGGCTTTGCCCGAAGCCTGGTCTAAAGCATATAATTTTTTATCCATTGAGGCCAGATAAACCTGGGTCTCATCAACGGCCGGGCCGAACATAATCGAATCGCCGGTCTTAAACTGCCACTGCGGCAACCCGGCCAGATTAAGCGTGTATAAGATTCCATCTCTGGAAGGCGCCAAAATCAGATCACCCACGACCAGAAGATCAGCCGTAAGCGGATGCGCAGAAACCTGCACGCTCCAGTTGACACTCCCCGTATTCGGATTGAGGCTGCTGATAGTGCCGCCATAATCGCCAACATACACAGCTTCATCAGAAAAAGCAGGCGCGGCATACACAAGATGCTTACTGTCTGTTTTTTCCGGTGACCGCCATTGCTGTATGCCGTCAACCGGGTTGACACGATATAGCCTCATACTCGAAAGATACACCGCGTTGTTGTAAACGCTCACCCCGGGCCAATTGTTGAGAGGCACGCCCCCCCCGCTGCAGCTGCTCAACATTAAGCCGGTTAATACCAACAAAATTACAAGAATTAACGATTTTTTTCTAGGCTCTTTCATGGATACTCATTGATTGTATAGAATTTTCTTTATTTTTATCAGGAACAGGATCATACCCTCCGGCAGAATAGGGATTACAGCGAACCAGGCGCTTTACCCCCAGCCAAAACCCGCGCGCAGCCCCAAACCGGTAGACAGCCTGATACATATAATGGGAACAGGAAGGGTAAAAACGGCATGTGTTCGGGGGCTGCATCGGTGAGAAAACCTTTTGATAAACCCGAAGCAGCGCCAGCACCCCCCACTGAAAGGCCGTTTTAAACGTAAAAGATAATTCTCTCAGTTTTGGTTCATCATGATATAGCTCGCGGATGGGTTCATCCGAATGACTGTCATTCGTCATAGGTTAACACTTTTGCCCTGGAAAACACGTTGTCTACTGCTTCCGTCAACTGATTATACCCTGCCTTTTTCATCGGTAAACGCACAATCACCATCATATCATAATTGGAAGACAGTTTATCCATTCTGGCTGAACAAATCTCCCGAATTCTTCGTTTGGCACGGTTTCTTTCTACTGCACTGCCATAACGTTTGGATACTGAAATTCCCAAACGCGGATGATCGCCGATTCCCTGACAAACAAGAAACACAAAAAACGGGTGCGAATAAGCTTTTCCATCGCTTCGCACCCGCTTAAAGTCTTGAGAGTGTTTCAGGCGAAACCGCTGTTTCACCCTGGCAGCCTAACCATTCAGGTTTTCCCAACATAAAAAGAACGAGCGTCTATAGAGAAAACTCTGTTTTTGAACTACCAACGTACATTCTTGACATGATTGTTTCGGGTCACTGCCAGTCTGGCGCGGCCTCTGGCTCGCCGGCGGCGTAATACTTCACGACCATCTGCCGACGCCATTCGGGCACGAAAACCATGCACGCGCACCCGACGACGAATTTTGGGTTGAAAAGTCCTTTTCGGCATTTCCTTCTTCTCTCTTTCTATGCAAAATGAACCGTTATTATACCTGAAGCCTGGCAGGAGGTCAAATCATCTTCTGCAACGGTTTACACATACACGACTCAGCATCCAACCAGGCATGATCTGCCCGCCTCACAGATGGCTCTTTTTTGCCGGGTCCGTCAACAGACCGGACAGTTGTCTGGCTTCTTTCTCTTCAATCAGCGCCAGTATTTCATCCCCTGCGGCCAAAACAGTAAGCCCGCGCGGAATCATGACCTCGCCATTCCGAATAATGGCCGAAATCACGCAATGCTGCGGCAGATCTAAATCTTTAATCGTTACCCCTACTGCAGGAGCATTTGCGTCTATTCTTTCTTCAATCAGACTGTATTTGCCGCGTTTCAGTTTGAGCAGGGTCATCATATCCCCCAGTGATATTTCTTCCTGAATTAACGTCGCCAGAATTTCAGCCTGATTAAGGGCTACATCTACCCCAAAAGCATGATTAAACAGCCAGGCATTGCGGGGGTTATTGACCCGCGAGATCGTGCGACGAATTTTATATTTTTCGCGCACAAAGTGACACAAAACCAGATTAACCGAATCGTCTGCGGTACAAGCCGCCAGGGCATCTGCCTGTTCGATCCCGGCTTCTTCAAGCGTCTCAGGAAACATTGGGTTTCCCTCCAGAATCACTTCTGTAGGAAGCTCACGATGCAAAACGCTTAAAATTTCTTTGTGATCCTCAATCACCCGCACATCCTGATTTTGGGTCAGCAGCAGCCGCGCCAGCTGCAGCCCCGTTCTGCCCCCGCCGACAATAATGATCACCATTTAATTACCCTCCTTACCAGACTGCAAACACTGGCGCACCGCATGAATGCCCTTAAAAGTAGCGCTTGCCAGGACATAATCATCTTCTTTTAAGACAAAATCCGCTTCCGGGATGCTGGCCGTTCCTGCCCGGGCAACCGAAACAACCCGGATTTCTTCACTGCCAAAGACTTCCTGGACAGTTTTTCCTTCGCAGTGAGCCGGAATGGAAATTTCATAGATATCTACCTCGCCATTGCCTGCCGAGAAGATCGTTCTGACATCCGAATCAGAAATCATCTCTTCCATTCGTTGCGATCCCCACATGCTGGAACTGACCGTCTGAACGCCAAATGCATCAAACATGGGGAGGCAATTCGGATCATAATTGCGGGATATCACCCGTTTGATATGATAAATTTCATCGGCAATATGAGAAACCGCCAGATTAAGAGCGTCATATTTGCTGACAGCACACAGTGCTTCCGCCTTTTCAATCCCTGCCCGATGCAGAACATCCTGATTTAAGGCATCTCCTTCAATCATTCTGCCGTTAAAATCTGAAGGCAGGGCACTGAAAGCCTCTGCATCCGCATCGACTACCGCCACTTCATGGCCTGTTTTAAACAACGCATACGCCAGGTGAGAACCAATCCGCCCGCAGCCTACAATAATCACTCGCATGACAGCCTTCCTGTTTCTGTTTTATTTTTCTCCAATTCCCCCGCCAGCCGGCGCCGATGAAAGAACATTTTCTTCTTCCACCTGATAGGGAACTTCAACAATCACAATTTCAGACCGGCGCAACAAAACTTTGCGCAACGTTTCGGCCGTATTGGTATGCAGGAATCTGCCGCCCACATGATTGGAAATAAACTGAGGAACCACAATTGTGATGATCTCATTCGGTTTCAAAGCCATGTCGATATCATGAATATACTCAATCAGAGGCTCAATCAGCAGACGATAGGGCGATTCCAAAATCACCAGACGCATCCCCTCGCCCCATACTTCCCATTTCTCACGGACTTTTTCTCCTTCTTCAGGGGCCAGGCTGACATGCACAGCCGTTATATCATTGGAAAGAGCCCGGGCATAGCGCAGGGCAGCCAGCGTTCCTTTATGCACCCCGGCAATCGGAATGATCACCCGATTGCGATGCAAAACAGGCGCAGAGCCAAAAGTATCCAGTGAAAGCTTGGCTGCAAGATGCTTATAATGCCGGTGAATTGACAGGAAAGCCCAAACCATTAATGGAATCACAATAATAATGATCCACGCGCCTTCATGGAACTTTGTGACCGCAAAGATAACCGTAACCAGCAGGGTTGCGGCCGCTCCCAGGCCATTAACCAGCATTTTCAGCAGCCAGTGCCGGTCATACGACAAAACCGAGCCCCGTTCCTGCAGGGTTTCTCCCCTGGAGAGCCGTCCGGTTTTCCACCAGCGCAGCACCATACCCCCCTGCGACATGGTAAAAGACAGAAAAACCCCAATGGCGTACAAAGGAATCAAAGCCGTTACGCTGGCATTAAAAATGATCACCAGCGAAGAAGAAATAATGGCCAGCGTTGCAATTCCCCAGGAATACACCAGGCGGCTGCCTCTGAACGACATTTGCCGCGGCAGAAAACCATCGCCGGCAATCATGGCCCCCAGGCGGGGAAAATCTGCAAAGGCCGTATTGGCCGCCAGAATAAGGATCAGCATGGTCGATAAAATAACCAGCGTATAAATCACATATGAAAAGTTATAAACATTAATATCCGTATCAAAAATGGTTCGGGCCATCTGAGAAATGACCGTTTCATGCTCAGAAGGAATGGTCTGAACATGAGTTGCCAGGAAGGAAATTCCCAGCATCAGTGAACCCAAAATAACCGCCATCATCACCAAAGTTCGCCCGGCATTCTGAGTACGCGGTTCCTTAAAAGCAGTAATTCCGTTTGAAATTGCTTCAACTCCGGTCAAAGCAGAAGTACCATTGGCAAATGCCCGCAAAATCAGAAACAGAGATATCGGCTGCAAAACTTTCGTTTCAAGATGCGGCGGGTTTTGAACTGTTCCCAGGCTGTGGGTAAAATAACGAATGAGGCCAAAAATAATGGTGATAAACATCAGGACGATAAAGACATAGGTCGGAACAGAAAACACAAACCCCGATTCTTTAACCCCCCGCAGATTTAACAGCATCACCATCAGAATAAAAAAGACCGCCAGATGCACCCGATAAGGCTGCAAAGCCTGAAACTGCGAAGCAATCTGCGCCACACCGGAAGAAATAGATACCGAAACGGTAAGAATATAGTCGGTCAAAAGCGAAGCCCCGGCCACCAGCGCCGGAATTTCACCCAGGTTATCGCGTGAAACAATATAGGCCCCGCCCCCGCCAGGGTAGGCATGGATGGTCTGTTCATATGAAATGGCTAAAATGATGAGCAGCGCCACAATGGCAATCGAAATCGGCCAGGCAAGTTTTAAAGCGCCCACACCCGCCAGCGCCAGCACGGTCATCATTTCCTGAGGCCCATAGGCCACCGATGACATCGCGTCTGAAGAGAAAACAGCCAGACCAATAAACTTTCCAATCGTCTGATGCGGAGCATCGGCCGTCCGCAGAGGTCTTCCTATTAACCAGGTTGAAACAGAACGCGGGGGTTTTTTACCGGCAGTACGATGCAGAATGGTTGTACCGCGGTTATCATCAATATTCATGTTGTTTAAGCCGGATTACCGGTTCCTTTCACTTTCTTTCCAATGCGTCAAAATGCTGATAAGCCCTGATTATACGTCAATTCATGTAATTTCACAGGTT
>CAZEEL010000085.1:0-8816 GCA_964511135.1 uncultured Leptolinea sp. | reverse complement strand
AATTTTTCAACCCTGGCTGAATGATTTTAAAACCACCCGCCTGGTATTCGACCGTAACCTGAAAAACCATCAACACGGTAGGGCGGGATGCCCTCATCCCGCCGCAGGAAAATCACTTCGACGGACAGCGTTTCACAGAAAACAGCCATCCATCAGAAACAAAATCACACCGGAATAAGGCTTTTTTTTGCTGCTTTCATTCTTACCGCACCCCTGATATTACCGGTAAAATAATCCCCCGCCGGATACAACATCCCGCCGAATTTTTCCGCAGGCAAAACCATTCCGCACAGACAGGCCAACCATGCAACCCCCGAAAACACACCGGGCTAAGGTTTTTTATTCCAGGGTGGCTGCGGCTTTTTTTAATTCCTCAATAATGGGAAGGTGTTGCGGGCAAATGCTTTCGCATTGACCGCACTCGATACAGTCTGAAGCCCGGCCATAGTCGCGGGTGGCGAATATATAAGAGTTTCGGGCAGTCTTAACGGTATTGAAAGTATGGATCATATTCATGCACTTAAACACTCCCGTGATGTTGATTGACTGCGGACAACCGGGCATGCAATATTTGCAGGAGGTACAGGGAATGGAAGGAATGGCAGCCAGGGTTTCCCGGGCCTGGGTGATGACGTTCTGTTCATCGGCGCTCAGCGGAACGAAGTTTTTCATGTATGCGATGTTATCTTTCATCTGATCCAGATTGGACATTCCACTGAGAACTGTAATAACACCTTCCAGGGAAGCTGCGTAGCGGACAGCCCAGGACGCCGGCGAGGCCTGGGGGTTGGCTTTCTGGAAGATTTCAGCTACAGAAGGTGGCGGCGAAGCTAAAATACCGCCTTTAACCGGTTCCATGATGATTACCGGTTTGCCATGTTTTCTGGCAGTTTCATAGCATAACCGTGATTCGATCATTGGATTTTCCCAGTCGGCATAATTGATTTGCAGTTGTACAAAATCCATGTCAGGGTTTTCTGTTAAAAGCTGGTCGAGGTGCTTCGCCTGGTCATGAAACGAAAATCCCAGGTGGTGAATCAACCCTTCCTGTTTCTTTTGGCGCAGAAAATCCCAAATGTCAAAATCATAAAATTTTTGGGTTCTTTTTTCTCCCAGATTGTGCAGCAGGTAAAAGTCAAAAAAACCGGCTCCGGTTCGTTCCAGTGAGGTATAAAACATCTGCCGGGCTTCTTCTTTTGTTTTGGCTCCGCCCCAGGCCGGCAGTTTGGTGGCCAGCAGAAAATGGTCTCGCGGGTAACGGTCTGTCAGGACTTTTTTGGCTGCCTGCTCTGATTTTCCGTTGTTATATCCATAGGCGGTATCGAAATAGCAGAATCCATTTTCAAGGAACAGGTCAACCATATCCATGACCTGTGCAAGATCGATTTCTTCTGTTTCAACATTCAGCATGGGTAAGCGCATCAATCCAAAACCCAGTTTGGGGATGTTCTGACCGAGATATTTTTCCATTTTTTGCTCTCCTTATGGGTATTGCTATGACTATTTTAACCAGAAACAGCTCTTTAAGAAGCGGAAAAACAGAATGATGGCATTAAAAACTGTTTTTTTATGAATAATGAAAGATTTTCCTGCTTTCAGATGATCACGCTTCAGGGTGGTTGACCGGAGGAGCGCCGATTTTTTCCTCTGAAACCATGCCGGTGCAACTGGCTGTTCTGCAGGCCATACTTACTCTGTCATAATAAATTGGGCGGGTCTGCCTCAATCAGCCAATCTTTCAGCGTATGATTGCGGATGATGTCAGCCGGGTCTGCTCCGCAAAGGATGATCTGCCAGCGAAACCAGCCGTTGATTTTTTTAAAATAACAGGGAACAGGCCCTATTAAGCGGGTTTGTTGGTAGTTTTTTTCAGCCATCCAGTGCCGGATCTGCTGCTCCATCCGGGCGGCTTCAGAAGCCGCCTGATTTTCCTGCTGGCTGCGATATTCCAGCCGTATCAGGCGGGAAAACGGCGGGTATCCAATCGCGCTTCGTTGTTTTAATTCCTGCTGGTAGAAACCTGAAAAATCATGCTGTGCCGCTGCCTGAATAACCGGCGATTCGGGTTGATAGGTCTGGAAGATCGCTTTTCCTCCCAGCGCAGAACGACCGGCCCGTCCGGCAACCTGGGTCAGCAATTGAAAGGTGCGTTCATTCGAGCGGTAATCGGGCAGGTTTAACCCGAGATCGGCCAGAACTGCCCCGACCAGTGTGACCTGTGGCAGGTCCAAGCCTTTGGCAAGCATCTGGGTTCCGATCAAAATATCTGCCTGCTGATTGCGAAAATATGAAAGGATAAGGTTGTGTGATCCTTTGGATCGGGTGGTATCTGCATCCCAGCGCAGGGTTTGGGCCGTTGGAAAAAGTTTCTGCACTTCTTTTTCCAGTTTTTCGGTGCCGGCGCCTAAAGCCCGAATGGCCGAACTGCGGCAGGAGGGGCATATTTTTGGCATCTGCCGCTGATAGTTGCAGGTATGACAGAGCAGCTTCTGGTTATCCTGATGCGCGGTCAGGGGGGTTAAGCATTGCGGGCAGCATATGGTTTGTCCGCAGTTTCGGCAGAATACATAACTTGCAGATCCGCGGCGGTTAAGAAACAGAATGGCCTGTTGTTGTTTTTCGAGAACCTGTTGTATGTCATGTTGCAGTTGCCGGCTGAGGGGTGAGGTATTGCCGGATTTTAATTCTGTTCGCATATCTACGATAGTGACAACGGGAAGCGGTAACGGAGCAGGTTCTTCGTCTGTGTTTTTGGGGGCGCTGTCTGCCCGGTGGGCCCGAACCCGGTGGGGGAGGGTAAAAATATCCCAGTTTTCTTTTTTTGCCTGCCAATAAATGGTGACGTTCGGGGTGGCGGTTCCCAGAATCAGCAGGCTATGGCTAAAGCGGGAATAAGCAATACTGCTGTCTACCGCGTCATAAAAAGGCTGACACTCTCTCTGATGGTAATTTTCATCATGGGCTTCATCGAGTATGATGAGCCCCGGATCAGTCAGGGGGGTGAAAAGGGCGCTGCGCGGCCCGATAATGACTTTTAAGTCTCCGTTGCGGGCACGCCGCCAGGTGTCGTAGCGTTCTCCGGCAGAAAGACGCGAATGGATCAGGCCAACCATCCCTGGAAAACGGCTCACAAAACGCTGGGCCGTTTGCGGTGTCAGTGATATTTCAGGAACCAAAACCAGGGCCTGTTTGCCCATATTTAAAGCTTGTTGTACTGCCCGCAGATAAAGTTCGGTTTTACCGGATCCGGTTACGCCATGCAACAGAATGGGCGAGACCGGTTTACCGGCATGGTTTTCTTCCATCCGCTGTGAAATGGCCTGCCAGACCGACTGCTGCCGGCGGGTGAGATGAATGTATTCATTGGGAATGCTTTCCAGCTTATCCAGCGGGTCACGAAACCATTCGGTTTCATTCAACTGTATCCATCCCTGATCGGCCAGGGCGGTCAGATCAGCCAGTTTTGTCTGACTGGAGGCATAGACCCAGGGTAAAGCTACCGGAAGAGGTTCGTGTTTTAAGAACTGGAGAGCTGCCATCCGGCGGGCCTGACTGTCGGCACGGCCGGGCAGAGCCGTGATGTGATCAATTTTTTCGGGAGGAACGGCCAGAGCGGCCGTTTTGATATAACGCGGGCGAATTCCAGGCGGGGGCAGAACAGGGATGGCCTCCAGCCAGCCGGCTTTGACCAGCCTTTGCGCTGCCGGTTTCCATTCCACACGCGGAAGCGCGGTCTGGATTTGGCGCCCGCGGACAGGCTGCCGTTTTTTAATCAGATGGTACAAGCGGGTTTCGATTCCTGGCTGTAATTCGCGGGTTGGGGCTTCTGCGCTTGCCAGACGATATTCAGTATCGGCATGCTGTGATATGCCCGGCGGGAGCATGGCGTCAAGGCATACGGAGAGGGGGGTAAAGGTATGGTTGGCCAGCCAGCCGGCCAGTTCCAGAAGGGCCGGGGTAATCGCAGGCTGGGAGTCTATCTGTTCCAGAATAGGGCGAAGTTCTTCAATATCCGAATGGCTGATGATGGCCGTGACGATCCCCTGCACGGTTTGTTTCCCGAAAGGAACGATGACCAGGCTTCCAGGCTGAATATTGGTCATCTGCTCGTCAGGGACGGAATAGTCAAATTCGCCGCTTAAACTGGGGATGTTAACTGCAACCCGAACCAGCATCGGCTATTCCGGTTCTGCAGGGGAAGCTGCTGAAGGATCTGAGGGTGGTGTATCGGCGATGGGAGAAAGACAGACCTGGTCAATTCGCAGCTGATCCATGCTGATAACCTCCAGCTCGATTTGTTGGTCTGGAACGATGACCCGATCTCCGACATTTGCCATACGGCCCAAAGAATCCAGTATATAGCCTGAGATCGTATCATAATATGGGTTGGATAATTTCAGTCCAAAATGATGGTTTACTTCTTCAATCAACGTAAAACCGTCGATAATTGTTTTTCCTGCCGCAATGGGCGTAAAGGCAGGGTTTTCATCTTCAAAGGCATCTTGCACATCTCCGACAATTTCTTCCATGGCGTCTTCCAGGGTTACCAGCCCTGCGGTTCCCCCAAATTCGTCCAATACGATTGCGATGTGTGAGTGATGGGTGCGAAACTCATAGAGGAGATCATTGACAGCGATGGATTCGGGAACAAAGAGGGCTTCCCGTTTGATCGATCCGACCGGTTCATGGGGAGATTTTCCATCCCGCTGATACCGGACCAGATCGCGCAGATGCAGGATTCCGCTGATATGGTCAATATCATTGTCGATGATGGGAATCTTGGTAATGGAGTGATCCAGCATTGCGTGGATTGCTTCTTCCAGGGTGGTTGTTTCTTCCAGCGCGACAATTTCTGTGCGCGGAATCATGATTTGCCGTACACGCATGTCTCCAATATTGATCACATTGGAGAGCATGGCCTGTTCCGGTTTTTCCAAAATACCGGCGACTTCAGGGCTGTTTACAATTTTTTTCAAGGCCTCGGCTGAAAAATGCGGATTGTTATTTTCAGGGATGCCGATTGCGCGAAGAATTTTTCGGGTTAGCCACCCCAGGAGCTGCGTAAACCATTTTGACAGCCCAATTATGAAAGACATAAGGGGAGCTGCCTGGAGCGCAAACTTTTCCGGTTCATGGAGGACGGCTGCTTTGGGAACCTGATTCCCCAGTACAATCTGCAGCCCGGCAATGACAGGCAGTGAGAGCAGCAGCGGCAGGATGGGGATGAGAACATCCAAAGCATGCAGCCATGCAGGAAGGTTGGTCTGGTGAATGAGCGGGGTGAAAACAGCCTCAACCGTTTTTGCTCCCAGTATTCCCAATGCCAGACTGATCAGTGTAATACTTACCTGTATGGAAGCCAGCAACTGCCGGCGGCTTTGCTGATTTTCCAGCCAGTCGGCGACTGTCTGAAAAGAGCGCGGGTTTGGAGAAGCGACAGTATCCAGTTGTGAACGATGAGAAGCTGCGATGGCATATTCTACGGAAATAAAAAAAGCATTCAACCCAATCAGAATGAAAATGAGGCCGATATACAGGGGGATCATCATAATGTTTCTGTAATTACTGCTGCGCCATACCCAACGACCTGGCTGTAATCTCCGGTAACGTCGCCAGAGGTGCTGTGATGCAGCAGGTGCACCTGGTTGGCTCCCCGGCGGAGCGCTGTCCATAGAACGGTGGCAACTCCCCCGGCTCCGCACGCCTGTCCGCTGCCATCTGCTTCACAGTTCAATACTTGTTGTGGGTCCAACTGTTCAATGGCTTTCATCATTACTGAATCAAGCTGGTTTGCCTGAGTGACGTGATAAAAGTGAGACAGGTCTGTACTGGCAACCAGTAAGATGTTTCGGTTTTTAAGTACCTGGGCTAACGTTAAAGCCAGCCCCTGCAACAGTTTTGGAGAGAGTGTGCGTATCATCAGCGGCAGGAGTCTAAAATCTTTCAGCAGCGTTTGTTGCAGGAAGGGAAGCTGAATTTCCAGAGAGTGTTCCTGATCACAGGCAATCGGTTCGATCTTCAGCGAAATTTCTGCTTTCAGGGTTTTTGTCACTTCCTGAACCGCTTCCTGATCTACTGGAATGATTCCGATGGGGGTTTGATAGAATGCGTGGGCCGATGTTAAAAACGGGGCCGGATGATATTGATGCAGCGGAGAAAGAATGACAACCAAATCATATGACTGACCTTTTACAGCCCGCCAGGCATGACCGGCGGTGGGGCCGGAATAGCGCAGCCCGGCGTGCGGAGATATCAGCCCGATAATCTTCCCTTTAATGGGAGGAATTTGAGCAGCCTGAATATACCCGTTAACTTCTTCAGCCAGTTGCTGTGCATTGGCGTTATACCAGGTTCCGGCAATGGGAGAAGGTCGAATTAAATCAGTTTTTTGCATAGGTACCCTGATAGATTATAGCATGTCTGTTTTATTCAGTTTCCTATATAATAAAAAGTGTAATAAAAAGACGATGAAACAGCCATGTTTTTTCGTTCAAAAGGAACTGAGACGAAGGAGCAGCGATGCCTCGTGAAATAAAAATTGATTCGGCGCTTTGTATTCAATGCCGGGCTTGCATGATGGAATGTCCTTCCGGTGTTTTTACCTGGTCAGGGCAGGCTGTGGTGGTTGAGCGTCCGCAGAAGTGTATGACCTGTGGTCATTGTGCAGCGGTTTGTCCAACGGAGGCCGTTCAGCATAATCACTTTCCTCAAAGTGCGCTTTTCTCTGTTGAGGAAGAATCGCAGCCTGATATGCAGGCTGTCTTAAACTGGATGCAAACCCGACGGTCGGTGCGTTCTTTTACGCGTCAGGCAGTACGAAAAGATCACCTGCAATTAATTCTGAAAGCTGCCCGTTCTGCACCGATTGCTTCCAATATTCCAACTACGTATTATACGGTGGTGCAGACAGAGGAAAAACTGAAGCAACTCAGCGAGCTGGTCGTGTTTCATTTTGCAAATCTGGCGGTTCTGCTGCGCAATCGACTGCTGCGGAAGGTTTCCTTTTTTATGCGCGCTTATGACTCTTCGTTGGGAATGAAATATCTGCCTGTCATTGATCAGATGGTAGATTCGCTGAAAGCGGGCGAAGACCCGATTCTGCATCAGGCTCCCTGTGTGCTGCTGCTTCATGGCAGAGAAAAACACTCTTTTGCTTTGGAAAATGCCCAGCTTTCTGCCCAGAATGCATCTTTAATGTGCCATACGCTGGGGCTGGGGAGTTTTTATGCCGGTTTTTTGGTTTTGGCTGCCCGGCATGATCGCAGTATCGCCCGGCTGGCAGAGATTCCGGAACAGCATGCAGTTTTTGCTGCGCTGGCGATTGGCATCCCTGAGCTGAAATATCCTAAAGGTTTGCGTCATTCGGATCCTCCGATTCGCTGGGTATAAAGCAGTTTCTCTGTCTGGTTGTATCCGCAAAAACTGTATAAACAAAACGGGCTCCTCGCATGTCAGGAGCCCGTTTTAATTCATTTTTCCGACCGATTACTGTTTTTGTCCGCAATGCGGGCAGAACCTGGCACCCGGCTGCAGCGGTAAGTGGCAGAATTTACATTGATTTGGCCGTGATGGAGGGGCCTGCCGGTATGCCGGTTGAGGAGGTCGCGGCGCCTGATAATATGCCGGGACGTGGGTCTTTTTTCTGCGGGTCAGCAGAACAACGATCAGCACAAGACCCATGACAAACAGGAGGGTAAAGCAGCATCCACCACCTATCAGGATGAACCATGTGTCAGAATCATCTTCTTCCGTCGTTTCTACAGGGGATGGCGTAACGTAAATGGGTTCGGGTGTGGCAAATGGCGCTTCAAGCGTTGGCTGAGGTTCACCGGCAACCGGCGGTTTTCCCATCCAGAGCAGCCCGGAACCATAGGCAGTATCCGGGCCGGAAGGGCCGGCATCTTTGGCCATGCGGATCAGAAGGTCTTTCACTTCATATGCCGACATGTCGGGGAATGCCTGGCGAATCAGAATGGCTGCGCCGGCAACCTGGGGTGAAGAATTGGATGTGCCGGCGAATTCCCCGAGATAAGCGGCGCTGTAGGTTTCGCTGGGGCCGGAAATATCCGGTTTCAGACGCCCGTCTGTGGTGGGGCCCTGTGAACTGTAATAGGTTATTTCCTGAGACTTCCAGTTATACGCTCCGACGGTTAATACGGCTTCTGTATCTCCGGGTGAAGCAATGGAACCAGCCGCTACCATATAATTGGGATCAATTTCTGCAGATTCAAAAAAAACGTCAATCATGACCGGGCGGGTCACCCGATCTGCCTGAATAACCAGAAAATAAGGCCCGTCATCCGGGAACAGATATTGAATTGCTTCGGCTGGGTCATTCTCTCCATCCTGAATATCGGCCGAGTCTACAATCACATTGCCTTCCTGATCCACAATGGCGATGTCCAGATCTTCTGTTGCAGTGTCCCAGTCATCCCATTCGACCAATATGCAGGTGTCTCCATATGGGATAAAGCCAATGCCAATGTTTCCATTGCTGTCAAACTCATGAATTCCGTCCTGATCGGTGTCGGTAAACGGACCCCGCCAGTGAACATCTCCTTCATTGCCGGCAGAATTAACCCAGAGGATATTATCGTCCATGACCTGGGTCAGTTTGTCGGCGTCCGGGCCGCTTCCATCGCGGGGGCCAAACGAGCTTCCGCCGGAATGATTAATAACGGTGACTCCCTGGCTGACGAGCCAGTCAATGGCTTCATAAAACTCGATATCGCTTGCGTAGGCGGCGCCAAATATCTGAGCATCGGGGGCGATGGCATGAATGATTTCAGAAACGGCGGTGCCGTGTTCAATGCCGG
>CAZEEL010000084.1:0-9087 GCA_964511135.1 uncultured Leptolinea sp. | reverse complement strand
TAATTAGGACTTTTCTAAATTGCTGCTTTAGGACATTATCATGTTGCTCTTACACGCAAAAATGGGCGTATGCTTCCAAGTCAGTTCTGTTACAATATAGCAAATAATCATTTTCTTACGCCTATGAAACAAAAAAAAGCTCAGGGTTTCCTGTTTATCTTCTTATTTTTGACCTGCGGAATCATTGGAATTCTTCTGGCCAACCAGGTACACTCTGCCCGTATTAAAACCAGCCCAACCGCCATTGTTTTTCCATCACCCGCTTTCGGAAATACAGACAGCAGTCAAACCAACATCGTCCTCATTCGGGTAGATGACTTAACCAAAGACCGCCCCAAACTGGTCTCTGTCTGGATTGCTTTTCTGGGTCCGGTCGATTACCCGGGCCTCACACTGATGGCCCTGTACCCTGATGTTTTAAACCCATCCCAGGTACAGGCACTGTCTGATTCATTCAGGTTAAATGAATCTCAGCAACCAGTACAAGCCTTCCTGGAACAATTATCCGCCTTCAGATTCACCTGGGATGGATACATCCTGGCAGATTCGGTCTCGATTTCCCCCATTCTGACCTGGATAAACAATACAAATACGGATTTAACAGCTTCTTCGGCAACAGAGACAGACCATCAGGTCATTCTTACCGAAGAAACTGAAGCGTTTAAAGAAGTTTGTAAGACATTGGGGAAAACAACTGAAGTATCCGGCCCGCCCCCCAACTGGAGCGCCATTACGCCTGCGCATCTGAAAACAGACTTAACATTTGAAAAGATAATGTATTCCTGGGGAAAATTAAACCCTCCGGGAAATGCCATCCCCTGTTACATATTGGATAACCCGTAAGATTTTAAACGCTGCAAAAAATATCCGGCAGATTTCAAAAACGATATGCCTTGCAGACTTTAAAGCGCTCATCCATTCATTGCACAGAAGCCGGTTTTTCTTTCTCTTCTTCTGCAATATGCGAAACGTCTGGTTTTTGATGGGGGTCTGAAACAGTTTTTTCCTCATCAGCAATCCGGACTTCCATCTGCTGATTCAAGTCACGGGAAAGAGTTTCCAGTTTTTCCAGATCATCCTGCAGACCTGTTTCTTTCATAAATTGCTCAGGCATCTCCTGGATTTTTTTTGAGGTTGTCTGCATTGAACGCCAGATATCAGAATTAGTCACTTTCCTGACAAAAAGGCCAAGCTTTCTCCCGGTGGCAATCATATCTTTTGGCCCTAAAATAACAAAAGCCAGGAGAAGGATTGTGACTAATTCTATCGGGCCAATATTTAAAATATTCACGGTGCAACAACCTGCCGACTATTCCGACGATGAGTCACTTTTTTCGGCAGCAGATTTTTCTTTTGATTCTTCACCTTCAGCCGGTTCTTTTAAATTCTTTTTAAATTCCCGAATACCACTGCCAAATTCACCCGCAACTTTGCTGATACGGCCAACCCCAAATAATAAAACAATGATCACCAGAATGATAATCAGTTCAACAGGTCTTAATCCTAATGGCATAATTAAATCTCCTTCTTTAAATCGTTGTTATGATTGTAACGTATTTTCGTTTCTCCTGGCAAACCAGGCCAGAAGCGCACTGAAAAAATAGATAAACAATAAGGGCACCATCAAAAGCCCCATATTCACCGGGTCTCCGGTTGGCGTGATAACTGCTGCCAGAATGGCAATGACAACGATCGCAATCTTCCATTGTTTCAGCATGACTGAAGCAGAAATTAATTTAATTTTCGCAAGAATATACATAAACAAGGGAGCTTCAAATGCCATACCGATCCAAAAAATCATTTGGGTTACAAAGGCAATATAACTGGATAAGCGGGGAATGGTTTCTACTCCAAGCATCCCGACCAGAAAAGGCAAAGCGGTCGGAAGCATGACAAAATAAGCAAAAGATGCACCGGTTAAAAAAAGAACCGTTGCAAAAGGAATAGACAGGAAAACCCAGCGTTTTTCACGGCCGGTCAGGCCAGGGCCTACAAAGGAGTAAATCTGATAAATTGAAAACGGCAGCGATAATATAAACCCGGAAAGCATGGTAATCCGAACCAGGCTGTTGATATTCTCAGTAATTTCAATCGCCTGCAGTTTACTGACCCCGCCAACAGGTCGGGCAAGAAAATCCAAAAGGTATTGCGCAAAGAAAAAACTCACACAAACGCCAATAACAAAGCCGATTACGATCAGCACCAATCGTTTTCTCAGCTCGTCAACATGATACCAAATGCTGCCCTCAGCAGCAGAAATTCTTTTCATAAGCATTTACGCCAGAAAAACCAGTCTGCCCAAAACAGTTTCCAACAGAGTACGGCTGATTTCAGTTCGCATTTTACAACCAGTTCTTTTATTATAAACGCATTCACCGGATTACACAGCTGCAGAAGACCGCGACAGTTTTGGCAGCCACCACGCCATTAAAGCCACCGCCAATAAAGCCATACCGCCGCCAAACCAGAACGGCGCCGAAGGCCCAAACCCCGCCCAGTTCCCTGCGCCCTGCCATAATAAACCGGCTATCAAAGAAGCCGGGAAGTCCAGAACCCCTAAAACAGCATTATACGTTCCATAAGCCGTACCCCGCAATTCTTCAGAAACCAGATCCGCTACCAGGGCTTTGGTCGTACCATAGCTCAGCCCATAATAAAACCCATAGCAGATATAAAGAAGCCAGACAACCGCAGCGCTTTTCGCCAAAGCAAAACCCATGTAAATAAGCGCATACACCAGCCAGCCACCCAATATAACTTTTTTCCGCCCAACCCGATCTGAAAGAGACCCGGCCGGAAGAGAGGTAACCGTGTAAACCAGATTAAACACCACCAACATCATTAAGATGCCCGCAACACTGATTCCCCGTTCCTGAGCCCGCAAAACCAGAAAAGCATCCGATGAATTTCCAAGATCAAAGATAGCCACAATCATCATGAAAATCATAAAATTCTTTCCAAGCGCTTTAAAAGCAAATTTTGGCATCTGCCGCTGCCCTTCAACCCGGGTTTCTTTGGTACCCAAAACCAGCGACAAAACAGCCAAAAAAGCCGGAATAATACTGATCAATACAATGAGCTGAAAAGTCGATCGGGTAATCTTTTCAACATATTGCTGAGTAAACCAAACCACACCCAGAGCAATGATCAGACCAACCATTGCCCCGGCTGTATCAGCCGCTCTTTGAAACCCAAACGCAACTCCACGATTTTTGGTTTCAACCGAATCAGCCACCAGGGCATCCCGGGGAGCCGTTCGAATTCCTTTGCCAATTCGATCTGCCACCCGAATACCGGTAATCATCCCCGCGCTGTTGGCAAAATAGAAAAATGGCTTTGCAACAGCAGAGAGCGTATATCCCAAAACAGCCAGTCCTTTTCTGGATTTAAGCCTGTCAGAAAACCAGCCGGAAAATATTTTCAAAACACTGGAAGTTGCCTCAGCAATTCCTTCGATTGCGCCAATGACAACCGTTCGCATGCCTAACACATTGCTCAGGAAAAGGGGCAGGATATTAATGATCATCTCACTGGAAATATCCATAAAAAAGCTGGTCAGGCTCACCGCCCATACATTACGGGGCAGATTCTTAATTTTTTTCCAATAACCGTTTTTTTCATCTGGAAAGATTGACATGGAGCACGCTCCTACAATAGATTCTCATTCAGCCTGAGGAAAAGCATTGTAATCCATAAACCCTTTTTTTTACAGAATCGTTGACCGAATGTTGACAGAACATGACAGTCAATAAAAGCTTCCAAAAACCCATTATTTAAAATCATTCCTTGACAATAATTATTTTTATATTATAATTATTATAAATAAGGAACCAATACATGACGCAATCGGAGAAAGTTTTTATTGACTCGGGTTTACGGCTGACCGCAACCAGAACGGCAATTTGCAAAGCCCTGATGGAAAGCGACAGGCACCCTACGGCTGCTGATATTTATCAGCAGTTAAAAGGTCAATATCCTTCTCTTTCTCTGGCTACCGTATATAACACTTTGCGCGTGCTGGTAAATCAGGGTGTAATCAATGAGTTAGGGTCTACCGGTGATGACGCAGTACACTTTGAAACCCGCCAGACACCGCATATCAATCTGGCCTGCATCCAATGCCACAACATTACCGATTACGATGAATCCCCGGCGCTGTGTATGAAAAGCCACCTGGAAAAAGACACCGGGTTTAAATTAATCGGATCGCGCATCATGTATTATGGAATGTGCCCTGAATGTCAGAAGGCCAATACCCATGTATCTGAAACATTACAGGTTCAATCATCGCAGAAATATCAATATAAGGATCAATAAGGAGAATAATTACCATGGAAAACAATATAAACGATGTTATCAATATGCCACGCATTGGCGATCAGGCCCCTGCTTTTAAAGCAGAAACCACCCAGGGCCCCATCAACTTTCCCGCTGACTATCAGGGAAGCTGGGTCATTCTGTTCAGCCACCCGGCTGACTTTACTCCGGTCTGCACATCCGAATTTATGACCTTTGGAACCCTCCAGCAAAAATTTGCTGACGTCAATACAAAACTGGTCGGGCTTTCGGTAGACGGCCTTTACAGCCATATCGCCTGGCTCAGAACCATTAAAGAAAAAATCGAATTTAATGGCATGAAAAATGTTGAGATCACTTTTCCCCTGATCGAAGACATCAGCATGAATGTTGCCAAAAAATATGGAATGATTCAGCCAAATGAAGCCACCACCAAGGCAGTCCGGGCTGTCTTCTTTATTGATCCAAAAGGAACGATTCGCGCCATCATCTATTACCCGCTCAGTCTTGGCCGAAACTTTGACGAACTCTATCGGGTCATCGTTGCACTGCAAACCGCAGACGCGTTCAGCATAGCCACCCCTGCAGACTGGGAACCCGGCAAAGAAGTTATCGTCCCCACCGCCGGATCCTGCGGAGTAGCCAAAGACCGTGTAGAAAATCAGGAAAAACAGGGAATGCACTGCTATGATTGGTTCTTCTGCACAAAACCGCTTGACAAAGAAACCATCTTTAACAAAATTTTGAAACAAAAAAAGTAGTATTTGTTTCTTTCTTTTCTCCGTAAAGGCGGCTGATGGATAAAGCCGCCTTTATCTTTTAAAAGCATCAGCTATGATACAATTTGATTGTCAGGCAATAAATAAGCCTTTCCTTATCTTTAAACAGAATAATCACATCCCGCTCATGGGGTGTTTTTTTGAATGGAGACACACAGGTTATGGAACAGGATATGCAAAATGCACCATCCCACTTTATCAGCGAAGCCATTGAACAGGATTTAGCCAGCGGACGCTTTTCTTCTGTTCATACCCGCTTTCCACCTGAGCCCAATGGATACCTCCATATTGGCCATGCAAAAGCACTGGTCATTGATTTTGGAATGGCTGAACGGTTTAACGGTCTGTGCAATCTTCGCTTTGATGACACCAACCCCACCAAAGAAGATGTTGAATATGTTGACGCCATTAAAGAAGATATTCACTGGCTGGGGTTTGACTGGGGCAACCGCGAATACTATGCCTCAGACTATTTTGAAGCCTTATATGACTTTGCAGTTACGCTCATCCAAAAAGGATTGGCCTATGTAGACGACCTCAACCCGGAAGAAATCCGGGAATATCGGGGAACGCTGACCGAACCCGGCCGTGACAGCCCTTATCGCAACCGAAGTATGGAAGAAAATCTGGCGTTATTTGAAAAAATGCGCAACCGGGAATTTCCGGATGGGGCCTGTGTTCTGCGGGCAAAAATTGATATGGCCTCACCGAATATTAACATGCGCGACCCTGTCATGTATCGCATCATTCATGAGCCGGCCCACCACCGTACCGGGAACGATTGGTGCATCTACCCCATGTACGACTTTGCGCATGGCCAATCTGACTCAATCGAAAACATCACCCACTCTTTATGCGATCTGGCATATGAAGATCACCGACCGCTATACGAATGGTTTATCGAGAAACTGGGAATATTTCCAACCCGGCAAATGGAATTTGCCCGCCTGAATATCAGTTATACCATCCTGAGCAAGCGTTTTCTCCGGCAAATGGTGGATAATCAGCTGGTAAGCGGATGGGATGACCCACGCATGCCCACCCTGTGCGGCATGCGCCGTAAAGGATATCCAGCCCAGGCAATTCGCGAGTTCATCATGCAAACCGGGGTAGCCAAAAACGAAAACATGGTCGATATTGCCCTGCTGGAATACATCGTACGCGATAACCTCAATAAAACTGCTCCACGGGTTATGGGCGTCCTGGACCCCATTAAAGTCGTTATCACCAACTACCCGGAAGGCCAGATCGAACAACTGGAGGCCATTAATAATCCTGAAGATCCGTCAGCCGGATCCCGTATGGTGGATTTCAGCCGCGAAATTTACATTGACCGCGATGACTTCCAGGAAAACCCGCCTCCAAAGTATTTCCGCCTCGCCCCCGGAAAAGAAGTCCGGCTGCGTTACGGCTATATCATAAAATGTATCGATTATGTTAAAGACCCGGATACCGGCGAAATCAGTGAGATCCATTGCTCCTATGACCCCGCAACCCGCGGCGGTTACGCTCCGGATGGCCGCAGGGTTAAAGGCACCATTCACTGGGTTTCCTGTTCCAGTGCGGTCGATGCTGAAGTTCGCTTATACGACCGGCTGTTTACCATCCCAAACCCAAATGACCCGGAAGAAGGAAAAACATTTTTAGACTATATTAATCCAGCCTCGCTGATCACGCTGACCCACAGCAAAGTTGAAGCCGGATTAAGAAATCCAGCCATTGGTTCAGTCTGCCAGTTTGAGCGCAAAGGATTTTTCTGTGTTGACCAGGATTCAACCCCTGAAAAACCGATTTTTAATCAGACCGCCCCGCTGCGCGACAGTTGGGCAAAGATCAGCGCAGAAAAAAGTGGTTGATTAAAAACCTGGGATAAGATAAACATGCATTAAAAGATCCTGCATTCAGTGAAAGCAGGATCTTTTAGTTTCCAATATGTGTCAGCATTTTGACCCTTATAGATCGCTTGACGTACAGTGTACCGAACGGTATACTGTATACATGAGCGATAACCGCCAATTGATCATGAAAGAAGCCCTCAGGCTGTTTGCCGGCAAAGGCTACGACGCCGTGGGCATACAGCAAATTGTAGATGCTGTTGGAATTCAAAAACCGACACTCTATCATTTTTTCGGCAGCAAGAGAGGTTTATTGGAAACCATCCTTCAGGAAAACATGCAAAACCTCTTACAGCCCCTTAAAGATTGCTCGGTTTACCGGCATGATTTAAAACTCAATTTAACAGAAATCACCGCATTATATTTCCAGTTTGCACTGGAAAATCCCGCTGTCTTCCGCCTGCAATTATCCGGCTGGTTCGCCCCTGGCGAAAGTGAAGCCTTTCAGGTTACCTTTCCTTATCTTCAATCGCAACATCAGGCGCTGGAAAGTCTTTTTCTGGCAGCCGCTCAGGATCATGGAAACATGAAAAATCGCCACCAGGCTTATGCAGCCTCATTTTTGGGTTTGCTGAACACCTATGCCATGATGATCCTGAACCAACACCTCCGGCTTTCTGCGGCTGTTTTACAATCCATCGTCCATCAATTTATGCATGGCATTTTTTCTTAATGGTTTCGTTCAATTATTCATCAATAGTGTGTACAAATAAACAAGGAACAACAACCCATGAATTCATTAAACCTCTGGTATCAAAACGCTTTCTTTTACCATATCTACCCTCTCGGCTTCTGCGGCTGCCTGACAACAGATAAAGAAAACCCTGCTTCGTCAAATCCAGGTCTAAAGAAAATTACATCCTGGATCCCCCATTTGAAAGAACTTGGAATCAATGCCGTCTATCTGGGGCCGGTTTTTGAATCAGACTACCACGGATATGACACCAGAAATTACTTCCAGACAGACAGCCGCCTGGGAAGCAATGCGGATTTAAAGGAATTGTCTCACGATCTTCATGCCGCCGGTATACGACTGGTCCTGGATGGAGTATTTAACCACGTCGGCCGTGGTTTTTGGGCATTTCAGGATCTGCTGCAGCATGGAACAGATTCAGCCTATTATGACTGGTTTCAGGGTATTCATTTCGATGAAAGGAGTCCGCTGGGTGATTCATTTTCGTATGATACCTGGCAGGGACATTATGAACTTGTAAAACTGAACCTGAAGCATCCACCCGTCAGACAGCACTTATTGGAGGCCGTGCGCTATTGGATGACAGAATTTCAGATTGACGGTTTACGATTAGACGTGGCAGACTGTCTGGAGCATGATTTTATCAGAGAACTCCATCAGCAAACCAAATCGATGCGCTCTGATTTTTGGCTGATGGGTGAAGTAATTCATGGCGATTACCGCACATGGGTCAACCCGGACATGCTTGACTCGGTCACCAACTACGAAAACTATAAAAGCAATTATTCCAGTCTGGCGGATAAAAACTACTATGAAATCGCGTATTCTTTAAATCGTCAATATGGGCCGGAGGGTATTTACAGGAATTTTTATCTCTATAATTTTGTTGACAATCACGATGTTGATCGGGTTGCCGGAAAGCTGTCTGATCCTGCCTGGCTTTATCCGCTTCATTTGCTGCTGTTCACCCAACCAGGCATTCCATCGATTTACTATGGAAGCGAATGGGGACTGCATGGGCGCCGATCAGGGAATTCAGATACTGAACTCCGGCCCTGTCTTGAGTTGTCGATGGGTGATTACAGTCAGGAAGCCAAAAATCTGCAACAGGCCATCATTCAGTTTTCCCGTCTCCGATCATTCCATCCGGCTTTACAGAACGGAAACTACACGCAATTATTGGTCGCATCCCAACAGTTTGCATTCATGCGTGAAACACACGATGAAAGCATATGTGTAGTCCTGAATTCAGCATCGTCCGCTTCACGGGTTAAAATCACCCTGCCAAAAGTATTTACACATGCCTGCGATCTTTTAAATTCAAACACCACCGTTCCCCTTCCATCAACCACCCTGGAACTGGATATTCCTCCCTGCTGGGGCAGGGTCCTGAAACTGAATGGCTGATGCTTTACCACAGAAC
>CAZEEL010000083.1:7935-9140 GCA_964511135.1 uncultured Leptolinea sp. | reverse complement strand
TTGCGGCTGCGTCGTTATTAGTATTTATTCTTGCTTGGGAAGAGTTTTTGATTGCTTTGGTTTTTACCTCCAGTCCTGACGCTAAAACAATCACAGTTGGAATTTCTGAGTTTACGGACAGATATAAAATTGATTATCCGTTTATGGCTGCAGGGGGGGTAATAGCAGCTCTTGTGCCGGTATTACTGAGTGTAGTATTTCAGAAAGGTTTAGTTCGTGGTTTAACTTCTGGGGCTGTAAAAGGTTAAATATTTTTGGAGATTAACAATGACATCAAGAATTAACACAAACAAATTGTACGAATATTGTAACATCCCGCCAGATGAATTAATGGACCATCCAAATTCGAAGGTGAAACTCAGGATATTTGATACAAAAGAAAAAGCCAATGAACTAGTAGGAAACATGATGGCTGATGAGGTTATATCGAATAATTCAAACGGGAAATTGACACGCTGGGTCTTGCCAGCTGGCCCGATGGAACAATATATTACTTTTATATCTAGAGTAAATAAAGAAAAAATCAGTCTGAAAAATGTGCATATTTTCCATATGGATGATTTTTTAACCTGGGAATCTCGTCATCTTCCATTAGATCATCCGAAAAGTTTAGAAGGAAGGATGAAAAGAAAGTTTTATGCTGAAATTAATCAAGAATTGTTGATGTCAGAGAATCAAATACATTTTCCGAGAGTTAATGATATGGATGCTATGGATTCGGCTGTTGAGTCTATCGATGGGCTGGATACAGTTTATGCAGGTATGGGCTTTACAGGATTAATTGCTTATAACGAAGCGCCGCGATCACCATGGTATTCTATATCTGAAAAAGAATATGCTGAATCAAAGACAAGAATTGTTATGCTAAATGAAGATACCTTAATTGCAAATGCAGTCAGAAGTATGGGTGGATTAACACATATAAATCCTCCAATGGCAATTACTATTGGGTTTAAATCGATGCTGAACTCTAAACGAGCGGTAATTTTATGTACCACAGGAAGTTGGAAGAGGACAGCTGTTCGTATGTTAATGTTTGGTGAACCTACAGTTGAATACCCAGCCACACTTTTTCCTGCTTATGTGCCGGAAGTATTTCTTGTTGCCGACAGTGATACTGTTGCCTCTCCGATTACTTTCTAATTTGGAGACTACTAATGTGTACATCACCTGAAATACTTGTATTAGGTCATCATGGAATTGGG
>CAZEEL010000083.1:0-7925 GCA_964511135.1 uncultured Leptolinea sp. | reverse complement strand
GTTTAGGCCAGATGAATTTAATGGATAGTGGAAAAGGTGGAAATCAAGCGATTTGTTTGGCACTACTTGACTGCTCGGTTGGTTTTATTGGTAAAGTAGGTGATGATGATCATGGACATATTGGAGAATTATGGATGCGAGAAAGAGGCGTTGATACTTCTGGAATGATTTTTTCAAAAGAATTTTCGACTTCACGTGGAATCATGCTTGTAGATGATCATGGTCAAAACATTATCATTAATGGTTATCGTCCTGATGATTATTTAAACTTTGAAGATGTGGAAAAAATAATTCGGGAGCGATCAGAAGCAAAATATTTTGTAACTGGTTTTGAGATTCCGATTGATGTTGCTTTAAAAAGTACGCAATTGGCAAAAGATTTGAGAATGTTTACTGTACTTAACCCCAGTCCTATTAAAAAACACAATATTGGTGATTTGTCCTATGTTGATGTTCTTGTTCCGAATGAATTGGAAGCGAGAACCCTTGTCGGTCTGTCTTCTGAAGAAAAAATTGCTGATAAAGATCTTATGGAAAGATTAAAACAGAAAACAAAGGCTAAATCTATATTGATGACACTTGGCTCCAATGGAGCATGTGGCATTGATGAAAATGGTATCTGGACTGTTCAAGGTTTTAAGGTTGAAATTGCTGACACTCTTGGTGCTGGTGATGCATTTATAGGAGGATTGATATGGAGTTTGTCAGAGAAGCATTCTCTTTATGATGCAACAATATACGCAAATATGGTGGCTGCATTATCTGTTTCCAAGCATGGGAGCTTTCCATCATATCTTACCAGAAAGGAGGTTATGGAAAAAATAGATTCTGAATTTCATGTTAATTAAACAATGAAAATGGAGAAGAACATTATGAAAAAACTGATGCTTATAATTTCTATTGTAATGATTTTTAGTCTGATTGTTGGTTGTTCTCAGACTCCTACAAATGAGCCTATTAAAGAAACTGCACCTTCATCAGAAGTTGTCTCAACCCCAGACAATTCTTCTGTAGGAAAAGAAAAGATAATCCTTCGAGGTCTATATCAAAAACAAGCAGGTGTTCAAGTTGAAGATATGGAAAGATTGACTGCAGAATATGAATCCAAGCACCCAAATATTGATATTCAATGGGAATATGTAGCTTACGAATCAATTCATGATAAAGTTGTAACTGCAGCCATGTCTGGTACGGGTTCTTATGACATTGTGATCTTAGATGGGATTTGGCCTGCAGAATTTGCAGAAGCAGGTTTTATTCTTGATGTTACTGACTATTACACTAAAGAAATGAAAGAAAATATCTTCCCAGGTGCAATTGAAGAAGTTACTTATAAAGATCGCTATTGGGGCGTTCCTTTTTTGAATGGTGTTTTGTTTTTTTACTACAATGAAAAAATGCTCAACGAAGCTGGCTTTACTGAACCTCCCAAAACATGGGATGAGGCTGCAAAAATGGCTTATGTTGCAAAAGAAAAAGGTATCGTTGAGTATCCATTCATAGGTTCGTTTGGCTTGACTGAATTACTTGTTTGTGATTATGCAGTGTATCTGTTTTCTTTTGGTGGTGAATTCTTTACGGATGATCTGAAACCGGCATTCAACAGTCCTCAGGGGGTAGCAGCTTTACAGTTCTTGATCGACGGTCTTAAAGGAGGTATATATAATCCTGCTTCACTTGAATCTGAAAGTGAGGAAGTTAGACGCATCTTTTCTCAAGGCGAGGCGATGTTTTCAATGAATTGGGTATATGTAGCAAATCTTACTGAAGATCCTCTTGAATCAAACGTGATTGGTGAAACAAAAGCTGCACTTATGCCAGGAACAGACAAAGTCTATACTGCAACAGTAAATGGTGGAGAGGGTCTTTCTATCATGGCTGATTCAAAGTATCCTGACGAGGCATGGGATTTTCTGGCATGGTTGGTATCTCCAGAGGTAAATATTACATATGCCAACAGAACTTTACCACTGTATCCGGACAATTTTAAGCCTGGAAGCCCTGTAGAAGAAGCTCAGCCAAAATTGGCAGCCATAGCCTCTGAACAATTAAGCTATATGATTAATCGGCCCATTGTTCCTTATTATACGGAGGCTTCAGAAATATTACAGAGAGAATTACAATCTGCATTGTTAGGTCAGAAAACAGCAGAACAGGCTTTGGCAGATGCAGAAAGTCAAATGTTAGAGCTGCAAGCAGAATTTAAATAGGTTTTATAACCGCAATATGTTTTGAAAGATAAATAATGGTATGGAGGCTGTCTAAAATGATACATTAGGCAGCCTTTTTTATGATGATATGTACTAGCTAGGACTTGATCTGACACTCAAGAGTCCGTAACTACCGTTTGTGGTGCATTGGGAACTATGCCTGAGTTGTTACAATATTTTGTTTGGTCTATTGAAAAAATTCGATGATGACATGTTAATTTTACCTGTGCAGAGCGCTGCTGCTGTGCCTGTACAAAAGGCTTGAAATCCTACCCTGACAGGCAGTTCCTGATACAATGAAACTATGTTTGACGATATTCTGCAACAACACCCTGGGACTTATACTGTTTTTCTGGTTTACCCTGGCTGTAAAGTTTTACGGCTGCAGGCGCATTTGGATCGGCTGCGGACATCGGCCGGGCTGTTGGGTATGAATTACCTTCATACCGATCTGGCTCTGCGGCAGGTAATTTTTTCCAAAATACAGGCGAGCGGTGTGGATTTCTGCCGGGTATGTGTGTTAATTCCGGCTGAAGATCCGGATCAAATCATGGTTCTTCAGGAACCGTTTCAGCCTTTACCCGAAGTGTTGTATCAGGAGGGTGTGGTTACTGCTTTGGAAAAGTTTATTCGAGATAATCCTGAGGCAAAAAGCACCCATTTTACACGGGAAAGGGAAAAGGTTGCGCAGCGTCATCCTGAGGTTCACGAGACGTTGATGATGAATGAGCGGGGGCAAATTCTGGAAGGGTTGAGCAGTAACTTTTATGCTGTAAAGAACAACGTTCTTTACACGGCTGAAAGCGGAGTTTTAAAAGGGATTACGCGCGGGCTTTTATTGAAAGCGGCTGAAGATGTTTTGCCGGTTTGCTTTGACCCGGTGACGGTAGAAAATGTGTCTGCAATTGATGAAGCTTTTCTTACGAGTTCTTCACGCGGAGTTCTCCCAATTCGTCAGATCGATCACCGGGTGATTGGAGGAGGGAAACCGGGGGATGTGACCCGTAAGTTGTCAGAAAATTTTTATCGAATCATGCAGCAGGAATTGGAACCGGTTTTTCCATAACCGGTGAAATCATCCGTTAAATAACAACCGTTTGGGATCATCGGGTACACAATCGGTTAGGGGCCGTTGTTGCGAGGGTGTCTTTTTGCGAAGAGTCCATCTTTCTTTCTCAAATCAGACTGCTTTCGCTGCGCCAGTGTGACCCTTCATCCAACGAAAGATATTATCCCCGAATGGATGTTAAATATGTTTTGCAGCAAATGAAAATTAAACTTCACAGGAAAACAACGAGCTGTTTCTCTTCAACCTGGAAAGCCGCCTTTGTGTGTGCGGCTAAAGGCCTAAAATTTTCCCTTTTGCACTGGATTGAATAGCCGGGCCATGCAAATGGCGGCTGAGCCGTTCTTCAATGGTTGATTGGAAGGTGTTTAAAACGGTGCTGAAAAGCAGATAGATAAACCCGACTTCAATGTAAAGCCACAGCGGTTCGTAGGTAGCTGCAACAATCTGTTGAGAGACCTGAAACATTTCCTGCACGGTTAATACGGCTGCCAGTGAGGTATCCTTAATTAATCCAATAAAGGAGTTAAACAGAGGCGGGATAGCAACCCGGGTTGCCTGAGGAACGATGATGTACCTTAATGCCTGGGTTTTGGTCATCCCAATGGCCATGGTGGCTTCCCACTGGCCTTTTGAGATGGATTGAATAGCAGCCCGTATTGTCTCAGAATTGTATGCTCCGCCGCTGATGGAAAAACCAATAATGGCTGACGTAAATGCGGGAATGATAATGCCGAGGTTGGGCAGCCCATAAAAAATAATAAATAACTGTACCAGCAGGGGAGTGCCTCGAATGACCCAGACATAGAATTTGGCGATATTCTGGAACAGTTTGACGGATGAAAGTCTGGCGAACGCGGTGATGAACGCAAGAACAAGGCCAAGTCCAAAAGAAATCAGGGTTAAGGGGACGGTATATATCAGCCCGGCTTTCAGCATGGGGAGAAAAGAACGTATCAGGGTATTTATGATTCGCAGAGCATTTTCATCCATAAATAATGGCCTCGTTTCTTTTTTCTGATAACCGGCTGGCAGTCAAAAACCTGTTGTTTTTGACTGCCAGGAAAACGGTCGTCTTAATCAGTTATTTGGAAACATCTCTTCCAAAGTACTTTTCAGAAATTTTCAGGTAGGTTCCATCCGCCATCATTTCGTTGATGGCTTTGTCGATCGCTTCTTTCAACTCGGTTTGACCTTTGCGCATCATGGCGCCCTGTTCTGTTTTGGCATCGTCTTCAGCCGCGATTTTTACCTGAAGATCAGGTTTCTTCTGCTGGTAATCCAAAAAGGTTAAGCTGTCGTGAACGGTGCAGTCAATACGGCCGCTGGTGATTAAGTCAATGGCCTGTGTGAAGGTGGCGGTGACAATTTCAGCCCCATTGTTTTTGGCAATTTCGGATAATCCGCTGGTGAGTACCTGACCGCATTTTTTGCCCTGAAGATCTGCAAAAGATTTGATGGTGTCATTGTCTTTTCCAACAATCAGGACGGCGTTGGATTTGATATAGGGAATTGAAAAATCATATTTTTCCTGGCGGTCTGCACGGATGGTGACTTCGCTGATAATGACGTCAAAGCGGTTGGCGTCTAATCCGGCAAAAAGGCCGTCCCACTGACCGATCTCAAATTGCGCTTCAACGCCGAGCCGTTTGGCGATTTCTTTGGCAATTTCGATGTCAAAGCCGGTCAGGTTGCTTTGTTCATCATAATAAGTAAAAGGAGGGTAAGCCCCTTCGGCGCCGATGATGAGTTTTCCGCGCTCTTTGATTACGTCCAGATCATTTTTGGCAGCGGTTTTTGGCTGGCAGGCTGTCAGGAGCAGGCTGAAAACAAGCAGCAGGGCAAATACGACATATACTTTTTTGGTTTTATTCATTCTTTTCTCCTCATTTGTTTGTGGCTTAAAAAAATCTTCATGCCCGTTGAATTGAATCTTATCTTGAATGGCGGCGTTAGAAGACTTTATTTAAAAAACTTCGGGTACGCTCATTTTGCGGGTGGTTAAAAAGCTTTTCCGGCACAGCTTCTTCCATGATCACTCCCTCATCCATGAACAGGACACGATCGCCAACTTCGCGGGCAAACCCCATTTCGTGGGTAACCACGACCATCGTCATGCCTTCGGCAGCCAGATTTTTCATTACTTCCAGCACTTCTCCGACCATTTCAGGGTCCAAAGCCGAAGTTGGTTCATCAAACAGCATGACTTTGGGTTCCATGGCCAGAGCCCGGGCGATGGCTACCCGTTGGCTTTGCCCTCCGGAGAGCTGTTCGGGGTAGTTTTCCATTTTATCAATCAGGCCGACTCTTTCAAGCAATCGTACTGCGGTGTCATGCGCCTGTTGGGGGGCAATCTTTTTTACTTTTTTGGGTCCAATGGTGATGTTATCCAGCACGGTTAAATTGGGAAACAGATTAAACTGCTGAAAGACCATGCCCATTTGTTGGCGAACTTTATGGGCGTCAACATCTTTTCCGATAATCGATTTTCCTTCGAAAAGGATGTTTCCGTCTGTGGGTTGTTCAATCAGATTCAGGCAGCGCAAAAAGGTGCTTTTTCCGGAACCGCTGGGGCCAATGACTACCAATACTTCTCCTTTGGCCACTGTGGTAGAAATGCCATTTAAGACGTTCAGGCTGCCAAAACTTTTCTTCAGATCGATGACTTCTATCACCCGTATATCTCCGCTTACCAGCTTTTATTGTAACAGCCCTGTTGCAGGTGTTGGATGCTGGAATCATTTGATTAATGTAATAATGCATTGATCGATGAATTATAACCATATTTTGACCTTTTTGTTCGGGAACTTATCGCGATTGGATGATCATTGTTATCTGCTTTCATTACTGATAAGTTGATCAGCCATCCATGTCGGCAGGCCAGCTTTGTATCAAACAAGCGTTGCCAATGATGAATTTATGTTCTAAAAAGTCAATTGTCTTGCCATCAATTTGCTCATGGCACTTATTGCAGAATATATGACCATCTTTGAAATACCTCTTATCCGTATTGTATGTGTAATCAATGCCTTTTATTTCTGCTGCAGGACCTTTGTTTCTATGGATAAATCAGAAAATATCTCTGACTCAAAGAAGACTAATGGTATTTTTATAAATTGGTATGCGTCTGTATCTCTGCCATAGAAATAGTCAAAGTCCACATTTTCCCTCCTCTCTTTTGGGCATAAAAAAACGACTGGAAATTTTATTTTCCAATCGTTATTGGTAGTGTTGTTTGGTTGTTGATATTGGTTGAAAAACTGGAATTTGTCTCATTCCTTTTGATTGTCTATCGTGTAGATAACGCAAGCAATTCCAGCAATCATTGAAAATAAAATAGCTCCACTCAATGTTTCATTCATGCTTGCTCCAATGAAGAAACCGACTATTCCAGCAATGACCATGATAATAACTGATACTACAGTTCTGAGCTTTTTCATATAAGACTGGCCTCCACAAATTTTGATTTATTACGCTACACATTCCCCATATAAACTTGAATGTGTAGGGCTGTGGGGTATGCTCATTCAGCGTCGTTGTTTTGAACCTTAGCGTTCAGCTTTTTGATTTTACTTTTCCATGTAAAATATTGTGACAGCCATACAATGGCGAAAATTACAATGAAAATTCCAACATATGACAGAATGCCGATAGCATCGTGCTTCATCCAATTTGTGACATAGGCAATCGGGAACATAACAATGCAAGCGATTGTAAAGTAAATGCCGCTTTGTTTTGCAAGGCTCCACGAGTCAATTTCCCAGATAACGGAAGCCATTGCAAAGCCTGTACCCATTATACCGCAGAGAACTGTTTGAAGAATAACTGCATTTAGTTCATTACTCATTGTTTCAAGCAGTTCCGGGGTGACGGGATAAAAGAAACCATCTCCCACGCTTATCGAGATCATTACGGTAATGACAAATCCAATAGCAATGCCGAGAGGAAAGCCAAGTAAGCCACGACCAACAAGCTGTCTTTTCATTTTTACCACCTCATATTCCTAATAGTTGTTTGATTTTGGCGACAAAGCGCCTTGAAACATAAGTAACCGTTCCATTTGAAAGAGTAACACAAATTGTTCCTGCAAAGCTCAAATCAAAGTTCCTAACCTTTTTCAGATTGATAATATCTGAGTTAGATATTCTTACGAAGGACTGACTTTCTAACCGCTGCTCTACTTCGTAAAGGCGCAGACGGAGCGTATACTCGCCGTGATTTGTTTGGGCAAATACTTTGCCCGATGCAGCGAAAATACGGTATATACTGGACGGCTCCAACACCTCAACAATAGCCTCTTTGAATCCGGCAATCATTCTCGGCTGTTCATCTGAAAGCCTCTTCAAAATGAAATTGATTTCATCAGTCATCTTGTCTGTCACAACGATAATTTTAGGCTCTTTGCAGTTTTCATCCATTTTGATTTCAATTTGCATTAGCTCATCTCCTTTTTGTTACGGCTACAGTATAAGAAAATCGAGAATCGATTTCCACTGATTCTTGATAGGTGGTCATTTTAAGTCCATAGATGGTAGATTATATAAACAATTGTTCCCGACAAATTTCGATTTATCTACTTCTTATTTACACTTATAATATCTCTGACTCAAAGAAGACTAATGGTATTTTTATAAATTGGTATGCGTCTG
>CAZEEL010000082.1:0-9147 GCA_964511135.1 uncultured Leptolinea sp. | reverse complement strand
AATATTATTCCCTGGTTCAGTCGGGCACGTCTGATGGTTATTCTCAGTTATGCGCTGACCGGTTTAGTAACGCTCTTTTTCAGTGGTAAAAATGCCATTTATGCTATTCTGGGAATCTGGGCATTGGTTACAATTCCTCAGACCATCGTTGGAATTTCATTTGGGGTCGTTATGAGCGCTGTAGCCGGGCCAGCCGGGCGCATTGAATTAATGGCCCATCGCTGGTCACTTCTCGGCATAACCACCGCCATTGGCGCATTTCTGATCGGCATTTTGCTTGATCTGATTGTTTTCCCATTAAATTATCGGATTGCTTTCGTTCTTATTTCAATTGGCGCTTTTATCAGCTATTATTTTTCAAGTCACATCATCATCCCTGATTTCGTTCATTCTGATGAAAAGCATCATATTCCTTTGTATAAGCAATATATCAATTATTGGAATTTGGTGAAAACACGGCCGGCTTTTCTAAGCTTTATTGCAAAACGCTCCCTGTTCAATTTCGGCCTTTATTTCGCCATTCCTTTATTGCCTCTTTATTATGTGAAAGAAGTTCATGCATCAGACAGCTGGATCGCCATTATTACAACAATCCAGACAGCAGTGCTATTATTTGGCTACTCATTCTGGAACGGCCAATCGAAACATTTCGGACCCCGATTTCTCATCCTGTTAACCACTTTTATTCTCGGTCTGTTTCCCATTGCGGTTGCTGCCACCAGACAGGTATGGCTGATTGCCATGTACGCCGGCATTGCCGGCACATTCAGCGCTGGCACAAATCTCGTGTTTTTTGACGAACTGATGAAAACCATACCATCTGAAACCAGCGCCAGCTTTGTAGCCGTTTCACAGAGTTTTGAATATTTCGTTGCATTAAGCGCCCCGCTGTTAAGTTCGCTGTTGGCCAATCACACCAGCCTTGCAATCGGTTTAATCATTGGCGGAATAATTCGAATTGCAGGCAGCCTTTCTTTTTTCTGGCATCCATTAAACACAGAAAGCGAAAAAGAGAACGATTCATGATACGGTTATGTTTACGCCTTATTATCCTTCAGCGCTTTATAAGCCCCATGATAATATGTATCCCCCAGGGATCGCACAGGCACCTTTACCGTTTTTAATTTTTCAGCAACGAACACTAAGGATTGAGCTATACGGCCCCAGTCATCCGCAATCAGCGCATTATTCAGATCCATCGCACATCTTTCAGTCCATTGCCACTCCATCCGAAAACGATCAGCTTTTACCCAATAACCACGCTTTTCCCATGCGTCCACCGAGGGGTCAATACCCGCAGAAATTTCGCGAAGCGTAAGAATAATAAAAGCCACAAGATCATAGCTGCGCTCAGTTGGTTCCATTTGCTTAAAAAGCTCACGGATAGCGACCAAAAGATACCTGGTTGCTTTGTTACGGCTTTTCCCAATTGAATCCGGATCAATAATGCGACTCATAAATAAAACAATCCTTTTCAGTATTAAAGTTCACCCATTATAATACTCAGATGCCACCATCTTCTTTCAAAATCGGAAAACTGCTTATTGCCGGAAATGTCATCCTTGCTCCTATGGTAGGAATCAGTGATTACCCATATCGAACAATCACAAAAAAGTTTAACAATGCAATCAGTTGGACATCGTTTGTCAACGCCAAAGAAGTGGTGTCAGGTCATCCGCACCGGTTGCGTGACCGGCTATGGTTTGCAGCCGACGAAAAACCCATCATATTCCAACTGTATGGCGAAGACTGCGAGATGATGAAAGAAGCCGCCATGCAGCTTCTACCATACCAGATGGATATTCTGGATATTAATTTAGGATGTTCAGTAAAAAAAATCAGCGCCCGCGGAGCAGGCTCAGGGTTATTAAGAGATTTTGTCAAACTGAAAGATTTAATCAAAAGACTGTCATCCGATTACCCCCTACCCCTGACAACAAAAATCCGGCTTGGCTGGGATGACCAACAGAAGAATTACGCAGAACTGGCTACACTCCTGGCTGAATCCGGTTCACAATTACTTACCGTACATGGGCGTACACGCGCACAGGGTTTTAAAGATCAGGCAGACTGGCAAGCCATCAAAGAAATTAAACAAACAGCAGATATTCCGGTAGTGGGAAATGGAGATGTTAAGAATGCAAACGATATTGAGCGCATGTTCCAGATAACGAATTGCGATGCAGTGATGATCGGCCGGGCAGCCATTGGGAACCCCTGGATATTTTCACGGAAAGACCCGAAAGACATCGCATGGAAATTAAAAATAGATACCATCCTTGAACACACCGAGTTGATGAGATCATTTTATGGAAATGAACGCTCTTTAATTTTATTTCGTAAACACCTCGCCGGCTATATGCGCAATTTAGATTGCGATCATTCTTCATCCGTTTCGCTGCTTCAGTCGAATACCTGGAATGAAGTTATTACGAAACTTCAGGCTTTAAATCCAACCACAGAATAACTCTTTTTGTTCACACTGCCCGCGAACAATCGGCCTTTCAATATCTTTTGAAGCTGCCTTCAAAAATGAGTAAAATACCTGCTTGACAGTCAGAATTTCAACGCATATAATCCATCAGTATTCAGCGGGTGTAGCCAAGTGGTAAGGCAGTAGCTTCCCAAGCTACCATTCGTGGGTTCGAATCCCATCACCCGCTCATTCAACCAGTAACTTCGCATAATTCATAGGTTACCCATTCGCGAGAACGAAAAATAAGATTTTTTCAGAGCTCACGAAAGGTAACGGCATGAAATTATCAGAAGCCATTGATGGATTTATTTTATTTCGACAAGGGAACCGCAAAGGCGACCTATCCCCTAATACAATAAAACTTTACCGCAAGCTTATTGCTTATCTTGATGATCCGGATGTTAACCAGATTTCAAGTGATATGTTTGCCGAATTTATGCGGCACCTGGCTGGTGATTATCGCCAGGTAAACGGTTCCCCGTTATCCACATATTCTCAAGACAATTACTGGAAGGCTATACGATCGTTCTGGAAATGGGCTGCTGAGAATCTAAAAACTGAACCGGTACATTTTTGTTTATTCTTGGGTATTTTAGTGTAAACAGACATATTTGCCCTGATAATCGTCTGTATATTGATAATTCATTTATTTTCGTCTTATCGTATCGGTTAACAACCAACTCCTGCCCGAAAAAAGAGCAGGAGTTTTTATTTACTGAGCGTCTGCCGGAAGCGAATCAAACGGGTCTTCCAAATCCAGCTTCTTAAGCAAAGGACGCAAATCATCAGTTTTTTTCTTCAGTTCGTTATATTTCTCACATTGTGTTGATGATAATTCGCTGTTTTTAATCCCTGCTGCAATATCTCCTAATATTTTTGAGTTGCCACACCACTCAATAGAAAATCCGGTAAACTCAGCATCACTCCAGTTATCTTCTCCACCTTCCTCAATAATTGAGAGTTCAGTTTGATAGCGGAATAACAAATTGTCATAATCTGTTTTTTTTCCCATTGTAATAATGTCCTGCTGGAACTTTCTAATTCATCCTGTATATTTCGGGGTTGATATGCAGTTACCAAATGACCATATCCGACTTTATATTCTATAAACATTTTATCATTTCCAGCCCCCTCTTATAGGCTCGCTTCGCCAGTCTCACAATGTCGCGAACATTCTGAGTATCATATTTTCTGTACCCCTGATTTTTTTGTTTATTCTTGGGTATTTTAGTGTAAATTGACATATTTGCCCTGATAATTGTCTGTATATTGATAATTCATTTATTTTCGTCTTATCGTATCTGTTAACAACCAGCTCCTGCCAAAAAAAGAGCAGGAGTTTTTATTTATTATTTACTGAATGAAAGGATATTCCAGTCCAAAGTGATCCAGCTTTTGTTTTACTGCCTCGAATCGCTTTTTAATTAAAACATAACTCCGTTCCTGTTCGTCGCTTAATAAATTATTAACTCTGGCTTTATTAGTAGTTCAACAGCTGCCATATCTCCTTGTCAATATCTCCTTGCCATTCCATTGACAAAATATCAGCTTCCAAAGCAATCCATTTATCCATAGAAGAACTCTCGATATCTTTCAATTGACCGTCTATCCTCTGAAGTAAACCTGAATAGTCTATCTTTTCCTCAGCCATGTTTTTATCTCTCGTTTAGGATTTGACAATATACAAAAATTTTAAAGTTTGTAAAACAAAATATCATTGTGATAATTTTGGCCGGTCAGGCTTTTTGCCTGCCTCAAGTGCTTCAATATATTTCATTGCTTCTTCTTCAGAAATGAAGTCGTGACTGGCCCATGAAGCCAAGCCCCAGTCCATATACCTATCCATAATTAAGTTTTCGTTATCGACAATCCATCCTTTGCACTTCTGATAAATATATGGAACATGTTTCTCAGTTTTACCAACAATGTCTATATCATTCAGGTAGCAGTAATGAATTTTTTCCATGATCAACCTTATTTATTCAATATTTTCTCGATATCTTTTGGGATGATTAACTTAGAAGAAAGCTCTATCATTTTATTTATTAATTCAACCCTTATGGGTGAGTCTTGATCTTGCAAAACACGGCATTTTTCATACAGTTTAATTCTCTTAATGGAACAGAAGTATTTGTGCCTGCAATTATATACACTTTAGAAACATCTGCTTGATTTGGTATCAATAAAAACACAGTATTTTCATCTTTTCCATGATATATCCTTTCAATGTTTGATTTAAAATAACGGCATCATTCTTTGCAACTTTAGACGCATTCCCCCCGCCACCTCCTTCAGTTCCCTCACCGTGCGCATTGCCGGCGCGTCACCCCACACCCCATCCCGCTTCAGATACACCATAGAGCGCGGCGCAATCCCCTTCACTATCCCCGCAGGAAATTAACAACAAAAAAAACGCGATCGGAACGGACGAAAATCAATTCATCGGTTCCGACCGCATTTTTAGGGTCTGATCGGGGGAAGTTATTTAATTGTTATGTGCATAATAACACAAATTATTACAGAAATATCAAATTCTTGCGGAGGGGTCAGTCAAAATTGCATCGACATCTATTCCTGCAACATCACGTTCAAGATCAATATTCAAACCGATGGTATTATCTCCATCTAAGAAAGATACATTAGCCTTCATGATAGATAATGCCTGTAATAATCCCATCTTTACGCCAAATTCATATTCAGAAAGATTCTTATTTTCACCTATTTCTTTAGCGTCTCTTATGATTAGATCAACAATGTTTTTAAGTAACAAATCCCATTGTACTAAATCGTTCATTTCTTACTCGCTTCCCTGCTCTAATTATACCCTTGAGAATATCTTTTTGCTCTAAGTAAAGAATTATTTCTCGCTTCCAATAGCGCAATAATCCCAAAGCTTCTTTCATATTCACAACATAACTTGATGGATGGTTTATCCTTTTTTCAAAATCAGCGATTCTATTTTTGTGTTCATTGATGTTTTTCTCAAACGCTTGAATGCCCTGATAAATAGTCTTATTGGGCAACAAACTATATTGAAAGTAGAAATTGTAGTTTTTACCCCCACTCTTTGCGACCTCATAAGGTTCCCATTTTGGCAGGAACAGTTTCGGTAATTCATCTTCTATCTGTTTTAGCGTCTTAACCGCTGGTGCACCGCCCCAGACAGGATTGTGCTTCATGTAAACCATGTCGGAAGGATTTCTGATCTTCCCCTCCTTCCACAGCTCATACCGCCCCGCCCCCATAATCGCCCGCTGTCGTTCCGGGTCCTGCTCCAGCAGCCATTCTTTCCCCGTCTGCCAGTCAATCACATCATCTTTGCTCAGACACGGCACCGCGCAGCACCGCCCGTTCGGATGATCGCTCAGCTCCTGCTCCAGCGTATAAAAATCCCCGTCCATCATCAGACACGCCAAACAGGCTGTCGGCTTATACACCAGCCTGCGGAACCCAACCACCACCCCCGACTGGCGATACTGCTCAATATTCGCGGTTCTGAAAGCCCGGTTGATCTCCGTTCTGGCAATCGTCGTTGCCCGCTCCAGCCCCATGCCGGAAGCACGCATCATATCTTCTGCCACCCGCAATGGCGGTTCACCCAGCGCAATCCCCCGCGTCAATGACTGAACCACCCCCTCAACAAACAACCCGTAATCCGCTTCCAGCAACGCATATAACGGCGTTCCCGCCGCCGTCAGCCCCGCCATCGCTTCAAACGCCTCAACATTCAGCCGGTTCCATACCCCGCTGATCTCCAAAGCTCCCAGCGCCGCCCCCGCGCTCCCGCCGAAAACAGCAATATCTGCATTCGACTTCAAAAACAGCTCCTGCTTCGCCTGCGGCCGGATACCAGTCATTGATTGTGCCTTTGTATATGATACCTCTTGTGATATCATATAAGCAATAAGGAGCGGTAGCATGGAAATAATAATTACCGAAAGTGCAAAGAAAGAGCTTAGAAAAATTAAAAAAGGTAATTCTAAATTCTTCGATCTCCTTATGGAAAAAATTGATGAACTTGGAAAAAACAGCTTTGATGAAGAAAACATCAGCATTAAAAACTTGCGGGCTATACAAATCTTTTCAGACAACGAGTTTCCGATTATCGCATCGTGTTTGAACCCCGTACAGAAAATTCCATGATCATCATTATATTGTTGCTCATAGAAGTAAGGTTTATAAAATTCTTGAATGGATAAAAAGGAACTGATATGAAAAAAAGTATTTTTGAAATATTAGACAAAGCTGAAGAAGTGATGCCTGAAAGATGGGAGAAGAAAGCCATTGATCGTGCCTTGAAAGCAGATGAAAGCGAAAAACTCACCTCTTTTGAGGATTTCAAACAGGAAATGGAAGCCGAAGACAGCGGCAAACTCAGCCTGCGTATTGCAAAATGCCTGCACACTGAACTGAAACAGGAAGCAAAAGAACAGGGCATCAGCCTGAACCAGTATATTTCATATGTACTGGCCTCCCGTCCGCGCTGATCACGCATCGTCCTTTTCCTTCTCCGGCAGATACAGCACCACATCGCTGGTCGTAACCTGCGTATGGACGTCCAACTGATCGCCAAACTCGGCCCGGCGTTTTTTGGCCAGCCACCATTTGGCTGTGGCGATATCGCCATCTTCAATCGCGCTTAATACCGTTGACACAACCATATCGTCAATTCGGTTGCACTCATTCTCATAGGCCGTTCTGATCATCGGATATTTCGTTACATATTTTTTCGCAGTCTGCCAGTCACAGCCAACTCTTTTTGCAATCGTTGAAATAATCCCGCCTGAATCAGGGATGGCTTCAATAAACTGTCTGACGGTAAAAAGCGAACTGCCCATATCCTGCCAACCAATCGCTATTCTTCATGAATCAGAACCGGTAACCCTTGACGTAGATACTGCTTGTAGTATCATAACAACATGAAAACCCTCTGGATGAAGAAAGCGCAAAAATACTACGACAGAGCTCCTAAAAGCATCAGAAATAAAATTAACAACGCTCTTGCCGAACTTGAGAAAGCCTTTCCACTTGTAATGTCCTGCCAGCACGTTGAAGATATGCACGGGAGAGATATGTACTATCGTTATCGCATTGGAGATTTCCGGATTTTGTTTTCCGTCTGCGATGATACTTTGTACATCATTGACATTGGACCCAGAGGTGATATCTACAAATGATTGAAATATATGAAAGAGGAAACCATGAGAACTTTTAAACCAACCCAAACAGACCTTGAAGCAATCGAGGAATTTGAAAAAGCTCTTGCCAGCAACGACACTGAACAACTGGCAACATTCGAAGAACATCAAAAACGGGAATACAGCGGGAAACTGGTCATTCGTATTCCCAAAGAACTGCATGCCAGACTGGCCGGCAGTGCGTCTGAAAATGGCGTCAGCCTGAATCAATACATCCTCTACAAACTTGCCAGCCAATAACCGGCTGCATCACAGCGCCAGCTGCCGCAGCAGCTCCTGTACAAACACACTCGCTATATCCATTTCATACCTCCGCAAAATAGTTAAACAAAAAAGGCCGGAGATGCATCTCTGCATCCACCGACCTTCTCAGGGCTCCGGTAACCTGCCGTATTACGGCAGAAGATTAACCATATTATACACGGTCTTTTCCCGCCTGCGCGTTATTTCGAAATTAATCCCAGCTCCCGCTTCAGCCCCTCCTGCAAAATGGCTGAAAAGTTTACCCCGGATTCTTCAGCAATTTCATTCAGCCATCCCGGCAAAGTAAGCGTCTTTTTTACAGAACGCTGTTCTGCTCTGCGTTGAAATTTATCAAAGTCAACATCTACCAGAGTAACCGTTGTCCACGGTAATTCAGGTTTTATCGAACTGACAGAACTCGGTTCAGGCAACACTTTTCCGTCTTTTTTATAACAAACACTCAATTCATAAATTAAATCCCGCGCCATATACATGGCATTGGCCAGATTCAGCCCCTGAGTATAAGCATCAAAATCCGGAACATAAACCGCAATCAGTCCTTTTTCATCCGGTTCATCTAAAAGAATTGGATACACTCGTACATTCATATTTACCTCTTAACTAACTTGCAGTTTCTGATAATCCCTTTGGCGGTATTCTCATTTACTTCGCTGTGTCTTGGAACAGACACATATTCATTATCTTTATGCCAGATGTCATGATTACCGCCATGATGATGGAACTTCCAACCGTTTATCTTTAGCAGTTTTTCCAGGTCGCGTTTCTTCATCGTATTTTAATTATACGTAGTCTATACGTGTTGTCAAGAGCGTAAATTTTTACAATATTGAAATATTGCCTGACTTCGCTCATGCATCCTCTCTGGCCCCCTCGCACCCCCTGCGGAATCATGCGGAATCATCCAGCCATGAATAAAAAAAACCGCCCTGCACACAAACCAACCCGTGCAGAGCAGCCGCCATCAGCCCGTCAGCCCTGAATTCAATCCTCTGAAATACCCGTCTCTCTTTTCGTGCGTTCAAATGGCGACAACCGCACGTCCACAAACTTTACCTCCCCGCCGGAAATCGTCACATACACCACCCCGTACTGGTTCGGCGTCTGGCGTACTGCCGAGAGGCAGGTTCTGATCTCCTTCACCGCCTGTTCATCCGTCATACTGTCTCCTGATGCTGTCCTGTTTCTTCGCTATGAATACTTCCCTTCACA
>CAZEEL010000081.1:0-9226 GCA_964511135.1 uncultured Leptolinea sp. | reverse complement strand
TATCAAGCCACATGTTCATGATTTCATGTACAATAAACGCTTACATTGAAAGAGAAGAAGGAGCAACATGAAAAGAATAAAGTTTCAGGCATTTTCATATTGTCTGTTGTTTTTAATCCTGGGATCGATTGTAACAATAGCACAGCTTCTTCATGCCCCATCAGAATTATCCAGTCAACTTTTCATGGGGTACTCTTTAAAGCGCTGGCTTTTGGTCATCATTGCTGTAACTATCTTATCAGCTGAAATATACCTGTTCTTTCTGTCGCTCAGAAAAATCAATCAGCCCCCTCGTTGGTTCCAGTTCCTTCAAAAACCTCCAAAGCAGATTACCCTGATGGTTTTTCTTTTATGTATTCTATTCTGCATAACAATGCTGATCAGCTCAAATCCGGTATGGTTTAACCAATCAATCATAAACCGTCTCCGTCCTTTATTGTTTTCAGCCAACTGGATCAGTTGGATATATTTATGCTATCTGATATTAATATGCAAACAATTACCCTGGAAAATTGCACTGGAAGAGAAGCTTCTTCTGGAATCAAGCATTCAAAAAAAACTTCCCGCTTTCGATTCTCTTTTAAGAGAAACAACCAAAGAAAAACGTTTTATTGGGCTGGTCATTCTTTTTACATTCCCCCTTCTTTTCTCCAATGCGTTCAGATATGAACTTCCCAATGGTTTTGCCGGTCTTTATGCTCTGATGGCCGAACTGCTGGCTCAAAACAACTATATCTTACCCGTTTCAGTCCCCTATTATGGCCCGGGCGGAATGCCTTTTGCCTATCCGCCTGCCGGCTTTTATTTGATGGCCTTTTTCACAGCAACCCTGAAGATGCCTGTTTGGGTCTATTTACGGTTTGCACCACCGCTTTTCATGGGATTAGCCATGATCCCCATATCCCTTTTAACCTTCAAATGGTTGAAATCTCGCGGCGCTGCAATTCTGGTTCCGGTACTCATCGCCTCTTCACAAGCCATTTATTCAGCTCAGGCTACTTCCGGAGGCATTGTACGGGGATTGGCATATTTATTCGCAGTATCAGGTATCTATTTCTTTGTTCAATCAACCACTTCCTCAAAATGGCTTTATTATTCGATAGTATCCGGTTTATGTTTCGGACTGACCGGTCTAACCCATTTGGGCTATCTTGAGTTTGGTGCTTTATTCATTCTGGCCTGGATACTGACTCACCCATTTCAATTCCAGACGTGGCGTTCAATATCCATCAGTGGTGGAATTGGACTGCTTCTTGTCTTTCCCTGGGTAATAACAATGATTCAACGTTATAGCTGGACTGTTTTTAAAGGAGCATTTCAATCCCATGGGAATGACCATTTTCTCCTGGCGGTTTCATCGCTCCAAAAACTTGAGCAGTGGTTTAATGTCAACCTTGCCGAAATTTTTAAATTCACATTCTTATGGGGAATCATTCTGTCAGGAATCCTTTTAGCAGTTTTAAATGGAAAATGGCTGTTACCGCTTTGGTTTGGCCTGATTTTGTTAATCATGTCAGAATCTGCACGTTATTCCATCACCTGCGGAGCCTTTCTGATGGGTGTCACCGCAAAATACCTGGCAAAATCTTTAAGTTGCAGCTATGAAAAACAGGCATTGTCTCTTAAACCAAAGTTTTTCTTTTTCTTAATGCTCTGCCTCTTTCTGTTTCAGGGATGGCAGATTATCCCAAAATCAAACCATCCCCTCATTCAATCTGATTCTTTGACCCTGGCAGAATTTATCCAAACGCAAACGCCGCCGGAAACAAAATACCTGGTTGTAGCTGATACAACGGAAGCTGAGTGGTACCCCTATCTGTTCAGACGGGAACCTGTAGCAGCCAGTTGGGGAGGCGAATGGCAGGGAACCTATCCGGAACATCTTGGATACCTTCTCCAAATCATCGAGTGTCAGGAAAATGGATCAGCCAACTGTCTTCAAAATGTAATGTCTGTTCTTCCCAAAAAAGCAGATCTGGTAATTACCCATACGGGCAACACCCTGCTCAATGAGAATATTTCCTCTTTCCTTTTATGGGAAACGCTGTATCAAAACCAGGAATACATTGTCTGGAAAACTTCTGCTGATTAAGTCCTGTCTTCTTCAGCCCCCAAAAACATCCGTTAAAAATGGTACACTTAGGCAAAGGACAACTGACATGCAAGCTACCGCCATCGCACATCCCAACATTGCGTTTATCAAATACTGGGGCAACCTTGACTCAACATTGAATCTGCCAGCCAACGGTTCAATATCCATGAACCTGGCCAACCTTGAAGCCCGCACCACCGTTCAATTTCAGCCTGACTTAACCCGGGACCGGTTCATCCTGAATCAACAGACAGCCGATCCTGCCGGAAGCCAGCGGGTTTTCCGGGTGTTGGACGAAATACGCCGTCTGGCAAACCTCCAATGGTATGCAAAAGTCGACAGCCAGGTCAATTTTCCACCCGCCACAGGAATTGCCTCTTCGGCCGCCGGCTTTGCGGCATTGGCTTTAGCCGGGTCGCAGGCTGCCGGGCTCTCTCTCACAGAACCGCAACTGTCACGGTTGGCCCGTCTGGGCTCCGGTTCGGCCAGCCGGTCCATTCCTTCCGGATTTGTTGAATGGGTTGCCAGCCATCAGGATGATTCTTCCTACGCCTTCAGCATCGCCCAACCCGATCATTGGCTCCTTTATGATCTGATTGCCGTATTACAAACCGCTCCCAAGAAAACCAGCTCCAAAAATGGTCATACCATTGCTGACACCAGCCTGCTGCAAGCTGCCCGAGTGGCAGACGCTCCCCGCCGGCTGGATATCTGCCGGCAGGCCATTCTGCAACGGGATTTCAACCTGCTGGCTGACATTATTGAAACAGACAGCAATCTGATGCATGCCATCATGATCAGCTCACGCCCCGCCCTGTTTTACTGGTCCGGCGAATCATTAGAAATCATGAAAGCAGTGCCGCTTTGGCGGCAGGAAGGATTGCAGGTTGCCTACACCCTCGACGCCGGCCCCAATGTACACCTCATCTGCGATCCTCACGACCTGCCGGCTGTCCGCCAAAAGGTTCAAAACCTTCTCCCGCAGGTTGCTTTTCTGGAATCTGCTCCAGGCGGACCTGCCCATCTGACCAGCCCTCTGGAATAAAGCTGTTAGAAAAGCATTAGAAATATCATAAAGAGCATGATTTTGGATATAATACATTTCTAAAAGAAAGTGGGCTGAAGCAATTCGCTGCTTTCTACAGAAAGGAATTTTTGTTGCGAATTTTAGAGTTTGTATTACTTTTTGCCGTACTGATTATTACCCACGAGTTTGGTCATTTCATCCTGTGCCGGCTGAATAAAATAGAAGTTGAAGAATTCGGCATTGGGTTTCCTCCCCGTATCGCAAAACTCTTTCGGCTCTGGGGAACCGACTTTACGTTTAATTTAATTCCCCTGGGCGGGTTTGTCCGGCCTGCCGGAGAAAATGATTCCACAGTCTCCGGCGGTATGGCAGCAGCATCTCCCTGGGCTCGCCTATCCATCCTGCTTGCCGGCCCCCTGACCAACATACTGACCGGGGTGTTGGTTTTCGCGATTGTATTTTCAAGTATTGGAGTACCTGTTCAAAATCAGGTACAAATCATGGCCGTTGCCCCCCATTCACCGGCAGAAACAGCCGGCATTCAGCCGGGCGATCTGGTAACCAAAATCAATCAGGTTGAAATTACCGGCATGAACAGCCTTTCTGCTCAGGTACAAACCAACCTTGGAAAAGAAATCAGTCTGGAAGTATTACGCTCAGATGAAACCATTACCTTTCACCTGGTTCCACGGCTTAACCCTCCGCAGGGAGAAGGGGCCCTCGGAATTCAGATGAGCAACCCGATTCAAAAAATCAGCTATATTCAGGCAATCCCCTACGGTTTTAAAATGGCCTACGAACAGGCCAAAGCTCTGGTCTTACTGCCCGGGCAACTGATTCGCGGGTCGATTGACCCCGAACAGGCACGAATGGTCGGCCCGGTCGGTATCTACGGCATGTACTCACAATCACGTGATCTTGACCAGCAGGAACAGCAGACAAATACCGAACATGCCGGCGGAATGAACACCCTGTCTCTTTTTGGAATTTTAGCCATCGCGATTGGGTTCACAAATCTCCTCCCCATTCCAGCGCTGGATGGCGGCCGCATTCTTTTTCTGCTTCCAGAATTGCTGTTCCGAAAACGTATTCCTGAAAAATATGAAAATATGGTAAATGCAATCAGCTTTGTATTCCTGCTTTGCCTGATGGTTTATGTAACATTTCAGGATATTGCCAACCCGGTCATTGCGCCATAAGGAAAAAACAATGTCTGAAAAAAACAAAGTCCCTTTCAGTCAGATCATCGAAAGTTTACTGGATACATCCAAAAGCTTTCCGCCCATGTTCCTGCACCGATTTTCTGATCTCAACCAGGAAGACCACAACACACTGACAGCCGTCTGGCATAAAATTGATGTTCAACGGCGGGTCAATCTGATGGAAGCCCTGGAAGAATTGTATGAAAGAGACACCATCGTTCAATTTACTGAAGTCTGCCATGCAGCTGTCCGGGACAGCCATCCGCTGGTAAGATCGGCAGCCATTCGGCTGTTATCAGAAGAACCAAAAATAAGCCATGCCAGAATCTTTATGCGCCTGGCAGAAAAAGATAGTGAACCCATTGTTCGGGCTGAAGCAGTTGCAGCCCTGGGTCAGTTTATATTCCTGGGAGAGCTCGAAAAAATACCCGCAGAAATCAAAGAAAGCATTGAAACCCTGCTCTTAAACATCCTGGGAGGGAAAGAAGAAGCCTTAATCCGCCGTCAGGCTTTGGAATCACTGGGATATTCTGAAAAATCAGAAGTACCTGCTCTGATTGAAAAAGCATACAACGATAAAGAGATCGCCTGGGTAGCCAGCGCACTCGTTGCAATGGGGCGTTCAATGGATTCGCGCTGGGAAAAATATATCCTCCAGAATTTAACCGCGCCTGACCCTGAAATCAGCTTTGAAGCCATTCGAGCCGCCGGACATATGGAGCTTCAGTCGGCGCGCAATAAATTATTAAAAATGCTGAATGATTTTGATGAGCTGGAAGAAGATATACAGGAAGCGATAATCTGGTCGCTTTCAGAAATCGGCGGCGAAGGAGTTCGCAGGAAACTGGAATCTCTGCTTTCCAAAACAGAAGATGGAGAAGCGTCCGATTTTATTGAAACCGCGCTGGAAAACCTGGAATTCACAGAAGGTTTTAAACTGGAAGACCTGTTTGATATTAATGTTTTAGCTCAGCAAGAGCTGAACACCATTGTCGACCTCGAGCTGGATCCCCTGGACGACGATTTCGATAACGATTTCAATGACGGTTTTGATAATGAAGATGAAGATGACGAAGATGACATGGATGAGGAAGATCATGATGGGTATCTTCCCACTGATCTCAGCGAAGCCGACTGGGAAGAAGATGAAACAGAATCTGATGAAGAATGAAGTTCAGGCTGAGCAAAAACAACTGCATGCCATCGTTGAAGGACGGGTTCAGGGGGTGGGGTTTCGGTATTTTGTCAGTCAACATGCCGTCAGGCTGCATTTAAGCGGCTGGGTTCGAAATACCTGGGATGAAAAAGTTGAAGTCCTGGCAGAAGGAAACCTCGAAAGCCTGAACCAACTGCTTCATTCTCTGCAGACCGGCCCTCGCAGCGCATTTGTCAATACCGTCAACGTGAGTTGGAAACCCGCCAGCGGAGATTTTAACTCTTTCAGCATAGCCCCAACCGTCTGACCCTAAACCTCACCGGCCAAAAGCTTTGCCTTTTTCCACGGCGGAAGATCAGCCTCTTCAGCCAATAAAGCCCGTAATTCATAAATCTGATCCCGAATAGCAGCGGCATACTCGAACTGCAAATCTTTGGCTGCAGCTTTCATTTGCTGTTCCAGCTCAGCAATAATCCGTTTTAATTCTTTAACATTCGCTTTATCAGCCGAATGTCTGGTGTGATACTCTCCTTTTTCTTCAGCCACGGTAGAAGAGCTTAATCGGGAAGTAATATCATAGATCATCTTTTTCACACTGACCGGCTCAATCCCATGTTCGAGATTATAAGCCACCTGCTTTGCACGCCTTCGATTGGTTTCATCAATAGCATTTTTCATAGAATCCGTCATACGATCGGCATACATCAACACTTTACCATGCACATGCCGGGCCGCCCGGCCAATTGTCTGAATTAAAGAAGTAGTCGATCTTAAAAAACCCTCTTTATCGGCATCCAGAATCACCACCAGAGAAACTTCCGGTAAATCCAGTCCTTCCCGCAACAGATTAATCCCCACCAATACATCATACACACCCATGCGCAGATCCCGCAGAATGGTAACCCGCTCCAGAGTTTCAACTTCTGAATGCAAATACTGAACCTTCACACCTGATTCTTTCAGATATTCGGTTAAATCTTCCGCCATCCGTTTGGTAAGGGTGGTTACCAGTACCCGTTCGCTGTTGGCTACCCGAACAGACACCTCAGAGATCAGATCATCAATCTGACCTTTGGATGGGCGCACCTCCACTTCGGGGTCAATCAACCCGGTCGGCCGGATAATCTGCTCCACAACCTGCTCGGCCAGAGCCATCTCATAAGGCCCCGGAGTAGCTGTGGTATAAATTGTCTGCCCTTTGTGCGTTTCAAATTCACTGAACGTGAGCGGCCGGTTATCCAAAGCGCTGGGAAGCCGAAACCCGTAATCAACCAACATTTGTTTGCGCGCACGGTCTCCGTTATACATTCCTCTGATCTGGGGAACCGTCATATGCGATTCATCAATGATCAACAGATAATCACCCGGCAGATAATCCATCATTGTCCAGGGCGATGATCCTGCCGGTCTTTGATCAAAATGACGGGAATAGTTCTCAATTCCTGAACAATAGCCAATCTCATGCAACATTTCAAGATCATAGCGGGTCCGCTGTTCAATACGCTGCGCTTCCACAAGCATATTGCGTTCTTTAAAATATTGGATTCGATTTTCCAATTCTTCTTCAATATCCAAAATTGCTTTTTTACTGCGCTCTTCATTGGTAATATAATGCCTGGCAGGATAAATATTCAGCTCAGGAATATCCTGAAAGATTTCACCCGTGACCGAATTAATCACCGTTATTTTTTCCACCTCATCTCCAAAAAAAGAAATGCGATAGATTTTCTTCTCTTCATAAGCCGGAATTACTTCCAGAACATCTCCTCTGACCCGAAACGTTCCGGATTTAAGTTCCAGATCATTTCGCTGATACTGCCCTTCCACCAGTTGCCGGAGAAGAGCATTTCTTCGAAATATTTCACCCACTTTCAAGACAATAACAATCTTGTTATATTCCAAAGGGTCGCCCAAACCATAGATACAGGATACCGAAGCCACAATAATGACGTCTCTGCGAGACATCAGGGCGGTAGTAGCCGCCAGCCGAAGCCGTTCAATTTCTTCATTGACATCGGTATCTTTTTCAATATAAAGATCGTGGCGGGGAACATACGCTTCAGGCTGATAGTAATCATAATAAGAAACAAAATATTCAACTGCGTTTTCCGGGAAAAACTCTTTAAACTCTGCATACAACTGAGCTGCCAGGGTCTTGTTATGAGCCATAATCAACGCCGGCCTTTGAAGCTCCTGAATAAGGCTGGCCATGGCAAATGTTTTTCCGGTACCGGTAGCCCCCAACAGCACCTGATTCTGGTAACCCTGGTTTACTCCCGCAACCAGTTTTTCAATGGCTGCCGGTTGATCACCCGTTGGCTGATAAGGGGCATTTAATTTAAATTCCATAACACAGCATGCTTTTCACTTTTTAAAACTTTCAAATCCGGCAATTCGTCTTTAAGCCTTTATTTATTTCAGAAAAGGACAGGGTGGAAAGGCGCCCTCACCCGCATACCAGTCACCCGGATCAATATTTGTAATCGTTGCTCCGGCAGTAACCGTGACCGGTATAAGCGAATGATCCACACAATCAGCGCGCAGTCCGCATGGCACAGCCTGCGAATAGCCGGCAGAAAAGCGCCTGTCGTTTGTATATGCAACAATCACATAAGTGCCCACAGGAAGGCCTTTCATTTCATAAGTCATCTGATTTAATTCAGTATCGATTAAGTACCAGTCGGAAGTGACCGCTCCATCCTTATAGCTGAAAGCAATAATTTCCAGAGGCGGAATATGATCACTGGGAAAACTGAGTTTTCCGCTGATCGTGCCTGATGGGGCATCACTGGCAGGTGGTACCTGCGTGCCGGCAACAGCCGTTTGAGCACTACGGGCAGTTTCTGCAACCAAAACAGCAGCCCTGGTTAATTCCAGAGCCTGTATTTCCTGTGTTTGCACCACCGCCGTCAACGTCTGTTGCAGAACTGCTTCCATCGTTGAATGCTCTGCGGTTTTTTTTACAGTCTGATTCCCAATACTGCAGCCAAGCGTCAGAACCATTAAAAAGCCAGCCAATAATACGACCCGTTTTTTCTTCATTTCGACTCCCGTCATGGAACCCTGATTTATTCCTTCTGATTTTGAAATTGTAACACTTCATTTATGTTTGGGATCAGATTAAGAGCAGCAATCAGCCGTTCCTTCCAGTTTTCATTCGGCTTATTGACCGAAACCCAATAGGCATTTTTCCCTGCCCGCGCAATGAACCCAATTCCCGGTAAAGCTTTATGGATCGAATCTTCCTGTAAAATCACAGGATACCGCAACACAATCTGGTCAGCTTCTCCTAAAACAGACGCCAACCCTTTTTCTTCAGCCAGTATTTTAACCTGAGCCTGATAACATAAATTTTCTACAGATGCCGGAAGCGGCCCAAACCGATCAACAAATTCTTCTTTCATGGTTTGCAATTCATGCTCAGTGTTTAAATTTGCCAGCCGGCGATACAGCCTGAGCCGTAAATTTTGATCAGGAATATATTCCGTCGGAATACCCACCTCCATCGGCAGATCGACATTCACCATCACCCAGCTCTGCTGAGCAACTCTCTGCATTTCCGGCGGCAGGTCCAACCCCTGGCTCTTTCTCTGCTCACTGACAGCCTGCGCAAGCAAACGGGTATATAGATGAAAACCAACACTTGCAATAAAACCGTGCTGACGGTTTCCCAACAACTCACCTGCGCCTCGCATTTCCAGATCACGCATGGCAATGGAGTACCCGGCTCCCAGCTGAACATTTTCAGC
>CAZEEL010000080.1:4663-9243 GCA_964511135.1 uncultured Leptolinea sp. | reverse complement strand
CCTGAACATTCGAAAAAAACTGAAATAAAAACAGAGACTGCCCGAAAAGACAGTCTCTGCAGTGTATCACGACATCAGAAAAGCTGATGTACGCTTGCATTCAGTGACGCTGCAAGCTAAACTCCCAGGTAAGCCGCCCGAACATGCTCATTTTCAAGCATCTCTTCACCCGTTCCTGAGAGAACAACCGCCCCGTTTTCAATCACAAACGCACGATTGGATATCTGGCAGGAATATTGAACATTTTGTTCAACCAGCAGAACGGTTATTCCCAGTTCTTTATTAATGCGCAAGACCATATCAAAAATCGTCTCAACCAGTTTAGGCGATAAGCCCAGAGAGGGCTCGTCAAAGAGAACCATTTTTGGCTCAGCCATCAAGGCCCGCCCGATAGCCACCATCTGCTGTTCACCGCCGGAGAGGGTGCCGGCCAGTTGTTTTCGCCGTTCCTGCAAACGCGGAAACAGATCAAAAACAATCTTAAGATTCTTTTCAAACACCGCATTATTGCGGATCAGGTAAGCGCCCATCTGCAGGTTCTCAAAAACCGTCATTTCAGGGAACAAAAGACGGCCTTCGGGTACCTGGACAATTCCTTCTGCTACAATCCTGTGACCTGGAAGCTGCGAAATGGTTTTACCATCAAACGTAATTCCGCCGGTTTTCGGTTTTAATAGCCCGGAAATCGTCCGAATCAGCGTGGTTTTTCCCGCACCGTTTGCACCAATCACTGCAACAAGTTCTTTATCCTGAACATCCATTGAAACATCGCGCAGGACCTGAACATCTCCATAATAAACATCAATATTATTTACCGTCAACATTGGTGCCTCCCAAATAGGCTTCAATTACCTGTGGATCATGGACTACTTCAATGGGTGTACCCTGTGCAATCATTTCACCATGATGCAAAACGATAACATGCTCTGCCAATGACATGACAACTTTCATAACATGCTCCACAAGAAGAATACCTATGCCTTGCTCCGCAATTTTGCGAACCATGGCAATCACTTCATCGGTCTCTTTTGGCCGAAGGCCTGCCATAGCTTCATCCAACAACATCAATTTAGGGTCTGTTGCCAATGCGCGGGCCATTTCCAGCCTTTTGCGGGTGGCAATTGGCAAACCTGCAGCGGTCCGATCAGCAACATGATCTAATTCCATAAATTTTAATACCTCAATTGATTTCTGGCGGGCTTCTTCATCGTTATTCGTTCGAGCATAGGCGCCCACCATCACATTATCCAGAACCGATAATCCCTGGAAGGGACGAACAATCTGAAAAGTTCTGGCAATACCCATCTTACAGATTTGATCAGGCCGTAAACCGGTGATGTTATGACTGTCAAAAGTAACCTTTCCGGATGTTGGGCGATAGTACCCGGCAATGACATTAAAAGCGGTTGTTTTACCAGCGCCATTTGGGCCAATCAGTGCAACAATCTGACCTTTTTCAACAGTTATATTTAACTCACTGACTGCCAGCAATCCGCCAAAACGTTTACTAATCGCATGAGCTTCAAGAAGTGCCATGATTATTCCTCCTCTCGATTCCCGCTGTTAGAACGCCGGATGATTTTTCGATAAAGTGATTCCATTACACCAACAATGCCACGGGGCATAAACATGATCGCCAAAATCAGGAAAGAGCCATAAACAATCAGATGAGCCCCACCCCGTCCGCCAGCCATAGCGCCTCTGAGGAGCTGACCAAGAGGCTTGGTAATAATCGCCCCAAACACGGGCCCTGCCAGACTGCCCAGACCGCCAATAATCGGGCCGGTCAGCACAATTTCTACATTGGCTCCCAGATTAAAAACCTGGGGAGGTTCAACATACCCCACATACATCATATAAAAACCGCCGCCAATTCCAGCCAGTGCAGCCCCGATAATAAGCGAAAGCGTTTTAAATTTTGTGGTATTTACCCCCAGGGCCGCAGCCGCGCTTTCATCTTCACGGATTGCCATAAAATATTTTCCCAATTTTGAACGATAAATCCAGTATTGAATAAATAAAGCAATCACAACCATGATAATAATAATATACAGATAGGGCTCTTTTGCGCGGAAAATCATTTTCTGCCAGGTTGGATTCCCCAGACTGAGACCCATACCAATCGCACCGCCGACATAATCCCACTTCAGGAAGAGCGTTTTCAGAGCCGTCATCGTTGCAATAGTAAAAAGGGCAAAGTAGTCCGCTTTCAGACCATAACGCAACGTAATCAGCGCCATGATCCAACCTACAAAACCTGCAACAACTCCTGCCAGCAGGATACCAATCCAGGGCGTAACCATGTATTTATCAAACAGAACCACAGTAGCATAAGCCCCAATCGCAACAAAAGAAATATGAGCGATTAACATTTGCCCTGTAAAACCGGCCACAATATTCCAGGAAATGCCGATAAACATATACAGGGTTGTCAGAATAAGAGCCCCTACATAATACTCATTGTTATTAACAAATGGGAATAATGCAAGGAGCAAAAGAAGGATTAAACTCAATGCAATTTGGGTTTTATCCCAATCCTGCCAAATACTTCTCCACCAGTTTGGTTTCGACGGTTTAACAGATGGTGCGGAGGGAACATTCAATGTACTCATGCTTTCTTCCTCCCAAACAAACCTTCCGGTTTGAAAAGCAATATCAAAATAAAGACCAGCATACTGGCAATAATTTTCACATCACCGCCAAGAATATACCCGGCAAAAGCTTCAACAACGCCAATGATTAAACCGCCGCAAAAAGCGCCGATAAAATTGCCCATGGTACCCAACACAACAACCACAAACGCAATGACACCATAGGATTGTCCAACCGTCGGAATTAATTTATAGTTCGGCGTTAAAAGAACTCCTGCAATTCCGGTAACCGCCGCGCCAATTCCAAAAGTCAGCATATAGATAACCGGCACATTGATACCCATCAAAGTGGAAGCATTTCGATTTTGAGAAACCGCACGAATTGCTTTTCCGACACGGGTATGCTGTAAAAACAGATATAAAGCAACGGCAATCACAAAAGCGCTGCAGAAAGCCACCAGGCGGGGAATACTGAACCGCAATCCCCATAATGAAATAACAGCGGTTTCATAACTCACATGAATGGAACGGGGTTCTGCTGTCCAGAAAAACTGAACCAGGCCCATCAGGAGAGTCGACACACCCAGCAGAAGCACAATCTGGTTAAGTGGCTGTGAATTAATAACTTTTTGAACCAACCCGCGCTGAATTAAAGCTCCGATCAAAAATACGATCACTGCAGCAATCGGAATGGACAAATAAGGATCAATGCCCAGCAAAGTAAAGGCCCAATAGGCGACATACATTCCCAACATCAGAAATTCGCCATGGGCAAAGTTCATAATAATCATAACGCCATAGATCAAAGTCAAGCCAATGGCCACCAGAGAATAAATCCCTCCGGAAAAAAGGCCATTTACAATGGTCTGAAAAAAGATTTGTACGCTCAATGCTCCTCCTTTATTTTTTACCAGGCGATTAACGTGCAAGCAGGAACTGACGGAATCCCTGTAAAGCGGTAGCCAGCACCAGAACCGCACCCTGCATGACCAGTTGCCAGTGAAACGGCAAACCCAGCACAACAACCAGATTTAACAGCATGATCAGCAGCGTAACCCCAAAAAACGTGCCAACCAGATTACCGCGCCCGCCGGTAAAGGTAGTGCCGCCAATAACCGTAGCGGCGATGCCGTTCATATTGTAGTCCGTTCCAATACGCAGATCAACATATCCGATATACCCGCTGAGCACCAGCCCCGCCAGCAGAGCCAGCGAAGAACACAGCACATGGGCGATAATGACCACCATATCCACCCGGATACCGGTATAGCGCGAAGCGGAAGGGTTGCCGCCAACCGCATAAATCCAACGGCCCAATCGCGTGAACTTCAGCATATAAAAGAGAACTGCATTCACCGCAAACCAGACCAAAAAAGCGGCGGGAACAATCCATACAGTCTCAATACTGATAGCCCGCAAAATTGCAGGAACCATACCGCTGGCCTGCCCTTTGGTATAGGCCAGGCGGGCGCCCTGAATAAAGAACATCATGCCAAACGTGGTCACAAAAGGCGGAACTTTTCGTTTGGTAATCAGTAAACCATTGGCCAGACCAATGATAATGGCAATCGTAAAAGCTTCAATAATAGAAACCCAGATAGGCAGCCCGGCAACGGTCTGAACCACGATGACCGCTCCCAGACCCATCACGGCGCCAACCGAAAGGTCAATCGAATGGACCAACAGCACCAGCGTTTCACCGGCCGCCACAATGCCCAGCACCGCAATCTGAATCGCCACTGTTTTCAGGTTCATGGGCTGAAAAAAGGCCGGCGCAATAAACATGGCAACAATCAACACCACCACAATTAAAATCGGAGCCGCCCACTGGCCTGCCAAGTCCACCCCGTGCACAAATTTGGGGGAAGGCCGAAAACTGAACCCGCGCTGTTTTGTAACTCCTGCTGATGTACTCATTACGACCTCCCTTTATAAATAGCAACCGCAACCAGGACAATCAAACCCAACAACAGTTGCTGATAATAAATA
>CAZEEL010000080.1:0-4563 GCA_964511135.1 uncultured Leptolinea sp. | reverse complement strand
TCTGAACCGCCCAGCGCAAAAATATCGCGGCCCAATTTGGTACGGGTCGAAAACATGTATATTAAAAACCAGACCAGCGCCATCCCCAGCACACAGACAGGCACCATGCCAATTTTGGTATTGTAAATGGAAGTATATTCCACCGGCACACCGCGGATCGGCACAGAAGAAATAGCAAGATCAAGTCCCCGCAGAATACTGGCAACACCAAAGGTCAGAATAAACGGGTTGGCATGGGTAGTTGTCACCAGCAAGCCATTAATAAAGCCCAACCCGGCCCCGATCAGCAGACCCAACAAAAGATAGGGAACAATTAAAGCCGGGTTACTCTGGCTGGCTGCAAACAAAGTAGCAATCGTCAGACCTACCGTTCGGGCAACCATATCACAGGACATATCCATACCGCCGGTAAAAATAATCAGGGCCTGCCCGATAGCCAGAAATCCAAGCACGATCGATTGCCGCATCAGGTTAATGAGATTGCCGGGCGTTCGAAACGTTTCTGAATAAATGGAAGCAATCAACATAATCAACAGAACAATAGCATAAATGACAATGACAGGCGCATTGTTTTTAATAAAAGAAAAGGCTTTTTTTCTTTTATTAAAAGCGGGTCGTACAGTAACAGAGCTATCCATCGTAGTTTGCATCGATTAATTCTCCTTGTCTTCACGCGCAAAACCGCCGTCAAGATAGTATTGAATATCTACGGTGGCTGGCGGTACAAAATCATCATTTAATTCAGGCACATAATAGTCTTTTGCAGAATTTTCATCGAAAAATTCAGGCAAATGCATCAAATCACGTACATTCCGGAATTTTTTCACCGGCTTACCCTGTAAAATATCCACTGCCGTTTGCAGGCCATATTTTGCCATCCCGGGTGAATCAGGAACAGCCATAAAATGAGTTTTATACTGCGCATTGAGTCTTAAAAAGCCATTTAATATATTGACCATTGCAAAAGCCGGGGGCTCTTTCCAGATATCCAGATAGGCCTGAATAGCGCCAAGCGCCAGTTCTCCGCCTCCGGCCCAGATACCATCAATCTGAGCATGCTCGTCAATTAATTCGTGCATCCGCTTTCGAGCCACTTCAACATCCCACTCCATGGTTTCTTCAGCGATGATTTTAATCTCGGGATATCTCTCCAACACATACAAAGCCGCCTTTTTCCACATCTGGGCTGACTCTGAATCCATCACGCCATTCATAAGAATGACATTCCCCTTCCCATTGAGAAGCTTTGCCAATCCCTCGCCGCTTAATCGGCCCTGTTCATAAAAATCAATATCCACCAGACAGGTGAAATCTTCTCCCTCAATGCCATTGGCGCATAACACAACCGGAATTCCTGCATCAACAGCCTCTTTAATGGCAGCCCGCGAACCAAGCCGATCCAGCGGCTGGATCACAATAGCATCCGGCTTCTGAGAGATGAATTGCTGCAAATCAGCAATTTGCTGATCGGCATCATTGGTTGAAGAGGTAAGCAATGGTTCAGAAAGAATTCCTTTTTCCAGCAATTCTTTACCGTAAGCCTGAATGGTTACATTGTAGGTATTTCCCCAGCCGTTAGAACTGTCCTGCTGCAAAACCGCGATCTTATAAGGCCCCGGTTTTTTATACAGCGAGACCTCCACTTCTTTTTCGGCCTGCGACAGGTGACTGGCCGTAGCCAGATGCATGATCGCTTCTTCAGAGAACTCAGATCGCTGCAGTTCGCCGGAGATACGCCCTTCATGGAAAACGATAATCCGATCGCACATCCCAATCAGCTCAGGCAGCTCGGAAGACGCCATGATAACGCCCATTCCTTTATGGGTCAGGTCACGGATGCGCTGATAAATTTCAGCTTTGGCGCCAACATCTACCCCACGGGTCGGCTCATCAAAAATGACCAGTTTCGGGTTGGTCATCAGCCATTTTCCAACCACAATTTTCTGCTGGTTTCCGCCGCTCAGATTTTCTGCCATAATTGCAGAATTCGCAGGCCGAATATCCAATTCTTTAACAATCACGTCCACCGATTTAGCTTCGTCGCTTCCCTTCAGGGTTCCATATTTAATGAATTTCATCAGATTCGGAAGCGCAATATTAAATTTCATAGACTGGTTCAAAACCAGGCCATAGGCCTTGCGGTCTTCAGGCACCAATACCAGCCCAACGTCAGCCGACTTTCCCGGAGAATGAGGAGCAGGCTTTCCCAGGTAAGTAATGCTGCCGGATTTTATATCCGCCAGGCCAACCATGGCCCGGCAGACCGTCGTTCGGCCGCTGCCGCCCAGACCTGCCAGACCCACAATTTCGCTTTCCTGAACGGTAAAATTGACGTCGAAAACCGTATTTTCAACGCACAGATCTTTTACATCCAGAATCACTTTACCCAGATCCATATCTTTGGGAGGATACATATCGGTTAAATCACGGCCCACCATCATCCGCACCAGTTCATCCGAATTGGTATCTTCAATCATCTTGGTGCCCATGGTCTTTCCATCTTTCATCACCGTCACCCGATCACCAATTTCAAAGATTTCATTCAGGCGGTGTGAAATATAAATGATGCCGCAGCCTTCGTCACGTAATTTTTTAATCACATTAAAAAGACGATCCAAATCACGGCTCGGCAAAACCGCCGAGGGTTCATCCATAATCAGAATTTTGGCGTCCAGTGAAAGCGCTTTGGCAATCTCAACCAATTGCTGTTCGCCAACCGTCAGATTGCGCACCAACTGATTGGGATCAATAACATCGCCTGCCCCCAAACGGTTTAATACTTCTTTTGCCATGACGGCCCGTTTTTTGACGTCAATCAGCCCGATAGCAGTAAGCGGCGGATGTGAAAGGTAAATATTTTCAGCAACGCTCATATCGGGAAGGATGTTAAACTCCTGATACACGACCCCAACCCCCAGACGCTGTGCCTGCTCGGGAGTTAAACTGTCGTACACATCATTTCCCAGCTGGATGGACCCACGGTCAGCGCCATAAGCCCCGGTAATTACTTTAATCAGGGTCGACTTTCCGGCGCCATTTTCTCCAACCAGAGCATGAATTTCGCCTGCTCTCAGATTAAAAGAAACGCCGGACAGGGCATGAATACCGCCAAAAGACTTGTAAATATCATTAAGAATCAGGATGGGCGTTTTTTCTTCGGATGCTGAGTTCGTATTTTCCATATTTATTAATCCCTTTCTGCATCATTTCGATAAATTACCGGCATAAGTACAGTGCCTGTTAAAACTTTAAAAAAGAATCAAAAACTCCTGCAGATAACACCCCATGCGGCTTAACCGGACAAAAAGTCCTGTTATTAAATTCGATAAAATCCGGAAAGAAAATGCAGGAAGCAGGCAGGCCAGCAACAGATTGACCCTGTGCACAAAAATACTTTTGATTCGTTTTTAAAGTTCAAACAACCAGTCATTCAGGTTTTATTTCAGAACTCTGCCTGCCGGAATGACTCCGACAGGCAGAGTTTTATTTCACTTACTGGATTTCTCCAGCCGGTTCAGACGCTTATTTGCGGCCAAAACCACCGTCAATGTAGTATTTCACATCAACCGTTACCGGAGGAATGAAATCGTCATTTAATTCGGGAGCGTACCATTTCACGCCGGTTGCATCATAGGTATCAGAACCGTCCATCAGATCATAAATCTGGATGAATTTGGTAACTTCTTTACCCTGTAAAATATCAACTGCGGTCTGCAGACAATATTTGGACATGGATGGTGGATCAGGAGACCCAACGAATTTATAGTTATATTCCTTGGCTAAACGCAGGAAACCATTGGGAACATTAACCATACCGAAGACAGGAGCTTCTTTATTGGCGTCTTTGAATGCCAGAGCAGAGCCCAAAGCCATTTCACCGCCGCCAGCCCAGATACCATCGATTTGTTCGCCGCTGGCCATGATCGCTTCCATTTTCTGTTTGGCAGTTGCGATGTTCCACTGAGCGTACTCGGTGTGGATAATCTTGATGTCAGGGTACTCAGCCAGAGCCTGTAAAGCGGAAGCGCCCCAGGTCTCGGTAGAATCAGCGCCGGCAGCGCCATGGAAGACCACAACATTACCTTTGCCGCCCATCAGTTTGGCCAAACCTTCACCGGATTTGTAACCGGCTTTCCAGAAGTTGGTACCAACGCGGGTAGTGAAATCTTCGCCTTCAACGCCATTGTCGCACAAAACGACAACAATGCCTGCATCAACAGCCTGTTTCAAAACTGCAGGGCTGGCAGAGCGGCTCAAAGGCTGAACCACAATCGCGTCAGGTTTCTGTGAAATGAAGTTTTCGATGTCGCTGATCTGCTGATTGGGGTCATTGGTCACTGCAGCAATCAAAGGCTTCGACAGAACGCCTTTATCCAGCAGGTCTTTACCATAGGCATTGACCGTGACATTGTAGGTCAGACCCCAGCCATTGCTGGTATCCTGATTGGAGGCAGCAATAACATAAGGACCGTCTTTTTTGTATTTGGCAGTATCAACTTTGATTGCCATATCTTTCAGGAGAGCCTTTGAATAATCAGAGTCTTTCCATACATCACTGCCTGC
>CAZEEL010000079.1:0-9278 GCA_964511135.1 uncultured Leptolinea sp. | reverse complement strand
CAGATCTGGGATCGGTTGAAAAAAATATTCGCTATGTAACAAATCTTGGAAAAAATGCGGATGCAGTATAACGCATATCATAATAATCTATTTTAAAATAACATAAAAAATAACAGCCCCTCATGGCAAAAGCCCCCTTTTCAAAAAAAGAGGGCTTTTCGCTGTTACAATCGCCGCATCATCGCCGGTATTCCAAAAAAGAGGTTTTGTTTCTTCGCTTCTCTTTCAACCCCCTGCCCTGTCACTGCGTTAACCTCCCTTTGCATCCGGATATTCCAGAAAAGCCGGCACCGATTTTGACAAAATCACAGTGACCGGAAACATCAACCATACCAACATCCGGGCCGGTTCAACAATTTAAACCAGGCAAATCTCAGATCAATGATCGTTTTCCGCTCATGCGCTTCTTTCAATTAACCCGGGCCCAGGCCAATAACCCCTTTACAGGAGAAGATTTGCCATGATCCAACAGAGCCGCAATACCCAAAACGGCCGCTAGTTCGTATCTTCATTGCTCATCCACTGATGAATAATATTATATAAAGCCACCAGCCGCTTATTTTCACTTTCCATCATCTGTGCGAGCTGGTATTGAATATCTTTAACAGAATCGTCGATCAATGAGAGGCGTTCTGAAGTTTTTTGCAATTGCCGGGCCGATTCACGCTGTGCTTCATCCAGATTTAAAGTAATATTGGCCCAGCGTTTTTGATCATCAGCTTTAAAACCTGCCCATTCGTTCCTGAATCGTTCTTCACCCAGTCGTTGCATTTCAGTGATCTCATTGATTCGCCGTTCAAATTTCTGGGTTACTTCATCCAATGATTCCTGTGAACGCTTGACCATTCTGAATGTCGCATCCAAAGCCTGAATCTGAGTATCCACCAAAGCCGATTTTCGATCAATGTCTTCAAAACGGGTCTGCCAGTCTTTCCACAATCGGTCACGTTCAATATTTGCAATATTTGTTTTTTCGATAAATGCATTTTGTAATTGACGCCGTTCAGATTCAGCATTCACCATTTCGGTGATTTTTTGATCCGTTTTTCGCAGAGTTTCACTATAAATATCCTGTTTACCGCGCTGTTCCTCAGTTCGCTTCCGCAAAGCAGACAACTCACCCTGCATATCAGCCATTCTTTTGCTCTCTGTCCGTCTTCGGTCTTCCAGCAGGTTTTGTAACCGGCGAAATTCATCTCCCTGGCGAATACTGTCTTCAACAGATTTTTTTATCTCTTCAATACTTCTGGACAAAGTAATGAACTCTTCCTTTCTAAAAAGAGAATCTTTTTTTAAATCATCCGTTTTTTCATGCAGTATCCGATTCTCCTGAGCAAGCTTTTGAACCTGCTCTATATCTTCCTGCCGAATACGATCAGAATCTCGCTCCCTTTCAGCTCTTTGTTTTTCAATACTATCCACAGAACCGGAAAAATCAATACGAATCTGAGACATCGCAGAATCATACTCTCTTAACTTACCGCCAATGGCCTGCAGGCGTGACACATCTGACAGAAGCTCATTGATATGCTGTAATTGCTGTGTATTTGTACTTTCCAGAAAGCTGATGCGTTCTTCTAAAGCCGCAATAGTATTTTTATCTTTTCTGCGTTCTTCATCCAACCATTCCAGACGTTTGGCCACTTGCTGAAAATCCATAATTCCTCTTTTTTATTAATGCCAGTTATGAAATACAGTATTAAAAGCCATACTGATACCAGCTATTTTACCCGGGAATAATCCCATCAGAAAACAGAGTATCATTCCGAAACCATACATTATTTTTGCAAATCTGCTTTCCGTATGCTCAGATTTTTGCTGATTGGCGCTCAGACTGCGAACCGTAAGCTGAATTCCGGCAGTTAACAAGCCTAAAATGCCGCAACCTGCCAACACCAGGATTACATTGCTGTGACCCGCCAACCCAAAAATCACCAGCAATAACGAGGGAAAGTTTGCCATGGTTGGCAATCCTGCGAAAGAAAAAACAGACGCCAGAATAATGGCAACCGTAAAAGGAGTTTCAAAAAGACTGGGGGTATCCAGATGGCCCTGTCTTTCCAAATAACGGATTGCATTACACAAAAAAAACATCATGATTAATCTGGGGGTCAAAAGATTGGCAAAAACCTCAATCGGAGAAGACCCTATTAAACTGACGGCTATCAGAGCATAGCCGTTTTGCATGAGCGTAATATATGCAGTTATCCGCTTCAATCGCCGCTCAAACCCTGACAATATGCCCCCAATAAACACCATCATGCCGCCTGTCAGACGTAGCATAAACGGCAAAATCTCAATCGTTCTCAGCCAGCCAAATTTATCCAAAAAACTGATTCCCATCCAAAGAACGATAAATGAAAGCAGCGTGAGAACAAAACCTGATGCATAGATATCCGTTTCATCAAAAAGCATGGTTAACCAGGTAAAAAAAGGAAATACAGCCAGCAAAATTGCAAAACCAACCGCCAGGAAAAGAGCCGCCCGCTGAGAATAAATAAGATTTGCCGGGCTGGCTTCTGTTAAATTTGCAGCCCATCCAGCCAGCAAAATTAAAGAAAATGCCAGCGTCAGAAAAACAAGATACCGCAGCAAACCTTTTCCAACATCTCTGCTGGTAGAAACAAATAAAGGGATCGAAATCAATACTGCAATTTCAAGAATTAAAGCTGCGAAAAGAAAAGGCTGAACGGCAACGGTAGCGACCATCAAGCCGGTAAATACCAGAATATACGGCGCCATCCGACTTAATTCAGGCATTAAAAACAAACCAGACAACCACAAACAGGCCAGCGCATAAACCATCGCCAGGATGGGTTTCACAGTTTCGCCTAAAATAAACTGCCGCCCTAAAAAAGCAGTGGTGCTCAAAATATAAAGACCTTTTGACCCATGTTGTTTCACATCATAAAAAGGAAGACTGACCGTCATTAAAAATAACACCAGGCAAATAACACAGCCTGAAATAACCAAACGCCTGTGATATTGACGAAAGAACCACAGAACAATTCCGCTCATGACTGGAAAAACAATCCAAACGAATGATGCACTCATGGAAACAGAACAACCTCTTCCTCCTGACGTAAAGTCAGAGTAAAACCAACTAATCCTATACCGGTATTAATGACAGCGAATAAAGCAGTCACCAGAACAGAAGGCTCGATAGCGCCATAAATCATTTCAAACCCGCTGAGAAACGTCAATAATCCAAAACAAACCCGTACGATATGATTATTCAACCCAACCTGAAGCATACCGCCTGCGATTAAAAGCATGGCGCCGGTTAAAATACTTAAAGGCAGAGGAAACCATGCCTGAGCTTTTGGCATCGTTACCAAAAGGGCAATCCACACAATAATCGTAACCCCTGTTTTCAATAAGACTCCCGAGCCAAACACTTCAGGGTTCCAATGCTTCTCAGCCAGCGGTAAAACAGAGACAAACAATGCCACAATCATTAAACCAACCACCAGCTTAATCAATGCCAAACCCAACGGCATTACCGCAGCAGTAAGCCAGAAAGCAAAGAAATATTGAATCGCCAATGCTGCCAGTACCCAGCGCAGTTTTGGTAAAACGAAAAGGCTGACCGTACTGAGCAGAATAAAGATAATGGCAATATAGGAATACTCAGGGAACATGACTTACCTTTCGGGTTGCAGCAAAAGCAGCCAGGAGCAATACTAACAGGAATGCCCACAATACACCGCCTTCTCCTTCCAAAACCCGCAAAAAAAAGGCCATCACACGGTGCAGAATTCCTGATAACCAACCTGCCAGGCGGTAAAGCCAGTCAAAACTGGCAAAACGAGACAACGCCCCTGAAATTTTTCCAATCCCTTTCACCCAGGGGCTCCTGATCAAAAAATGATTCACCCCTAAGCGTTCCCATAACCTGAATAACAGGACAATCCCTGCAGCCAAAATGATCGCGATAAGTGACACCCACCACAGGCTCAGGTTATTAACAAATGTTGAACTGAAGAAACCAACCATCCAATAGGTAATAACAATGATCATTAATCCTGCACCATACAACACATACATCCAACGCTCAAGATCAGGTACTTCGGCTTTGCGCATGATTTTTAAAAGAGTTCCCGCCAGCAGGACGGCAAAGATCAGGATAAACAGAATATCCGGGAAATTAAAAGGAAAGACAGTCAACCCCGATAACCCTGCAGCCAGCGGAGTAAAAGGCAAAGCAGTAAAACCGAGAAAAGCAAAATATGGAATATAAGCCAGCCAACTTCTTCTTTCATTAAACAGGAATATTAAACCGCCCATAAGGATCATGGATACTCCCCAGGCGCCCGCTGCCTGAGGAAACCCTCGAACACTGGACGTAATCGCCAAACCTGAAAGCGCAATCATCCAATAAGGGCGGCCTTCAATATCATCCTGGCTTTTAAGCCAATTTACCACGCCAAAGCCAGCCGAAAGAGTAATCAACACCATTACAATCACCGCAGTATGAGGCGGCACTACCGTTGCCGGCAAACGGGTTAAAACAACCAGGCTGGTAGCAGGCGGAACCAGCCGAATTAAAGTTCCAAACCCCCGCCGCAGAATCGGTTCAGATAAGAAGGGAAGATGCAGCGGAATCACGCCCACCCGTAATCCAACAGCAAACAGCATAAGAACACTCTCAGGAGGAAGCATATTATCAAACTGCAAACTATAGCCATGCTGCTTTGCCAGGATAATTGCAGCCACAACCATAAAGGTGCCCAGAAAACGGGCAGCAAAAGCAAGAATGGAACGCAATGACAAAGCGTTCCGCGATTCCAGCGTCATTAAACCAACCCATTCAGAAAAATCAACCAGTGTCCAGGTTAAAACAAAAGCCAGTGGAGTAGCCGACATAACCGATAACATGCCGGCCGCAGTAATAAACAGACTGGCAGCCCAGGTTAATGGATTGGATTTCTGCCCAAACCGCACTACCTCTGTCATGAATACGCCCGACAGAAGGCCGGCCAAACTAAAAGCAAAAGGCCAGGAACATGGTTCAATTTGAAAACGCACTGAAAAATCATATTCAGGGAGCGGTTTTAAAAATGGATAAGACACCGGGGCAATCGTATTCCAATTAATACTAAAGAGAATAATCCAGCAAACCAGCGGCGCTATAACGGCCGCCAGCCAGATATAACCCAGGCTGCGTTTGAATTGCTGCATCCCCAATATCAGGATACCCGCAAAAACCAGAATAAGTACCGGAAGCAGCAATATCATTTATGAATGATCCTCCAGATGACTTTTTGAGGAAGAATGACGCGCATCCGTTTTTCGCAATCCATTGGTATCATGAACACCCATTTGTCTTTCAGGTATCTTTGCAGAAATGTTATAGTCAAAGTTACTTCCAACAGAATAACCATTCAAGAATTGCATGAAAAAAAGCAGAGTATTCATGCTTTCCTTAACGATTTTCTTCATTTATGGTACCAGACACCTGAGGATTATGAATAAAGGATTCCAACTGGAAAAACTGTATCCAATCCACATCCATGCCAACCGCAGCAGCATCAGAATGGCCATATGCCTGATCTTCGGCTGCCCGCTCACGCAATGACCGCCAAAGGATTTGGCGCTCCTCATTCTGCACAACCAGATCTTTAATCGACACGGCCTGATTAAATAACGCTCCGGTAGTATACAAAAAGGTCAACCGTTTATAACTTCCCACAGAAACAGCCGGCTCCCGCTCCAGCAGGGAACCGATTTGAAGCTTGTAGTATTCCTCTTTTGCTCTGGGATGATCTCTCTCATCGTTAAACAATTCTTCACGGGTAGTTAATTCAACACCCTGTACCGGAGCATAATATCGGATGCATCCTCCGCCTTTGGCCCCCAAAGAAGCCGGCTCATAAAAAGCCAGAATATCTACACGCACAACTTTTGGAGCATAACGCAAAGGAATACGATACCAGCCCAACACCCTGGCAATTTCCAAATCACGCAATCGCGGCATGACTGCGATGAGAACCAAATCCTGAGGAGAAAGAGATCCCTGCATATGTTAAAGTTTACCATGAGGAAGTCAAAGCAGTTTAAAGATCAAGAAGCTTTCCAAAAAAACCGGAAAGCTTCCTGCGGATGGTTTAATCACCTGGTATATTTCTTAATCAACCCAACTCTGGCATTAAATTCATCAATCAGTGCATCTATTTCCGGAATCTGTTTTTGAAACCCCTTCCAATAATCGGCATCATACCACTGATCCAAAAGCTCCTGATGACTCTTTCCGTGCTGCTCAACCCAGGTATAGTACTTCAGGTTGTGCACCCGCCGGCGTTCCGGATACGTCAGTTCAATCATGGAGTCGGTTTTTATTCCCATTAAATCAGCGGCAAACACCCTTGCTGCATCAGATGCCGTAAAAAGACCATACTTTTCTCTGTATTCGTTCAGACGGGTGCCATATAAATCCATAGAATCCGTCAAGACCATAACCAGAACATCATTTTTTCCCATCTCAAAATATCCGGCAGTTTTAATGGCAGAAAGCATATTCGCTATCCCGGAAAACCCTATCAGACCAAGTTTCGAAATAAAATTTTCATCAATGCCTTTTTCCGCCAGATACTTTCTGCCCTCCGGTTCATTAAATAAACGCACCACGTTTACAACATTCCGGTCATCGACTGCAGTAATAACATCGGTATTTCTGACATTGTGAATCCAGGGAATTTGATTATCTCCAATACCCTCGATACGGTGACTGCCAAACCCATTTTGCAGCAGAGTTGGGCTTTGCAAAGCTTCACAGGCAATAATCATGCTGGCAGGGAAGATCTGCTTTAAATAATCTCCGCAGGCGATCGTTCCGGCAGAGCCGGTAGCCAGCACGATGCCGCGAAATGAATCGTTCGGCCCCAGAACTTCCCGCAGCGTTTCTTCAATCGCATGACCCGTAATTTCATAATGCCACTGATAATTACCAAATTCTTCAAACTGATTGAAAATCACGATATTTTGACCGGATGCGCTCAGTTCTTTACATTTGTCAGAAATTTCTTTCAACATGGATCCGCGTCCCGAAATCCGGATGATTTCACTCCCCACAGATTCCAGCCAGTCGAATCTTTCCTGGCTCATCCCGTCCGGGAGAATGCCAACCGAATCGCAACCCAACACAGCCGCATCAAAGGCGCCTCCGCGGCAGAAATTACCGGTAGAAGGCCAGACTGTTTTTTGGGCCGAAGGATCAAACTGACCGGTAATCAAACGGGGAACAAGACAGGCATACGCCGCCCCTACTTTATGCGCACCGGTTGGAAACCACTTCCCGACCAAAGCAATAATTCGGGCATCTGTTCCGGTTAAAGCAGAAGGCAATTCCAGATAATTCACGCTGCCAAAACACCCGCCTGAATCGACCGGTTCATTATGCCAGGTAATTCGAAAAAGATTGCGCGGATGGGCATCCCAAAGACCAATACTTTTGAGTTCGTTCTTAATAAATGCCGGAATTAATTGCGGATTTTCCATTTGCGCAAAAGTCGGAAGGATAACATTCTGTTCTTTTGCTTTTTGAATTGCACGTTTCTGACGTTCCTGATCAATAGTCAGATCGATAATAGCCATACAACAAATCCATTCTGAAACTCTATGACGGATCCAAATCCGGAGCTTCACTTACGATAAATAAGGGCCGCCCCCTGACTTCATCATAAACCCGGCCAAGATATTCTCCCAGAATACCGACACAGATCAGTTGAATTCCGCCCAACAGCAAAACAGCAATCAGGGTTGTCGCCTGCCCTGAAAACGATTGAGTCCCCACCAACCGCATGATGATCACAACCGGAATTGCAATAATACTTAATCCGGCAAACAGAAAACCCATATATGTCGCCAATTGCAATGGAAAATAAGAAAACCCGGTCACGGCATTCAAAGCCAACTTAAGCATTTTCTTTAAAGGATATTTCGTTTCACCGGCCAGACGGGCAGCGCGATGATACTTCACACCTGTTTGTTTAAATCCTACCCAGCTTGACATTCCACGCAAAAACCGATGACGCTCAGGCATGGCATTCATGACGTCCACAACCTTACGATCCATAAGGCGAAAATCACCCGTATCCAGGGGAATTTTAACATCGGTAATTTTAGCAATCATTCGATAGAAAAGAGAAGCCGTCGTTTTCTTAAACCAGGTTTCACCTTCACGATCTTCCCGCACCGCATAGACTACCTGATAGCCTTCTTTCCATCGGCCAATCAGTTCCAGAATCACTTCCGGCGGGTCCTGCAGATCTGCATCAATAATCACCATAGCCTGCCCTCTTGAATACTGCAATCCGGCAGTCACCGCGATCTGGTGTCCAAAATTCCTGGCAAAAATCACCGCACGCACGCGCGAATCATCCTTCGCCATTTGCCGGATAATTTCGGTTGAGCCATCCTGACTGCCATCATCCACAATCACCAATTCCCAGGTTTCTTCTGTGGAATTCATCACTTCACTGACCCGTTGCAGTAAAGCAGACAGACAGTCTTTTTCGTTATACACGGGAGCAATAATGGAATATTTTGGTTTCATTGGTGCCCTTCATTATATGATCTGAAAATAAATACAAACACGATCTGGATTAATAGTCAGGTCTCCATTATACATTATCCGTCGCTTTAATCCTGCACACACAAGCCCCTTTCGATATAAATCAAAAATCACTCATGGTTCCTTTTTTCGTAAAAATCGTAAACGGTTATGCGGCAGCCATGATGCCGATAGCTATGATTTGAATTTTTACTGCTATAATTTACCTGCTTGGCAAAATCTCTCCCTTGTCATTTCCGGGTAAACAGAATCCAATTTACCTGATGCGCTTTAAAGACATGATTTGTTTTCTACATAACTGAGGTCGTATGCGTTTGTTTGACCATTTTGATTTCTTTGCACCTTACTACGAAAGGTTTATACGACCCAGGAACCCGCAGGAACTTGGGGCATTGACAGACCTGCCTGTCTCAGGCGCTTTATTGGATGCCGGCGGCGGTACCGGACGTGTAGCCCAATTCATGATTGGTAAGGCCAATCCTGTTGTTGTGGTTGACTTCTCACGCAAGATGCTGATAAAGGCTCAACAAAAAACCGGATTGACCCCGGTGTGTTCACTTACCGAAAGGCTTCCATTTCCAGATGAGTCCTTTGCCCGCATTATAATGGTAGATGCTTTCCATCATGTTTGCAACCATCAGCAAACGGTTAATGAACTCTGGCGTGTGATTCAGCCAGGAGGTCGTATTATCATCGAAGAGCCGGA
>CAZEEL010000078.1:0-9419 GCA_964511135.1 uncultured Leptolinea sp. | reverse complement strand
CATCAATCAACGCACAGAAAAACATCACCTCAGCCTCAACATAAATTCAAATGCCATTGCCCTGAATTTTGCAAAAACAGACCGTTTCATAAAAGTCAATGTACAATAGATGTATCGGTCTTCAGGACCGTGCAGGAGCCTGGTATGGACTTTTATATTACCCGTATTGCGCGTGATTTCTATCAATTCGATCCCGCTTTTTTTGCCGGAGAGGGAGAACATATTTTTTCTTCCATGCTGGCCGTTCGCAAATTTGCTTTTCAGATCAATCATAAACATCATCAAAGCGGAAAAACTCAGCCGGATGTCACTTCGGGAGAAGTGAATGCCATGGCCGTGCTGATTGAGGTTTACCATGCCCTTTTCCGGTGGTACCTCGACAACTTTGACACCGATTTGCTGCATAAGCAATGGAACCATTGGATTTCAGGCATCGGGGAAGAAAACCTCGAGCAATACATCCATTCTTTTCTGGATCATTACCCCCCTCTGAAAATTTATCTTGAGCAGATATCGCATCACGACTTCCTGCGGCAGCAAAAAGGAGGGGTTACCCAACGCCAGAAACTGACAGAAGAAATTCTTATTCTCTGGGTCATCCAGCAAAACCCTGCCATGCTGGAAACTTTTCCGGCCTTTTTTCATGATCCTGACTTTCAGGCCACACAGCCTGCCAGAATAATTGATCATGCCATCCCTTCCTTTTTAGGCCAGCAGCCAAAAACAGAAAGTACGCACCAGACCTTGCTGGAAATGCTTCTGGCGCCTGCCAAAGCATCACCCCATTCATTGCGCGGTCAACTGGAATATGTACTGAAGCATTGGAATCTCATTATTCCATCCCTCTTTAACCTCTTACTTTCCTCACTCGACACGCTGCAAGAAGAAAAGCGGCTGTTCTCCTTCAGCGGGCCGCCGGCTGTGCCTGACTTCAACATTCCGTACTTTGATTCTTCAGCAGCCGAAAACTTCAGCCGCGATGAAAACTGGATGGATAACCTGGTTTTAATGGCCAAAAATGCTTTTGTCTGGCTCGATCAATTAAGCAAAAAATACCGGCAGCCCATCACCCATCTGGATCAGATCCCCGATCAGGAACTTGACAACCTGGCATCCTGGGGGTTTACCGGGCTGTGGCTGATCGGGCTCTGGCAGCGCAGCCAGGCTTCTGCCCGAATCAAACAAATCTGCGGCAACCCCGAAGCCCTGGCCTCGGCATATTCACTGTACGATTATGTAATCGCCCCGGATCTGGGAGGCGAACCGGCTTATCAGACTTTAAAAGCCCGCGCTTTCCAGCGCGGCATTCGCATGGCCAGCGATCTGGTGCCCAACCACATGGGCATTGATTCTCCCTGGGTCATGGAACGCCCGGACTGGTTTATCAGCCTGCCTTACAGCCCTTACCCCAACTACACGTTTCAGGGCCCCAACCTGTCGGGGAACGACCATATTGGGGTGTACATTGAAGACCATTACTTCACCCGCTCAGATGCAGCCGTTGTTTTCAAACGGGAAGATTTTCGCACCGGCGATACCCGCTATATTTATCATGGCAATGACGGAACCAGCATGCCCTGGAATGATACGGCCCAGTTGAATTACCTCATCCCCGAGGTACGCGAACAGGTCATTCAAACCATTTTAAAAGTAGCCCGATTATCTCCGGTAATCCGCTTTGACGCCGCAATGACACTGACCAAAGAACATTACCAGCGACTGTGGTACCCCAAACCAGGCAGCGGCGGCGATATCCCTACCCGCGCCGAACATGGAATCAGCAAAGAAGAATTTAACCGCCTGTTCCCGGTGGAATTTTGGAAAGAAGTGGTTGACCGCATTGCCGCCGAAGCCCCTGACACCCTCCTGATGGCAGAAGCTTTTTGGCTGATGGAAAACTATTTTGTACGATCCCTGGGAATGCACCGGGTTTATAACAGCGCCTTCATGCACCTGATGCGCGATGAGAATAACGAAAAATACCGCTCCATCCTTAAAGCTTCGCTTGAATTCTCTCCGGAGATTTTCAAACGCTATGTCAACTTCATGAACAACCCCGATGAACAAACTGCTGTCGCGCAATTCGGCAAAGGCGATAAATATTTTGGCATTTGCACCCTCCTGGCTACCCTGCCGGGGTTGCCCATGTTTGGTCATGGACAATTGGAAGGAAACGCCGAAAAATACGGCATGGAATACCGAAAAGCCTACATAGATGAACCGGTTGACACCGACCTGATGGAAAGGCACAGGCGTGAGATCTTCCCGCTCCTGCGGCGGAGGGCGCAATTTACAGGAATCAGGAACTTCCTGATGTATGATTTTTTCACCTCTCCCGACAGTATCAACCAGAATGTTTTTGCCTGCTCCAATCAGGTGAACGGGCAAGCCTCGCTGGTTTTATATAATAACGCCTACCCGTCTACCCAGGGCAGGGTTCATATATCTGCCCAATACAAAGATACAAGCCGCCCTTCAGAAGAAGGCTTCCGGCAAAAAACACTGGCTGAAGGGCTCAACCTCTGCCCCGGACAGAACCAATTCCTGATTTGTCGCAATCACACCAGCGGGTTAATGCACATCACCCCGCTGGATGAAGTGATCCAAACAGGAATGCATTTCCATCTCAACGGGTATCAAACGATCGTGCTGCTGGATTTTGAAGTTCGCACCGATGATGACCACCGGCATTTGAAAGAACTGTGCCGGCAGTTAAATGGCGCCGGGGTGGCTGACATCAATCAGGCATTAATCTCTCTGCGATTTCGGCCACTGCAGGACGCCCTCCGACAGCTCATCAACCCCGGTTATTTTGATTTTCTGAACAGCCAGACAGCAAACACCACAGCAAAGCATTTCTCTCTTCATATTAACCCCGAAGCGCAGCAGAAAATGCAGGCGGTTCTGGAACAGACTGCCCGATTAACCGGCAAAACCCTGAATCAGGAAATGATTCTGGCAGAGCTCGAACAACAGATGCGGTGGATTTTATCCGGAAAACTTCTGGAACTTACCGATGAGCCCTGGAACAAGCCCTGGCTGCATCTGCGCCGCTTTCTGCAAACTACGCTGACAGCCGATTCTGCATATACCATCATACAATGGAGCTGGCTGTTCCTTCAATTTTTGGAACAGCTCAATAAGAACACAGAACAAAAGCACGACTGGATACAGGAACTGAATCTCCAACCCGTCCTTCAGGAGGCCTGTCAGAACATGGGGTTAAACCACACCCGGACTGAATCCCTGATCACACTCCTGAAAATCCTGATCAGTCACCCGGAAGATCTATTAAACCTTTCAGAAAGCCAGTTGCAGCATTGGGCAGACGAACTCTTCCAACAAACCACCATCCATATTGGTGATTTTTACGGGAATGAGCCTGCCGGGGCCGAGAACACCCGGAACAGTCGCCTCGCACTGATGGCCTGGTTTCTATGGATTTCTGCCCTGAAGGTCTTTTCAAACCAGAATTCTTCTGTAACCTGCCAATATGAACAAACGCTGAAACTCCTGATGATTTCTCAGACTCTGACAGACGGCATGAAAGATTAAAAACGAATCAACCCATTCTTAATTTCAACTTTTGCGGTTTCAAAAGTCTGTTCAAACACCTGAGCGCCGGTTACACCGGTTGTCGGGCTGATCACCTCTGATAACACCGAACGGGCCAGTGCGCTTAAATCATCGCCCGTAGCAAGCTGCACCAGACAGACCGCGCTGGCAGCATAGGCAACATTGTTTTTTGGTTCGATTCGGTCAAAATCATCAAAAAACCAGCCGCAGGATGTAAACATCCGCTGACGTTCATATTGCGCCCGCAACAAAAGACCGATTTTTTGGACCATCTCCGGGCTGAGTGGCGCAATAGTGTTTTGAGAAGCGATTAATGCTTCAACCGTCATTTTACGGCAAAGAACCTCAACATATTTATGCCGCAATTCCCAGGGGTCTTTAAAATACGGTGAAAGAACAGAGAGGAAAACTTCATTAATGGCATCGCCAATCCTGTTCATCGCCATTCTGAATGGTTTCTTCCACTCCGGGTGAGGAGTACATTCACAGCAGCCGCTCCAGCGTTCTACCCCATGATGACAGCTCCAGGAGGTATTATCTTTAATTTCAATATAAGACTCAGGAGGAAAGGTTTTTAACCACAAAGCCGGAAAGGTACAATGAATATGCTGACTGGCGCTGGCTCCATCCACCAGTTGCGAAAGGAAATGATCACGGAATTTGTGATGATGCCCATAGGCTTCACCATCGGATGCCAGCAGGAGATATTTCCTGCCCTGCGGCTTTCCATCCACCACATTAAAGCGGGGTTTCAATTGTGTGGCAACAAACTGATCAGCATTACAGGTTTTTTCAGGGTAAAAACTGACGTCGTCTGATAAAGGACGATCATAAAAGAAAACTGCGATTTTACGATCATGGGGCAGTTTCACCCAATAAGCCCCGGCTCCATCAGCAGGGAGGGTCACCGCCTGCCACGGCGCCAGAATAGTGAACTCAATCTGGTGCATGGCCATGATTTCGAGAGTCTCCAGATCGACTGCGGTTTCCGGCAGCCACATTCCGGCAGGTTTATGAGAAAACGTATGAATATAATCGGCAATGCCCCAGCGAATTTGGGTAATCTTATCCTCTCTGGATCCCAGGGGCAGGATGCTGTGAGAATAAGCCTGGGCCATTGCATTCCCCAGCCCATATTTTTTTAAATTCTGATGGTCCTGTTCAATAATCCTGACCAAAGTAGCCTTGTCATTTTCACGCAGCCAGTGCACCAATGTCGGCCCGATATCAAAACTGATTTTTTCAAAATTCCCCAACCTGGCATTGGGCTGATAACACTCAGAATTGATTTTTGCATTCCAGTCATGAAAAGGAGCTGCGCCGATTTCTTCAGGAATAACACCGGTAAAAGGATCATCACGCGGGGGTTGATAAAAATGGCCATGGATACAAAACGATTTATTCATAAGGATTACCGCTGTTTTCTGAAAGAGATAGGATAAATATAGTCTAAACGCTGGGTAAACCGGGAAGGAAGCAACCCAAACTGCCGCGGAACAGATTCTGTCGGGCAGATTCGATCTGTAGCAAGGTAGTCTAACCAGTGAAAAGAAATCGGCAGCAAGGATCGTCCACTTTGTTCAAAAAAGAGAGAGACTGGCCGCAAAACAGCCGGGTTTACACTGATTAAATACCGGTGAATGCCAGCCTTCTCCGATAGTATAGTCAAAATCTGCCGAAAGGTGAAGTATTCCGGCCCGCCAATCTGGATCGTTTTTCCGGCCATGTCAGGGTTTTCCAAACACAGAGAAAGACACATAACCGCATCCTGAACCCAGAGCGGCTGCAGAAGATTTTCGCCATCACCCGGAACAAGGAACAATCCAGGTGATATGCGCAGCATTCCAGCCAGCGAAGTCGTAAATTGATCGCCCTCTCCAAAAATAACCGAAGAACGAAGAATAGTATACGGAATCCCGCTCATCTGAATAAAACCTTCCGCCAATGCCTTGGCTTTTAAGACCGGGTATGCGGAAGCCCGGTCTGCCCCCAGATGACTGAGATAAATCAGCCGCTCAACGCCGGCCTGTTTGGCGGCTTCAGCAATGTTTTTTGACCCCTGAACTTCCACTTCTTCCAGATTCCCCCGTGAGCCCTGCCGCTCACTCCCCGCCAGATGAAACACAGAATGTACACCCTTCAGTGCAGCCCGCAGCCCGCGTTCATCATCCAGACCGCAGATGACTACATCCACAAAAGTATTCTTTGGTAAATGAGGGCTTTTTTTATTGGGGCGAATCAATATTCGAACCGACTCGCCCAGAGAAACCAGTTGCTGGATTAAAGCATTGCCAATGAATCCCGTACCGCCGGTAATCAAAATCATAAAACGATTATAGCAGAGACAAACCAATCACCCGCTTCAGTATTTTGGCACATATCTTGTAACAGATATGGATAGTTGTATTTTGGAAACTCACAGCGAGGTAAGCATGAAGAGTTACAGAGAATCATCCATAAAAACCAGGCAGGCGGGTATTCATTACATTCCCGATATCCATCATTATCGGCAAAAAGATCTGGATACCTGGCTTCCGCATCTTAAAGATCTGAAAATCAACTGGCTGGTTTTGGAAGCCCCGCCTGACTGGGCTGTTCCCGAGTATTTTATTGAAGGGCTGGTAGCAGAAAATATCCAACCAATTCTCAGATTAAACTATTCATTGGGAGATCCGCCCAGGCCAGCCGACATCAGCCCGGTTTGGGAAGCCTACGCACACTGGGGCATCAAACACCTGATTCTCTTTGATCGCCCCAACAACCGCACGGCATGGCCATCTTCAGGGTGGGCACGCCAGGATCTGGTTGAGAGATTCCTTGACCGCTTTATCCCACTGGCTTCTCTCGCATTGGTAAAATCGCTTATCCCTGTCTTTCCGGCATTGGAACCGGGAGGCGACTATTGGGATACGACTTTTCTGCAATCCAGCCTGCAGGGGTTGAGAAACCGCCGGCAGGAAGAATTACTGCAAAACATGATGCTGGCAGTCTATGCCCACACCCGCAGCCATCATCTTAATTGGGGCGCCCATGGGCCGCAACAATGGAAAGAAGCAAAACCCTATGCGGATGAGACAGACGTCCAGGATCAGCGTGGTTTTCGTAATTTTGACTGGGTCAACGCTTCAGTAGAATCAGTTTTGGGAGAAACACGCCCGATCATTCTTCTGGAAGCAGGCCGCTGCTCAGGCGAAAAAGAAGAGACAAACCCCGACAACCTTCAGGAAGTCACCGATAACAATCTGGCAATCTGGAAACTGCTGGCCGGAGAAACAACGGCCAACCCCCAGGATCCGGAGAGCACGCTTGCCCCGGTTCCAAATAACGTTATCGCCTGCAACTTCTGGCTATTAACCAACCCGCAGGCAGGAATAGACGAGCACTATGCCTGGTATTCTTACGACCATAGCCCCTCTGCAACGGTCAGTCAGCTGCTCATGAAACAACCCGCACATAACCAAAAAGGCAGCTTTACCAATGATGATATCGGCTTAAAAGACTCATACCCCGGCAATCATGAAGTTGATTTAAAAACCGACGTTGATTTTGATCCGGCAATGGATTTTGATACCACCGACGAAGCCTTCTCAGCCGCCAGAGAACAGCGCGTTGAAGATACACCAAAAACACAGGATTCAGGCGCAGAACAGGCCTATGCCATCCAACATTATGTGCTTCTCCCATCTTTTGAATGGGGAATTTCTGACTTTTATCTGGACGCCATCCGCCCATTTGTAAAAAAGAATCGGGCAACCGTTGGATTCTCCATCTCTGAAGCAGCGATGGCAGAATACGTCACAGTCATTGGAGACGAAAGCGAATTTTCAGAAGAAGTACTTGAAAAAATGCGCTTCAAAGGAGCTGTGGTTGAACGAATCAGCGGAGATGGCACAACTATTGCATCCGTTCTTTCGCAGAGGTGATATATGTTTAATAACCGGCAAAATGCTTATCAGGAAAAAAAGGAGACCAGTCCAGTGCGGCCAACCACATTGAAAGTTCTTGGTCTGGGCGGCGGCGGATGCAATACCGTCAATCGCATGATTGAGCTGGGCATCAAAGGAGTCGACTTTATCTGTGCCAATACTGATTTGCAGGTCTTAAAAACCTGTCTGGCCCCGCAAAAAATCCTTCTGGGGCCAAAGGTCACCCGGGGCCAGGGGGCCGGAGGAGATCCACAAATCGGAAAACTTGCAGCAGAAGAAAGCGCCAATGAACTGACAGCAGCCCTGGCTGGCTCAGATATGGTGTTTTTAACAGCCGGCCTCGGAGGCGGAACCGGAACCGGGGCCATCTCAGTAGCCGCCGATATTGCAAAAAAACTGGGTATCGTAACGGTTGCAGTTGTAAGCCTGCCATTTGGATTTGAAGCAGGCACCCGCCAGAAAAATGCCCGCACCGGGTTAAATGTTCTGCGCCAAGCCACAGACACATTAATTGCTATTCCGAATGACCGCCTGCTGCAGGTAACGCCCCGCGATTTACCGCTTGATCTGGCTTTCAGAGTGGCTGATGATGTTTTACGCCAGGGCATTCAGGGAATCTCTGAAATCATCGCCGTACCAGGCATGATTAATGTTGATTTTTCTCACATTCGCAATATGATGCGCAACGGCGGCGGTTCCATTCTGGCCATTGGCACTGGAAAAGGCAACAACAAGGCAATCCATGCGGTGCAACAGGCTTTACACCACCCACTATTGGATGATATTCCAATTGAAAGCGCCACCGGCATTATCGTTAATATTACCGGTGGAAAAGAACTGACCTTCTTCGAAGTTAATGAAGCTTTAACCTACCTGCAGGAAAGCGCAAAAAATCAGGCGGAGATCATCCCCGGAATTATTAACGATGACTCCATGGGCGACCGGGTTGAAGTAATTCTGATTTTGACCGGTCTGGGTGCAACAGCCTTTGATCCCACGCCTCAACAGCGCGTACCGCGTAATGCCGAACAGGTTACGGCCTATTCACAGCCGGTATGGGAAACAAACAAGGATGAAGCTGGAAAAGCTTCTACTTCAGAAACTGCTGCGTCATACAACCCGGGTCAATCCTATAAAAAAGAAGTTGAAATGGTCGGATCGACGACCAACCTGGATGTACCCGCCTTCATGCGAAAACGGATTCGCTGACTCACAGGGAGCGCCATGGAAAAAAGCATTATGGAATCTATCTGCCAGCAGGTTTACGCCCAATATCCGGAAGTAAAGGGCAAACGCCCAACCCGCCAGGATTATGGAAATGATCAGTTTCTGCTGATTTTCAAAGGCTCGGTTGCCCTGGCTGATGGAAAGAAAACAGATCGCGTCGTTCGGGTGGTGGCAACCGATACCGGAAAAATAGTCAAAATATCGTCCTCCAAATAGAGGTTATGAAATAAAAATGGAAATATTAAATCTGAGAAACAGCCTGGTTCACAAAGCCGAATTGCTTTTTTGGGATACGATTATTTTTAATCTCTCCCGTTTCAGATCCATTCGGAAAATTCTGGCATGGGGTTTCCATTTTTTTGACCAGACAGATATTTTTCCATTTGTTAAAATGGCCATCATGGTAAGTCTTTTTGGCTTTTGTTTCGGGTTTGGATTAACCTTTATCCTGTCTTTGATGATGTAAACAGGTCGGAATTCTCAGCCTTCCATGGTTCAACCGACAGGATGGCTTTCACCTCATGCATCACGGCAGTCAGAATCAGACTGCCGTGACTGATTCCATCAGATAGCCATCGCTTAAAAACCGGGGCAGCCTCCAAAACAGAAGACGCCAGCCAAACGGAATAACCGCAAAAATGGGCGTGTCAAGGCTAAATAGAAAAGTCCTATTTTCTGCAAGATAGAAAT
>CAZEEL010000077.1:0-9650 GCA_964511135.1 uncultured Leptolinea sp. | reverse complement strand
AGCGTAAACCCCGCATAAGATTTACTCAGTTCTTTAATTTCTATTGCATTCATGGTATAAGCAAGCATATGAAAATATTTTTAGACTTTGTCGGCTGCCGACTGAACCAAAGCGAACTCGAAAAATGGGGCAATCAACTGACACAGGCCGGGCATGAACTGGTAAGCGACCCCGCTCAGGCAGACTGGGCCATCATCAATACCTGTTCGGTCACCAGCCAGGCCGCTTCAGATTCACGCCAAAAAATCCGCCAGGCCGCCCGCGCTGGAAACATCAAAATTCTGGTTACCGGCTGCTGGTCTGAGCTGGAACCCCAGGCTGCCGCAAACCTTGCAGCAGTTGAAAAGGTCATTCCAAACGCCGTCAAAGACCACATCATTGCTTCAGATCCATTCTTTTATCACCCCCGGCCGGACAATTCGCTGATCCCGCGTGCCGCCCTGCCGGGCAGTCTGGCCCATACCCGCGCCTTTCTGAAAGTTCAGGATGGCTGCAGCAATTTTTGCACCTACTGCCTGACACGCCTTGCCCGCGGAAAAAACCGCAGCATCGCCGCCGATGAAGTCATCCAGGATGTTCAGGCTGCCGAAGAAGGCCAGGTTCAGGAAGTGGTTCTCAGCGGAGTGCAACTGGGCTCGTGGGGCATGGATCTGCAGCCGGCCCGCAGGCTGAAAGATCTGATTCAGGCAATCCTTAAAGAGACCGGCATACCCCGCATTCGGCTTTCGTCCATTGAACCCTGGGACATTGATACAGAGCTTTTATCCTTATGGGAAAACCCCCGTCTTTGCCGGCACTTTCACATTCCGCTGCAATCCGGCTCAGCCGAAATTCTCAAACGGATGGCCCGCCGAACAACCCCCGAAACATACCGCGCCCTGATCCAATCTGTTCGCGAAACCATTCCCCAGGCCGGAATTACGACCGACGTCATTGCCGGGTTCCCCGGTGAAAGTCACCGGCATTTTCTTGAAAGTCTGGAACTGATTCAATCGCTGTCTTTCTCCGGCGGGCATGTTTTTTCTTTTTCTCCCCGCCCGGGCACGGCCGCCGCAAAAATGACCCCCCAGGTTGAAAGCGGGATTAAAAAAGCCCGCAATCAGCAAATCCGCGAAGCCCTGGCGGCTTCCGGCATGACCTTTCGTCAGGCCGGGCTGGGAAAAACCTTTTCTGTGCTCTGGGAAAGCGAAAGCGTTCTGGAAAACGGAACGTTCCTGCTTTCAGGTCTGTCAGATAATTACCTGCGTTTTACAGCCGTCAGCGCTGCACACCGCCGAAACTGTATCGACCAGGTGCAAATGACCGAAATCACCCGGGACGGCGCCAAAGGCGAAATCATCTCTGAATGCCCTGCCGGGATAGCGCATTCATGATCACCAGCGCTGCCATTCATCAGCATTTTTCGATAAACGTACGATTTGTTATCACAGAGCGCCGGATTTAACCCACCGAAACAGAATTCTGTATAATTTAAGAGAGTGAAAGGTTTCTGTTTATGCCCAATCTGAAGCAAATGCTGCAAACGTATGATCCGGAGCTGATTTCCATGCTGGCAGAAAAATGGGATTTCAGCCTGCAGCCCGGCAGCAAAGACAGCCGGATTTTGCAGTTTCTCCGTCAGGCCAGCCAGCCCGGAAGCATCGCCGACTTTTTAAAGATCCAAAGCCCTGAATTGCTGGGCGCACTTCAGACACTGGCTGCAACCGGCGGCATGCAACCCTGGGCAGATTTCAGCCGCCGCTGCGGTGATATTCAAACGATGGGCATTGCTCAACGCAATCAAAACCGGCCTGATCAACACCCGCAGACCATCAGCGAGGCCTTATATTATTCCGGGTTGATTGGAAAAGCCTTTCTGAAAGATCAGACAGCCGGGGTAGAGTATGCTTTCATCCCGGATGAGATCCTTCCTTTTTTGCAGGTCAAAACAACCGTAACCCCCATGCCGTTTGGCCGCCCGGCCCGGAAAGAAGAAGCCGCCTGCCAGCACCTGGCAAACAGCGCGATGGTGGACGACTGCTGTACCTTTCTGGCTGCCGGAAGAATGGGTCTGCAGACAGACTCGCTGCAACAGCATCTGTTGCGCTGCGACCCAAACTTTTTAAGCGCTTTACTCCTCTCCAACGGACTGACCGATCAGAAAGGCCGCACCCGACCCGAAGCCGCCCGTGCTTTTCTTGAAAAAAGCCGGTCTGAAAGCCTGCGCTGGCTGACCTGGCAATGGCTCACCAGCCCCGGCTTTAATGAACTGCATCTTTTGGAAGATTTCACCCTGCACGGCAACTGGCAAAACCGCCCGCTGGAAACCCGCAGAGCAATCGTGAACAGACTGGCTGAGATTCCGCCGCAGGAATGGTGGAGCATCCGGGCCTTCATTCAGGATCTGAAAGAAAAGCAGCCCGATTTTCAGCGCTCAGGGGCTGAATATGAAATCTGGCTCATTCAGCGCAAAAGCGACCGGAAGTTTGCACACGGCTTTCAAAGCTGGAACGAAGTGGAAGGCGCCCTGGTTTATTCGATCATCACCCGCGCACTGCACTGGCTGGGTTTGGTAGATCTGGCATCTCCTTCTGAAGATGCCCCTCCCGCAGCTTTCCGCTGGAACAACTGGTCAAAAGACCTGCTGCAAAATACGGCGCCGACGCTCATCGAACCCCCTTTGGGAGCCCTTCGTCTGAACTCCAACGGCATCCTCAGCGCTGCCCGCACGGCTTCACGCCCGGCCCGCTATCAGGCCGCCCGGTTTCTGGAGTGGAAAGCCCTGAAGGCAGACAGCTACCAGTACCGCATCACACCCGCCAGTCTGGAAGAAGCCCGCCGGCAGAATCTGCAGGCCAGCCAATTGATCCAACTGCTGCACACCCAGGCAGAACAACCCCTGCCGCCCGGCATTTTGCAGGCCATTCAGCACTGGGAAAGAGATGCGGGGGCTACCCTGCTGCAGCAGAGCTGGCTGTTACGGCTGGAATCAGCCGAAGTCATGCAAAATTTACAAAAAACGGGCGCTGCCCGCTATATTCTGGAAGGGTTAACCCCCACCACCTGCCTGATCAGGGCCGGAGGAATCGAAAGTATTCAGAACACTCTGGCAGAAATGGGCTATTTAATATCCATACAGAAAGATTCATCTTCCTGAGTGCCGCTGCATTCTGCGGTTGCGCCGGATCAGCCCGCCCGATGTATTCGTATAACAGGCATTCGGGATAAACCCGGTACACCCACATTCTGGATCATTGCGAAGCCATTTTTTGGTCAACCCCATCCCAGGGAGGGGAGCCGGTAACCCGGCATGGCTATTTTTTTCTGCCGGCCGACTGAAATTCTCTCAGCCAATACTCAACCTCCGGGTTGGGCGCTTCAGGTTTGCCTGGCGCATGGGATTCGCTTTCGGCCGCTTCCAGCATTCGCGCAAAATCGCCCGAATCCATCATATGGGCCTGCATTTCACGAACACCCGCTTTCACCTGGCGGTCAGAACTGACCACTGTAACATTTTTCGCCGCTTTTCCCATTTTGCGCACCATTTGTAATATGGCCTGATCCGCCGTCATCCCGCTGCGCACCGAATGAATCGCAATCGCCCCCTGCCGCACGGTACCGGCATACCCGGCCGGCGCCCGGTCAAAAAAGAGATCAATCTTCGCCTGCTGCAAACGCCGGAAGCCTTCCAGACGTTGAATCAACCTCGCTTCGTCATCAAAATCACTGAGCTGAATACCGTGAACATGCGGAATCAGGTTATGGCCATCAATAATATAATGCACGCAAACAATCCTTTTCGGCTTAAGCCTGCCGCACCGCAAAAAAATGCCGGCAGACAGTAAACATGATTATACCGGGATTAAAGAACACCCTCCGCAAATGAATGGGCAAACCCATCGTATTTTATAACCGGCTTACCGGATAGTCACCCCTCCTCCATCCGCCATCCTTTTTAGCTCCTTCTCTGAACCTCTCATTCTTTCCGCTTTTTTGTCAGCTTTTCAGAAAGGCTTTCGTTTTATATTTGTTTTCAAATGTGTGCAGCCTGCACACCAAAAAACCGGCTCTGTTTGTTATACTTTTTATACGTCAGCCATAACCGACTGCCGGAAATTCTCTCACGAGGAGCAAAAATAATATGAAAAGAATCCATAGATGGAGCATTGTTTCAGTGTTGCTGATTGCATCGTTGGCGGCCTGCGCTGCCCCCACTGCCACGCCTGTTGAACCGGCAGCCCCCACCGCCGCCGCACCCACAGAAGCAGCCATAGCGCCCACCGCAGAACCGGCTTTTACCCTGCCGTCTGCAGAGGGCTATGTTCTCGGTTATGTAACGGCGAAAGAGGACCAGAAGGTCGACGGGCTGCTGAAGGCCTGCACCGAGACCAAAATGGAATGTGTGCGCGGGAAGGATATTGACGATCTGATTAAACAAAAGCCAGACGTCATCCTGGCCTATTCTGACGAATGGGATGTTTATGCGCTATGTGGAGCGATCCAGAACGTAAAAAAGGCGAACATTCCCATGTTCATATTGAATGCTGACAGCGGAGAAAGCCCTCACATTTACAACCTTTCCACCTTATACCATTCGCAGCGGGCCAGTCTGGAGTGGATGATGGAAGAGATGGGAGGCGAAGGTGAATTTGTCTACTTCAATTTCGGTGAAAACGGGTTTAAGCAGGACATCATCAACGAGGTGCTGGCAGCCTACCCGAAAGTGAAGGCCACATCCATACCGGCCAGTTATGATAAAGAGAGTCTGACCCAGGAAGGCATCATCGCAATGGTAAAGGCCAATCCGGCAATCAAAGCCATCTGGACCACCGAACACGCACAGGATGTTTTTGCAGCCATCGCTTACGACCTGAAAGATATGGAACAGCCGCCTCTGTGTCTTTGCCCGGCCAGAGCAGATCTGCTGAAAGCCTGGAAAGAAACGCTGGAAGCAAACCCCCATTTTAAATGCTTTACAACGATCCGGCCAGGCCATACCGACTATGAAGGGGTATATGCGGCGCTGTTTTATCTGTCAGGGATCCCTTTTAATCCGCAGGCGCTGGGCGGCAAATGGGACAATACGCTTCAATATCATGACCCGATCATCACCAGTGAAAACCTGGACGAGTGGATGGGCAAGCTGGACAGCCTGGAGATGGATGAATATGGGAATTATCATTTGCCTGCCATGACGCCCGAAGAAATCCGCGACCAGTGGTTTGAAAAGTAATCGAAAAGAAGAAAAAAAGAGAAACATCCCGGGGGATTCAATCAGGGGCTGTCCAAAAAGGGCAGCCCCTGATTGAATCCCCCGGACACAAACCCTCTTCATCCGTTTTATCTCCGGCAGGAACCCTGAGAACGGCAACCGCCCATATCCGGCCGTTTTCAGCAGGATGTTTCTCTGCCATGCGAGCGGCAAAGCCATCAAACAGTGATTGAATATCAGGCAGACAATTTTAAGATCCTTCCACCCGCACACAGGAACTTCCGTCATCAGCAATGGATCCCGAATTCACATTCCATAAAAAATGTTTACTGTGAGGCCAGACCCTGTTCATATCCGGCAAGATATACCGATTCCGCAGGTTTTCCTCAAAACCTGCATGTTTCGACATATTGACGGGCCGTGATTTCGCGCTATACTTGGGGCAATCAATAATAGAACATATATTCTACACGAAGGAGTTTATGAACCCAGGAAGCAAACGCGGCGGTCAGCCCGGCAATCTGAATGCCCTGAAAAATGGTTTCTACTCGCGCTGCTTTCGCGAACTGGAAAACGCCGACCTGCAGGCTACCGGTCACAGTCTGAAAGACGAAATCCGTATGCTGCGGGTGCTGATCCGACGCATGTTTGACCTGGCCAGCCATGAAGACGGAGAGCTTGAACAAATGGCCGACTGCCTCAACACGCTGGGCATGGCCTCCAGCCGACTGGCGGCGTTGCTGCGAACAGAACAAAAACTGAACGTTGAGCACAATGATCTGACAGACAGCCTCAATCAGGCCCTGGCTGAAACCATTCAGGCCCTGGCAGCCGATTCGACACGCCGCAAAGGAGAACGCCCCCATGACCCCGCCTGATGATGACGCATCCCGCCTGGCCGCAGAACAGATGAAACATGCAATCGACCTGCTGCGGGCTGATCTCAACCAGATTGAGTTCCAGCTGGTTCATTCCAGCCGCCTGTTTGAACAGCGTCTGAACCAGCTGGAACAGGAAAGCCGCGACCACGAACAGCGGCTGCGGGAAACCAGCGAAGGCGTCACGCAAATGAAAGTGCTTACATCGCTGGCCTCCGGCAGCTCTTCGCTGATGTCACTGGCTGCATTGATAAAGGCTTTTCTGGGTCTCTGACCCGGAAGGGTTTATCCGAACAGGCCCTGACAACCCCCAGTCAGGACAGGCCCTGACAACCCCCGTCAGGACAGGCCCGGAAGAACCATCACCCCCTGCGGAGCAGAAGCGCGGGAAACAGAAACGGAGAACACGAACCCGTGCAAAGGGAAAGGGCTTACATTCATCCTCCGGTCTTTTATTTCCCGCTCCTCTGCTTCGTCAGACCATCATACCGGATATCAGACAGAGAGATATCAGACAAAGAATGGAAAACCATAATGCTGAAAACCTTTAAACAAGTTCTGCAGGACCCCGTTCTTTTTGCCCAGGCCGCCTCCGGGCTGCGGCTGCGTGGCTATCAAATTCCGGTTGCACGGGCAATCGTCCGTTCGGCGCTTGAAAATCAGGGGTTAAGTCTGGCCGTCATGTTCCCGCGCCAGTCAGGCAAAAACGAGCTGCAGGCGCAGCTTGAAGCCTATCTGCTGACTCTGTTTTCACAGTCAGCCGGCGAAGTCGGGATGGTCAAAATTTCACCTACCTGGAAGCCCCAATCGCAGAATGCCATGCGCCGGCTGGAGAGTGTTCTCAAACGCAATCTCTTTACCCGCAACTGCTGGAGCAAAGAATCAGGCTATATCTACCGGGTTGGGCAGGCCCGCCTGACCTTTCTGAGCGGAGCACCTGAATCTCATATCGTCGGCGCAACGGCCAGCCTGCTGCTGGAGGTTGATGAAGCGCAGGATATATTGCCCGAAAAGTATGACCGTGAGATCGCTCCGATGGCCGCGTCAACCCATGCCACCCGCATCTTTTGGGGTACTGCCTGGACACCTGATACGCTGCTGGGGCGTGAACTGCGGGCAGCCGCCCGCGCAGAAGAAGCTGACGGCCAACAGCGGGTATTCAGGGTTGACGCTGATGCCGTAGCAGCCGAAGTGCCGGCTTACGGCCGCTTTGTAGCAGAACAGGTGCAAAAACTGGGACGTTTTCACCCCATGATCCGTACTCAGTTTTATTCTGAAGAGATTGAAGCCGACGGCGCACTCTTCCCGCCGGCCCGGATGGCGCTGCTGCAGGGCACCCATGCCCCGCTGGACCTCAGCCGCCCCCCTGAACCTGGCCGTATGTTTGCCCTGCTGGTGGATGTTGCCGGGCAGGATGAACAACCGCTCCATCCGGGGCTTTCTCAGACTGCTGAAGAAGAAAAGCGCGACTGCACCGCCATCACTCTGGTTGAACTGGTTTTTGCTCCGGCAACTGGTTCTCCGGCGGCAGCCCGCCCGGTCTACCGGGTGGCCGCGCGCGAGCAGTTCCGGGGAGTCAGTCATGCCTTTTTGCTGCAGCATCTGCTGCAACTGACCCGCCGGTTTCAGGTATTGCGGCTGGTAGCAGACGCCACCGGAGTAGGCGCCGGGCTGTGTTCCATGCTGCAGGATGCTCTGGGGGAACAGGTGCAACCCTTTATTTTCAGCGCTGTCAGCAAATCTGAACTGGGCTGGGGGTTTCTGCATCTGATCGACAGCGGCCGTTTTCAGGAATATTCCCCGCCGGAGACCGCTTCCGGCTATTCAGAAACAAACCAGGCGCTTGAACTGCACGACCTGTTCCTGCGCCAGATAAGCCGGGTGCAATACGAAGTCGCTCCCGGCCCTGAAAAGCGCATTCGCTGGTCTGTTCCTGACGGAACCCGCGATGCAGCCAGCGGCCGGCTGCTGCACGACGACCTCGTGATTTCAGCAGCGCTGACAGCCGCTCTCGAAAAACTGCATTATGCCATGCCGGCTGCTCCGGCTGTCATCCGCGCGGCAGATCCGCTGCGGGAGCTTGACCGCGGATTTTAAACATGCGCAAAGAATGCAAAGGATGCCCCATGAAACTTTCTTTTTCTTCTGCTGAATCTCTGCCCGCCCGGCTGAAAACCATACCGGCATTGAGCGAAATCAGCCGCCGCTGGTTTGGCCGCCCTGAGCAGATGCGTCTGGCGGCGCCCCCCGAAACCGATTTCGGGCTGGATTCTTCCCCCTGGGAACGCTGGAACCTGCGGCGTGACCGCTTTCCGGCTGACCGCCAGAGCATTCTTGAACAAAGTCTGGAGGCCTGGCGGGTCAACCCGCTGGCACGCCGTATTGTCGGCCTGACCACCCAATATGTGCTGGGCAGCGGTGTCAGCCTGAATTGCAGCGATGATAACGCGCTGAACAGCCTGCAGGCCGTCTGGAACCACCCCCTCAACCGAATGGACGTACGCATTTATGAATGGTGCGATGAACTCTCACGCACCGGCAACCTGTTCATTCTGTTATCAGGCGACCCGGGCGGGGGCTGCTATCTGCGGGCGTACCCAACCGCCGCCATTGAACTCATTCGCGCACAGGAGAATGACATTGAACAGCCTCTGGCTTTTCAGCTTAAGACCTTTCGGACAGACGGGCAGCCGGAATGGGTTGCCGCCTGCAACCCGGCCAATGATGACCCGCTCCAGCCGGTCATGCTTCATTACAGTGTCAACCGGCCGGTAGGCGCGCAATGGGGTGAATCTGATCTGGCTCCGCTCCTGCGCTGGCTGAGCCGTTACGCCAACTGGCTCGAAGACCGGGCCCGCCTCAACCGCTTCCGCAATACATTTATGTATGTAGTAAAAGCCCGCTTTGCCTCTGAGGCCGATCGCTATGCCCGCCAGCAGCATTTTAACGCCAACCCTCCCGGACCCGGCTCTATTCTGGTTACTGATCAAAATGAAGAATGGAGCATTCTTAACCCCCAGCTTGAAAGTCACGACGCCGGTGAAGACGGGCTGGCGCTGAAGAAAATGATCGCTTCGGGGGCCGGGGTTCCGCTGCACTTTCTGGCCGAGCCTGAAAGCGCTACCCGCACAACCGCCGAAGCCGCCGGAGGGCCAACCTACCGCTTTTACGAGCAGCGTCAGCGCTATTTTTTGTGGATGCTGGAAGATCTGCTGCGGGCAACGCTGCGGCGAAGAGCCGCTTTTGACCCGCACCTCAACCCTGAGGCCCGGCTGCAGGTGCGTGGCTCAGATATTTCTGTGCGCGACAACGTTTCATTAAGTGAGGCCGCCGCCAACATGCTGCCCACATTGATCGAACTGCATACCCGCGGGCTGATTGACGACGCTGAAATGCTGCGTCTGGCATACCGCTTTGCCGGAGAAACCCCGCCGGCCATTCATACCCAACCGAAAGGCCAAAGCCCTCTATGAAGAAGCCCCTCCTGAAAAGAAGCATGAAAGCCTTCGTGCAGCAGACAACAGCGCCGCAGCACACCCGCCTGCAATTTTCACTGCAGGAATCTGCCGGCAGTCTGTTAC
>CAZEEL010000076.1:0-9833 GCA_964511135.1 uncultured Leptolinea sp. | reverse complement strand
AATTTTGCATCAACCTTTACGGTTTTTATAGCCATATTAAAAACTCCTTTCCTGATAACAGCTTACTGATGCAATAAACCAAAGTCAAAAATCATCTGACATATTTTTTTCTGACATTTGTACTGATTAATTCAATATTTTATGAGTACGGATGATCTTACGATTTTATAGTATAGTATTGATAAATACTATATACTTATAGTGACGCTGTTTTTCCGGTTATGAAAAACCAGAGGAAAAGGAGTTGTTTTGACCACCGCAAATCATCTTACCCAAAAAAACGTACTCATTCTTACCAGTGACTCAGGGTTTGGGCATCGGAGCGCAGCCAATTCAATCATTAAAGCCCTTGAATATCAGTTTCACAATCAGGTCCATGCATATACCATCAACCCATTTATGAACGAACAGGCGCCTTTTATCTTTCGTAAATCAGAAGTTGAGTATGACAACACCGTGACGAAAAACAAAACCATGTACAGGTTTACATACAAACTGAGTAATACGCGTTCTGCAACCACACTTCTTGAACACACCAGCGCTTTGATGCTGCAAAAGAATATCATCCAGATAATAAACACAACCCAACCCCATGTCATTCTTGCAACCAACCAATGGTTTAATACCCCCACGTACACTGCATTAAACAAGCTTAAATATTCTTCACCCTTTTTTACGGTAGTAACCGATTTATCCGATTTACACAAACTCTGGTTCAGCAGTAAACCTGACAGATATTTTGTCGCTTCAGAGAATGTGCTGCGCGAAGCGGCTGCCTGCGATGTTGATCCTTCAAAAGTTGTTGTCAGCGGCATACCTGTTGATCCGGCTTTTAAATTAAATACCCTGTCTAAAAAAGAATTGCGTCAGAGCTTAAATATAGAGCCTGAACTGCCGCTGATCTTATTCGTTGGCAGCAAACGGGTGAAAAACATCGAGAAGTGTCTGGAAGTTTTATCTGCCATGCCAGGAAAATTTCAGGCAGTTGCCATAGCCGGAGGAGATGACGATCTCTATTTCAGACTGACACATAAAATGTGGAATTTTCCATTGCACATTTACAACTATGTCAACAACATCCCCGAATGGATCTTAGCCGCAGATATGATTGCAACAAAAGCAGGCGGGCTGATCCTGTCCGAATCAATGGCAGCCGGACAGCCCATGGTTTTAATCGACTACCTGCCCGGCCAGGAAGAAGGCAATGTAAAATATGTACAGGACGAACACGCAGGCGTGCTGGCCAACCATGAGGATCTTTTCAGAGAAACCGTACACCACTGGCTGCATAACGAGCAGATCATGGAGTCCTTTGCAAAAAACTCTTTGCGCTGCGGTCATGCTGATTCAGCATTCATCATTGCCAGTCATGTCATGGATAAAATTCTGTCCTGTACAAAAACAGAAACCAAAAACATTCATCATCCGTATATTGAATATGCAAATCATCTTTCTTGACTTAATGCAAACCCTTATCCTCGACGTTATTGTCTGGGCTGTCCTGCATCTTTCCATTGGGTATATCAGCAGTAAAATACCGCTGGAACAGATCAACATAAACCACTGGTTTTTTCAGACTTTTAAATGGGAAAAGGATGGAACAATCTATGATAAATGGTTAAAAGTAAAATCATGGAAGAAATACATCCCGAATGGTTCTGCCTTATATAAGGGCTCTTTTTCAATACGGAGATTGCAAACCTTTGATATGGAGTATCTGACACGCTGGCTGAAAGAAAGCATCCGGGCAGAAATCTGCCATTGGGCAATGACTTTTCCCTGCACACTTTTCTTTTTATGGAACAATGTTGTTCTGGGATGGCTGATGGTGGCCTATGCCTTTTTAAACAATCTTGTACCCATCGTTGCTCAGCGTTTCAATCGTCCGCGTGTACGCAGGATGCTCGAAATCGCCAGAGAACGGGAGCAGAAAAGTTTCAAACCCGAGGCAAATCTTATGTGCCCGTCAAACAACATGTCTCCTGGTTAATGGCGGGCTGATCACCAGGAAAGAAGAATATCAGAAAGTCATTTTTTGTTCTATGTCTGAACAGCACAAAACCCGTGATGGAATAACCAGACTGGCGCCATTGATTGTGATCACCCTCCTGGCGGTTTTCATTGCACTCCATTACAACATCGATCAACTGAAAGACCTGATTCTCAAATATGAAAAACCAGGCTATGTTATTGCCTTCCTGATGTATATTATTCCTGGTTTTACAGTGATTCCATCAGAACCGATCACTTTATTAATTTTAGCCTGGAAAGGCCCCTGGCTCGCTCTGGTATTCGCCACAGCAGGGAACACCCTGTCGGCCATTGCAGAATATTATATTGGAGGCACGCTGGGAAACATTGCAGATTTTGAAGCCCAAAAAGCAAAATTACCCTTCAACCTTGGCCGGCTGCCGGTATCATCACCCATTTTTCTGTTATTTGCGCGCATGCTTCCGGGATTCATGCCAAAATTAATCAGCATTGCCGGCGGCATGTACAAAGTGCCCGTTTTTACTTTCCTGTGGACCACTTTTTTGTCAAACTTTATTGGCGCTGGCATGGTAATTCTGGCCAGCCTGGGAATTTTTTCTCTGTTCAAAATATAATTCTGAACAGAGAAACGGTCTGGATTAAAAGAACACTTTCACTAATTTGAGCGCACGCTGTTTCCAGGGCACGCGATGGGTTACCCCCGAATCATGGGTAAACTGGTCTTTATTGCTGATATACCAGCGATAATTACGTATCATCGCATCCTGATTGGAATGATGCGGCTGAAACCCCAACCTGGCCTGTGCTTTTTCAATAGATACAAACGATTCTTTCGCAGCAGTTTCATAAATCCAGGGATACAGGGGAGAGAGTTTCAACACTTCCAGAATTTTTAAGATGGCAATCACAGGCTTTGCAGGAAAGGGAACGATTCTTTTTCCGAACCCCGCCTCATCCAACACAGCCTGATAATCCTGTTTCATCGTAGTAAACTCTGCCGCGCCAATATTGAACGTATCGTTGACCAGCGCTTCATCCAATGTCATGCAACGAATAACAGCCTGACAGAGGTCTTCCACATCCAACAACTGATATCGATTGTTACCCAAACCAATCATGGGAAAATTACGCCCCTCACTGGCCCACTCGTAGAAAATCGCAAAAACGCCCAACCTCTCCGGGCCAACAAATGATTTGGGCCGCAAAACAGAAAGACACATGCCCTTTTCTCTGAATTCCAAACAGGCTTTTTCACCCTGGATCTTTGCGTTTCCATACGGCCCCACACCGCTATAGGGATCTGTTTCAACCACCGGATGGTGATCAGGAACCCCATATACCGCCGTGGTGGAAATATGAATAAACCGCCTGACCCCATATTCAAACGCCTGCTGAAGAACAAGCCGGGTTCCTTCTACTTCGGTTGAATAAATTTCTTCCGGAGAGTAAAGCGGTAAAGCCGCTGCGGTATGAATAACAATATCAGCTCCGCGCATGCTCTCTTTAACCGCCTGAGCATCACGAATATCTCCCTGAAAAAAAGAGATTTTGTCACGTTCCGGATACGTAAAATCGACCAGATCAATCCCATGAATATCGGTATACCCCTGAGACAACAAATAACGCACCAGATTAATTCCCAAAAATCCGCTTATACCTGTGATGTAAACCTGCATAACAACTCCTGAATAAATGTATCAAATACTTTTATTGCTCAACATTAAGCGCAACACCCTTAACCAGAACGATGGTTATCCATAACCATTGCCGGAAGAGTGCCCTGAAAAACCGCCATCCCAATTTGGCTTCACACGCCTTCAAATTATAATTCAGGATGCAGCATATTGATTCTGATACTCCGTCGCATAAATACACCCCCACCGCAAACAGCCGCCCGGCATTCGCACCATTCCCACACAATTCCACACTACAGATTGACATTTATCAGGAGCTTCCATACAATCGAAGGGGAGGAAAACTCAATTGACAGGTTTTACAAATAAGTTTGTCATTGGTTTAACCGGAAATATCGGCTCAGGCAAAAGCCAGGTTTTAAGCTGTCTCGCCCATCTGGGAGCGCTGACCATTGATGCTGACCAGATCTCACGCAAAGTCATGCAGCCCGGTACCCCGGTTGTTCAGGAAATCATTCAGACCTTTGGAAACGAGATGCAAAATGAAGACGGTACCATCCACCGCCAAAAACTGGGAAATCTGGTCTTTAATGACCCAACCGCCCTGAAAAAGCTGGAATCCATAACCCACCCTGCCATTCACCAGCAAATCGAACAAATCATTCAACATTCTGATCATCCGGTAATTGCAATAGAAGCCATTAAACTTTTCGAATCCGGTCTTGCCTCTGTCTGCAATTCAATTTGGGTAGTTCAGATCGACCCGGATATCCAGATGGAACGCCTGATCCATCAGCGAGGGATGACCGCCGAAGATGCCCGCCAACGCATAACATCACAATCACGCCAGGAAGAGAAAATAAGCCGGGCCAACATTGTGATCGACAATTCCGGCGACTGGGAATCCACTCAAAAACAAATATACCAGGCTTGGAAAGAATCAGGGCTGTCAACCCCTACTGATGGTACAATTTTAGTGTAGCTTTTTGTTGTATTAAGCAGGTTCATGTGTCAGGTATTTTAAACGAATTTCTTTTTCTCTTTCAGCGGCTGAACTGGCTAAGCGCCTTGGATTTATTTCTGGTGACAGCCATCTTCTTCGCTATTCTGATGTCTGTTAAAGACACCCAGGCAATGAGCCTGCTGAGAGGGGTCATTTTACTGGTAATCGCCCTCATCCTGTTAACCACCCTGTTTAACCTGCCTGCTTTTTCATGGTTAATAAAAACCTGTATTCCCTCCCTTTTACTGGCTATTCCGGTAATCTTTGCCCCTGAATTACGGCGGGCCATGGAAAAACTTGGCCGGGCTGGAACCCCCAATATATTTATCCGCAAAGAAACCCTCAATCAGGAACAAACCATAAAAACCATCCGGGCGTTGGTCGTTGCAGCCGCCCGCTTATCAGCCAAACGACACGGCGCTCTGATTGTTCTTCAAAGAACAAATGACCTGCAGGAATACATCCGTACCGGTGTCCGCATGGATGCGGAAGTCACCCCTGAATTACTGCTTCAAATCTTTTACCCCAACACCCCGCTTCATGATGGAGCCGTCATTATATCCAAAAACGAAATAACCGCTGCCGCCTGCGTCATGCCCCTTTCATCCAGCGGAATTCTAAACCGCACACCTGACCGCCAAATGGGGTTACGCCACCGGGCAGCTCTTGGAATTTCCGAAGTCAGCGACGCCATTACTTTGGTCGTCTCGGAAGAAACAGGGTCGATCTCCATAGCACATGCAGGCCGAATGATCCGCCGACTGGACAGTGAACGACTGGAAAATATTCTTACCGCTTTCTATGACACCGATCAGAAAAAAGAAAAACTATCGATCAAAGAACGGTTTTTGATCCTGTTCAAATCAAAAAACAGGATGGAGGACTAATGAGTTTTTTTCGCACTCTTTTGAAAAATATTCCCTCCTTACTGCTCGCATTTGTTCTTTCTGTTGCCGTCTGGATTTCTGCAGTTACCCAAACTGACCCCACCGTCGAGCAGCGATACCCAACCGCCATTCCCATCGAAATCGTCGGCCAAAATCCCCGCTTGATACTAACCAACGAACTGCCAACCGAAGTCTTATTAACCCTGCGCGCACCTCAATCCATCTGGGATAAAATGGCCCGCGATCATATTGATATCCATGCAGTCGCCGATTTTTCAGGCCTGGAACGCGGCGATTACCAGGTACCGGTAAGAATCCAGATTAATTTACATCCCATCGAAGTAGTTTCATACACTCCGTCAACCTTACACGTTTCGCTCGAAAATCTGGCGAATCGAACCTTTCCGATCCAGCTGATAACCCGCGGCGAACCAGCCATTGGCTTTGAAGCCATGACGCCCGAAATAAATCCCGGCGAGGTGAATGTCAATGGGCCTGAAAGCCTGGTGAATCAGGTAAAAGAAGTACGGGCATCCTTTGATTACAACAATGCAAAAGAAAGCGTCAAGCGAAGTCTGGTATTGCAGGCGGTAAATGAGAAAAACGAAATTATTAATGGCGTAACCATCACCCCGGAAAAAACTGACTTTCAGGTCACCATTAATCAGCGCGGCGGCTATCGTATTGTGGTGGTAAAAGTAATTATCAGCGGAACAGTCGCCTCCGGGTACCGGGTTACAAACATTTCCGTTACCCCTCCAACCCTGACTGTATACTCAGCCGATCCCAGACTGGTAGACAGCCTCCCCGGGTATATTGAAACCTCTGCATTAAATATTTCCGGAGCAAAAGAAGAGATCAAAACAAAACTGTCATTGCTGTTAGCCCAGGGTATATCCATTGTAGGAGACCAACAGGTGGATGTAGCTGTTGGAATTTCTGCCATTGAAGGCAGTCTGACCTTCGAAAACATGCCTTTAACCATCCTCGGCCTGGAAAAAGGCCTGCAGGCTTTTACCTCTCCTGATCTGGTCGATGTAATTGTTTCAGGCCCCAGCCCTGCCCTCGAGACCCTTCGCCGTAATGAAGTAAAGCTGATGCTGGATTTAACCGGAATGAAAGAAGGAACCTTCACCATGACCCCGCGCATCGAATTTCCTTCTTCTGATTTCAAAATGGAAACCCTGCTTCCATCCACCATCGAGGTCACCATCGTTAAAAGCGGGTCGCGACCTCCAAAACCCATTCAAACCCCTGCCCCATAAAGGATTGAAATGACAAAACCTATCGTTGCCCTTGTGGGAAGACCCAATGTTGGAAAGTCAACCCTGTTTAATCGCCTGGCCGGAGAACCATTAGCCATTGTTGATAACACGCCCGGAACCACCCGTGACCGAATTTTCTCTGAATCAGAGTGGAACGGCCGGCAGTTTTATATCATTGATACCGGCGGCATTGACCCGCCCTCTTCCCGCAGCGAACCGCTGTCTGTCGACTCTGCTGATTTTGTTCATGAAATCCGCCAGCAGGCCGCATTGGCAGTTGAAGAAGCAGATGTTGTTGCCTTTATTACCGACGCCGCTTCAGGCCTGACCCCGGCTGATATCGAAGTAGCGGCAATCCTCCGTAAAATTCAGCGCAAAGTCGGAAACGAGCTTTTCCCTCCCATTCTGCTGGTCGTTAATAAAGCCGACAACCAGGACCTGCGTAATCAGGCAACTGAGTTTTACGAACTCGGGTTGGGGCAGCCTTTTCCCATTTCTGCCGTTCATGGAACCGGCACCGGCGACCTTCTTGATGAACTGGTAAAAGTCTTTCCTGCTGATCAGGAAGAAACTGAAGATGATTCTATTAAATTTTCAATCGTTGGCAAACCAAATGTTGGGAAATCAAGTTTATTAAATCGGCTGACCGGCCAGGAACGATCCATTGTAAGCAATATTCCCGGCACCACCCGCGATGCAGTGGATTCAAAATTAACCTTCGAAGGCATTCCGGTAACCTTAATTGATACTGCCGGGATCCGCCGGCGCGGAAAAATCGACCAGGGAGTTGAAAAATACAGTGTGATGCGGTCGATAAAAGCCATTGATCGCTCAGATGTGGCACTACTGATTATTGACGCCACGACCGGCATCTCTGCCCAGGATTCACATATCGCCGGCTACATCCTTGACGCATGGAAAAGCGTCGTCGTATTAATCAATAAATGGGACGCCATTGAAAAAGACACCTACTCCATGCTCGAATATACCCAAAAAATCCGTCAGGAACTCAACTTTATGAGTTATGTTCCGCTGCTGTTTATTTCTGCAAAAACCGGCCAGCGCGTTGAACAGGTATTGCCCCTGGCGCTCAAAGTACAGGAAGAAAGAATGGTTCGCCTGACAACCGGGCAGCTCAATCGAATCCTGCAAAAAGCCCAGGATGCCCATGCGGCAACCTCACGAAGCGGCCGGGCGCTGCGCATGTACTACGCCACCCAGGTACGCAGCGACCCGCCTACATTCATGATCTATGTGAATGACCCAAAACTGGCTCACTTCACCTATACCCGCTACCTGGAAAACAGCCTCAGAAAAGAATATCCGTTTTCAGGCACACCCATTCGCTTTGTTTATAAGCCCAGGCATTAAACACTGCAGCCATTATTCTCCGAAAAAGTCTCCCTGCCCCGACACATCATCTCCCAACGCAGGCAGGTCTTTTTCTATTTGGTCCGGGCTTTGCCCCTTTTCAAGCCGATTGACCACTTCGTTAAACTCTGGCCCCATATCTTCACCAGTCTCTCCCTGCAAACGGCGCAGCATGCGCCCCATTTCACGCGGGCTTTCCTCGAGACCGTCAAAATTCTCCAGATCACCCAAACTTTCCATACGCCGTTCTTCCGATGCGATAACCCGAATTCTTCCTATTTTTCGGCGAACATTGCTGCTTCCACAGTGAGGGCAAACGACTGCAGATTTTCCATAATCAGCATAACTCATAAAACAGTTAAAGCGCTGATGGCAACCGGTACAGTGATAATCATAATATGGCATCTTAATTCAACTCCTGTTGCTTTCCGGTTTCTATTATATAATCAAATAAAACAATTAAGGTTATCATGACTCCAAAACAACCAACAATGATCCCCCAGGATATTCACTTTGAAGCCCCCGCATTTATCCCCATGCTGGTCGTACTGTCAGGGTTATCCGGTGTAGGAAAAGATTCTGTCCTGCGGGCTTTAAAAAAAGAGTATCCACAGGCGCATTACATTGTTACCTTCACCGATCGCAAACCGCGCCCCGGAGAAATTGATGGAGTAGATTATTATTTTGTATCTACCGAAGAATTCGAACGAAAAATCGCCCATGATGAAATGGCTGAATACTCCAAAGTATACGGGCAATATAAAGGCGGTGAAAAGAAACAAATTCTCCAGGCCTTTGCGGAAAAGAAAGACGTCATCATGCGGCTGGACGTACAGGGCGCTGAAAAAATAAAAGCCAAATATCCGGATACACTTTTAATCTTTATTACCGCAGAAAATGATCAGGAATGGCGCTCACGCTTATTAAACCGCAACACTGAAACGCCCGAACAAATGGCTATACGACTGAAAACCGCTCAGGAAGAACTAAAAGCCATTCCATCTTTCGATTATCAGGTAGTCAACCCTGAAAACCGGCTTGAAGAAGCCGTTCAAACCATCCTTTCAATTTTTCAGGCTGAACACTGCCGTGTTCAGCCTCGTCAGGTTTCACTATGAATCCATATGCCGAACAACAAACAGGGTATCCGGAAACACCCCGCACCCCGGTACAAGTCCAGGTGCCGCAAAACAAGCCGGTTGTAACATACACCCTGCTGGCAATCACCATCCTGGTTTTCCTCGCACAGATGGCCAGCAAAACCCTGTTGGGAGCCGACCTGCCAGCCCTGTTTGGCGCCAAAATCAATAACTATATCCAAAACGGCCAGATCTGGCGTCTGCTCACTCCGGCATTTCTGCACGGTTCCATCATGCACATTATGGGAAACATGTATGCGCTGACAGCGCTGGGCCCGGGGCTTGAAAAATACTACGGTCACACCCGCTTTACCATGCTGTATACCATTGGAGCCGTCAGCGGAAACGTACTTTCTTACCTCTTTTCCCCGGCGGTATCGCTGGGAGCCTCTACTGCAGTTTTTGGTTTAATCATTGCAGAAGGCGTTTTTATCCTTCAAAACCGCCGGCATCTGGGCAGCCAGGCTAATCGGGCATTAACCAATATCGGAATGGTCATCGTCATCAATCTTTTTATCAGCCTTTCTCCGGGAATAGATCTG
>CAZEEL010000075.1:0-9871 GCA_964511135.1 uncultured Leptolinea sp. | reverse complement strand
TGTCAACCTTTCTGTTTACACTGGAAGCCGCAGTGGTATACTCAGAAAATCAACATTCTGGAGATTTGTAAAAAATTTATGACCGGTACCGTTATTAACGTTATTGCAATTCTGCTCGGCGGAGGACTTGGCTTTTTAATGGGTTCCCGTTTCCCTGAACGAATTCGCCGCACCATTATGACCGGTCTTGGCCTTTTCACCCTTGCAACCGGCCTTCAGATGTTCCTGAAAACTGAAAACCCCGTCATCGTCGTGTTAAGCCTGGTTTTTGGAATTTTATTGGGTGAATGGTGGAACATTGAAGAAGGCATTCGCCGCTTTGGAAACTGGCTTGAGAAGATATGCATGAAATCCAGCGATCCTTCCAGCCAAAACCTGTTCCTAAAAGGCTTTCTGACGGCCTCTTTATTGTTTGGCGTCGGCCCGATGGCCATTCTCGGCAGCATACAGGATGGGCTGACCGGTGATTACAAACTGCTGATCATTAAATCAATTCTGGATTGTTTTGCGGCAATGGCCTTTGCAACCAGCATGGGCATCGGCGTGCTCTTTTCTGTCATTCCGGTTTTAATCTACCAGGGAAGCATCAGCCTCCTGGCGTCACAGGTACAAATGATTTTTTCAGACGCCATGATCAGTGAGATGACGGCCTGCGGAGGCGTAATTTTAATGGCCATCGCCATCAGCAGCTTACTGGAAATAAAACCCATCCGCTCCGGGAACTTTCTTCCCGCGCTCTTTCTGGCGCCGCTTCTGGCAGCCCTGATGGGGTGGCTGAATATCTCTTTTTAAACGCTTTCTTACTGACCCATCGCTTCCTGAATGGCCTGTTCCAGTTCTGCAGCGCTGACGGCTTTGCCATTTACCAGAAAAGTCGGCGTACCACGAACCCCGTTTTTCTCTCCATACACCATCCGTTCCTGAATAAGATCTGCATGCTTATCGGCAGAATAGCATTGCTTAAACGTTTGCATATCCAATTTCAGGCGGGCAGCATAGGTTTCCAACGCCGCGTCTTCATATGGGTCCGGGTAACCGTTTCGGGCATTCATAAAAAGGGTGCGCTTATATTCCCAATACTTGTTTTGATCGGCTGCACACTCGGCTGCAATCGCTGCCTTGGTAGAGGTCGAAGCCATAAAAGGAAACGGGTAAGAAATATAGTACACATGCCCCGCATTAACATAATCAGCGACAATGTTATCCTCTTCAGTTAACGCATACTCCAGACAATGCACACAATTAAAATCAAAAAACTCTTCAACTTTCACCCTGGCGTTTGGATCTCCCATGGAGTACCGATCAGGGTTGAGTATCTGCATTTTTCCAGGAGTTAAGACTTTCGTACCGCTTGAACTGATAAGCCCGGGTACCACCATCAAAGCCACAATCACTACACACCCAAAGACAATACCGGCAAGGATAAGCCAGCGCTTCCTGAGTTCGCGCTTCTTTTGCAGGCGCACCTCTTCCTGTTTTTGAGTGGCGGTCTTCTTTTTATATGATCCCATAAGTCTCCTTGCGTTAATCCCTGTGATTGTGCCACAAAGCAAATACTTTGTCCAGAAAATGACCGAAAACAGGCAGAACTCTGCTGACCCCGAACATCCGAATCATTCTTTTTATACCTGACAGGTATAAATCGGGAATCTTTCACCCGTCCGGTAAAAACCCAGCCGCTGATAAACTGACAAAGAGCGCACATTATTGCTCTGCGTGTTTACCGTAATTTCGGATATCCCCGCAGACTGATAATGCTGCAGCATTTCTTTCACCAACAGTGCCCCTGTTCCGCACCCCTGCTCTTCCTGTTTGACCGCCAATCGGGCCAGATGAGCGCCCAGGGGATGACCGGTGCTTAATTGGTAACCCACAATTTCATTTTCTTTGACCGCTACCGTAGTATGGGTTGCCTGGCGATAAGCCATTTCAAGGTCCAATCTGGAAAGCCTCCAGATAAACTCAAAGACCGCCTGATCAATCGCAAAGATATGATCGAGATCATCCATTTCAGCCGGCCGAATTTGAACCCCTTCAGGTACATCCCCCCCAACCATTTCGTGACGATGCGCCAGAACCACAATATCCTGAAAATGGGTAAACCCCTGAGTTGACAGAAACTCAGCAAACCAGGCCTGCGTACAAACCGCGGCCATCATCACCGGGTGATGCCGATAATACGCCAGACACCGATCAAACAACGGCCCCCAGGATGTTTTAAGCGGCTGAATACCCCATTGCCCAAAAAGCTGAATCCAGGCAACGCCTGCCGGATCTTCCGGAACCGCCAAAGCAGCCTGAATCTTACGCCGGGAAGCCATGACCCAAAAAGGCATACTGCCCAGCCATTCACCGGGCTGACGCCAATCCAAATGACGGTGCACATAAGACGCCCCGTTTAAAAATTGTTCCAGCAGCGCGGCATCCGAACCGTAAGCCGGCCGAAGACTGTACGGAAGCGAAGAAGGGGAGAAAACCTTATCGTGCCCGGAAATTAATGACATGCATTGCTTCTCATATTTTATGACAGAGAATCATGAATTAAGGCCACTCACAATCGCACGGTTTCCTGCATTCATTCAGCAAATTGCCCAGTGACTGCAGTATTTCCGGTGAAAGAGAGCTCAGCAGAAGACCCATCTTAAGATAAGGAACCGCATCAGGCTGACTGATAAAATGGACGAGTTCAACCGGCAACTGATCGTACAGAGAGCGAAACTGATTTTCTTTTTCCCAGTCTGCCAGAATGCCCTGACGCGGCCTTAGTTCTGCGATATCCAACCCAAGACGTTCTGCCGCCTGCTGCAACTGAGGGAATGAGACAGAGCAATTCCCCTCTTCCATTTGCTGACAGGTCTCTGCACTCACCCCCATAACCTCAGCCAGGGCTTCCAAAGACAGGTGTTGATCAAACCGGGCCTGTGCCAGCCAGGCCCCAATCAGTTTTGAGCGTTCCAGCCTCAGGTTTTCCAGTTTCTCACTGTCTCCCCGCCAGGAAAGCGTCTCAAGAATCTGATCCCCCAAAAAATGATTTACAGAAATGCCAAAATGAAGCGCCAGCGTTTCCAGTTCAGGCAAAGACGGCGACTGATCCCCCAATTCATAGCGCCGATATTGCTCCGGGCTGACCCCCGCCCAGCCGGCACAAACTTCAATGCTCTGTTGAACGGTTAACCGCGCATCATACAACAGCACACCTAACTTACGGCTGCGAATTTCTATCCTGTGTCGAGTAACATCCGTCATGCTGTTTTCCTTTCACCGGTATCTTCGCTGACTGCATCCGGTAAACAATGGAGGACAAAATAAAAAGTACTGCCTTTTCCTTCTTCAGAAGTCACTTCCAGTTGAGATTGATGCGCTTCCAGAATTCGCTGCGCTAATGACAAACCAATTCCAACCCCGCCGGATTTTCGGGTCGCAGAACCATCAAGCTGATGAAAAGGCTCAAATATTTCTGCAATCCGGTCCGAAGGGATTCCAATTCCGGTATCCGCCACCGAAAACACCACCCTGTCTCCCTGATCACGGGTTTGAATGTGCACCTCATCACCAGATTTTGAAAATTTGATTGCATTATCAAGTAATTGCTGCATGACCCAGGTTATTTTTGACCGATCCCCATACACCCCATCATGGCTGTGGCCCAACATCAAATCAAATACAATGTCTTTGCTGCGGGCTGACGGTTGCATTTTATGAAATATAGACTGGCAGAGTTCCTCCGTTGAAAAAACAGTCATCTGATAATCCATGACGCTTTGATTGGAAATAGAAAAGTCAATCAAATCCTGAATCAATTTTTCCAGACGGTCAAAAGCCTTTTCCATCACCTGAAAATATCCCCACTGTTCCGGAGTAAATGCATCATCACCGGAGCTGCCAAGCAGCTCCAGATATCCCTGCAAATGCGTTAAAGGCGTACGCAATTCATGCGAGATATTGGATATAAAATTGGCTTTCAACTGGTTCAATTCAGCCAGCCGTTTCAAAGCCTGTTCCAGTTCATACGTTCGCTGGGTAACTCTTTCTTCCAGGGACATATTCAGGCTTTCCAGAGCAGCCCGAAATTGAATGACCTGTTCGGTAATGATATGATCCAATTCAGTACGTGAAACATACCCCAGCTTAACCAGAATCTGTCCAACAGGCAGCGCGATTCCATTTTCATCCCGCATTTTGTTTTGCTGATCCAAAGCCTCCTGAAACTGTTGAGGAGTAATTATTTTTTTCTCGATTAACAAATCACCCAACCGAGGAACCAAAATCTCGGGCGTTAATTTCTCTGATTTCTTTTTCTGCTCATTCAATGGTCTCTTCTCCAAACCCACTCTCCGTTTACCATCGTCGCAAAGGGCTGCAACGCACGAACTTCATCAATATCGATTTCAAATGGGTTTTTTTCTATTATTATACAATCTGCCAGGTACCCTGTCTTTAACATTCCAAGCTTTGTTTCCATACCACCCGCATACGCTGCCCCCTGGGTAAAAGCCCGCAGAGCAGAATCCAAACCAATTTTCTCTTCGGAAAACCATCCATCCGATGAAGGCAACCCTTCTGCACTTCTGCGGGTCACCGCAGCATGGATCCCCAAAAACGGGTCAGGATTTTCAACCGGAGCATCTGAGCCAAAAGCCAGTTTTGTGCCGGCGCCCAGCAACGTATTAAAAACATAGGCGCCTTTCGCTCTGCTTCCCCAAAAACGATCGGCAGCCAAATAATCTGAAACAATCTGAACCGGCTGAACCGAAGCTGTTAATTGCAGATCAGCCAGACGGCGGCAATCTTCACGCGCAAGAAGCTGTGCATGCTCAACCCGATGCCGCAAAGGCGGAAGATCATGCTCCCTTTCATATTGCCGCAGACGTTCAAAACCATCCAACACCGTCTGATTAGCCCGGTCGCCAATCGCGTGAACCGCCAGCGGAAGGCGTGCCCGGGCAGCTTCGACGCCAATGTTTAACAGCGATTCAGCATCCAACAGCAGAACGCCCCGATTCTCAGGTTCCATTTCATACGGCTGAAGCATGGCTGCAGTATGCTGCCCCAAAGCCCCGTCGGCAAACAACTTGACAAACCCCACCCGCAAAACATCATTGCCAAAACCGGCCTGAAAGCCAGCCTCTGTCATAGGAGCAAGCTGTTCCCTGCGAATGGCTTTGATCACCCGAATTTTTAAAGCCCCCTGCGCCTGCAATTCCTGCAAAGCCTGAAAACAATGCCGGCCGTCAAAATCATGAATGCCCGTCAGCCCCAGTTTCCACAGTTCTTTTTGAGCAGACTGCATATTTTTTATACTTTCTGCCAGCGAGCGCTGCGGCAAAACCGCTTCAAGCATCTGTACGGCATTTTCGTAGAGTATCCCATCCGGTGAGCCGTCAGCGTTGCGCCCAAAATGCCCCCCGGCCGGGTCCTGAATATGGCAGTCAACATGAAGTTTTTGCAAAGCCAGGCTGTTTACCCAGGCGGCATGCAGTGATTTTGAATGCAGGCAGACCGGGTTTTGAGGCGCCGCCTCATCCAACAACCGAGCATTCCCCGGCCCTTCCGGCCAGGCATCCTGGCTCCAGCCCGTGCCCAAAACCCACTCTCCCGGTTGCAGCCGGGCGACCTTTTCACGTACCCGCTGCAAACACGCTGCCCGGGTCTCCGTTTCACAGCAGACCTGCCCCAGAGAAGCCGCATAGGTATCAAAATGAACGTGCGAATCGATCATGCCCGGCATAAGCACCCGCCCGCCCATATTTTCTGTCTGGCATCCGGCAATCTGATAAGCCTGCGCCCCCTGATTGCTGCCGCAGAACAAAATTTTCCCGCCTTCAATGACCAGAGCCTCAGCCAATGGCTGAGCCGGATCAAACGTAAGGATATGTGCATTCTGCAGAATCAGCATAAGATATTATTTTTCAGTAAACCGTGTGAGTAATGTTTCCAACTCTTCAGATGAATAATAATAAATCGTGATGGTGCCTCCATTCCGGCCATGCTTCATCATCACCCGTGTTCCCAACGCAGTACTGATTTGGTTCTGTATTTCCTGCACCTCCGGCGCCACGGCAGGTTTTTGACGGACTGCCTGTTTGGTTCCCTGCAGTTTCTGAACCAGCGCTTCCGTCTCACGAACAGTAAGGGCATGTTCCAATACCGTTTCCAGACAGGATATCTGACTCTGCTGAGAAGATAAGCCCAGAATAGCCCGGGCATGCCCTTCACTGATTTTGCCTTCTTTCAGGGCCTGCAAAACCGGTTCAGGGAGCCTGAGCAGGCGAAGCGTATTGGTCACGCTAACCCGACTTTTGCCAACCCGTTCTGAAACCTCTTCCTGAGTCAGATGGAATTGATCCATAAGCTCCTTATAGGCCGCAGCGGTTTCAAGGGGGCTTAAATCAGCCCGTTGAATATTCTCAATCAATGCCAGTTCCAGGCATTCCTGCGCAGTACTTGAACGAATCACCACCGGCACCTGCTTCAGACCTGCCAACGCGGCAGCACGCAGCCTCCGTTCACCGGCAATCAACTGATACTGATCACTGCCCGGATCATATGTAACCAGCAGCGGCTGCAAAATTCCATGCTTTTTGATAGATTCTGCCAGATCCTGCAAATCTTCAGGAACCATTCCCTGGCGCGGCTGAAAGGGATTTGCCTGAATTCGATCGATATCAATCAAATTCCCCTGAGATATCGGAGCCATTACCGAATCTTCCGGAATAAGAGCCCCCAAACCTTTCCCCAGACCACCTTTGGAACCCATAAATACCTCACTTTTCTTCTGCAGCTGCCCGATATCCCAAATCCTGCTGCAATATTTCCTGCACCAGGCTGTCATAAGCAACAGCCGCAGTGCTTTCAGGCGCATAAGTTGAAATTGGCTGACCATAAGAAGGGGCTTCTGCCACCCGAATGCTGCGCGGAATCACAGATTTAAACACTTTTCCTGGAAAAAATTTCCGAACTTCTTCGACAACATCCGTTGCCAGGCGGGTGCGGCCATCAAACATCGTCATGATGACCCCGCGGATATTCAGCTCACGAAACAATGAAACCCTGACCCGCTGAATCGTATCCGCCAACTGACTTAACCCTTCCAAAGCCAAATATTCACACTGAACCGGAATCAACAATCCGCTTTGAGCAGCCAGCAACCCATTCATGGTTAACAACCCCAAACTGGGCGGACAGTCAATCAAAATATAATCGTAAAGAGCAGCCACCGGCTGTAAAGCATTTTTAAGAAAAAAGAATCGCTGCGGTAAACTATGCAGTTCCTGTTCAGCCCCGGACAAAGCCGGCGAGGCCGGCAATATCGCAATCTTATAATCAGGATTATACAAAATAGCCGGAGCAGCCGGGGCATTGCCAATCAGCACTTCATAGGTGCCTGAAGTGACAGAACGTTTGTCAATTCCCAGGCTTGAGGTAGCATTTGCCTGCGGGTCAAAATCAACCAATAATACTTTCTGGTCAGCCTTTCCCAGAAAAGCCGCCAGGTTAATCGCGCTGGTAGTTTTGCCTACCCCGCCTTTTTGATTGACCAATGTATAAATACGCGTCATACTGTTTCACCAGGGCTCACTTCCATGATAAATTCTTTGACTTCCTCTTCGGCAGGAATGCCTGCCAACCCCTTTCGGGTAACCGAATTGGACGCCACCCGATTGGCAAAGCGGGCCGCATCCCATGCATCACGCGTCAACCGCATGCGCATAAAAAAAGCGGCTGCAAAAACATCTCCTGCTCCGGTTGGATCAAGCTCGTCAATGATCGGCGCAGGAAAATGCTGCAACTCGCCATTCCAATATACATCACAGCCGCTGCTGCCTCCTGTTACCGCAGCCACCCGGATACAGGGAATCATATCTTCAATACGACCGGGTACATTTTCAACATCTTCCCGGCTGAGTACCATCGCCGAAGCAAAAGAAAGAACATAGTCGCTCGCAGCCCAGTCCTGATAATGAATTCTCCCCGAAGCGTCCCAACCTCGCATCCATCCCTGAGGCGTAACCCCCACAAAAGAATTGGGAAAGGCCGAAGCCATTTTAGGGTCTACCTCATCAGCGACCGGAGCAAGATGGACAATGGGAGCATGCTTCCAGGTATCCGGTACCATAGATATATCCAGCTCGCGGGCACGATGATGAATATATTGCACCCGCCCGCCCGGGGTTTGAATGTTTTCAAAAGTGGTCGCTGCTTCATCCGGAAAATTCAAAACGGATATTCCTGCCAGCTCAGGCATCTGTAAATCTTCACCCGTTGAAGTGACAACCCCCACCCGGGCGCCCAGAGCCTGTGCTGTCAGCCCGGCATAGGCAGCCGTTCCGCCCAACGCAAAACCGCCAGGATGAATATCCTGGGTGAGATGCCCTATTATCAGATAGTCAATCGGATCAATATGCCGTAACATTCAGTTTGTTAAGACACTTCCTGTACCGCATCCTCTGGAGCAATTGCAGCGCAAAACGGGCACATGTTCCAGCTCAGCTCCAGATATTTTCCGCAGGAGGTACATTTTTTCCTGATTTTTACATGACAACTCGGACAGATCAGCCAATCAGGTTGAACGCTGCGATTGCAGCCAGGGCAAACCGGCAAATCTTCGATGGAACGAAGAAGCGCCTCTTCTTCCAGGGTTTGCTGATATTCTTCTTCTAAAGTACGGGCCGGCCGGAGAATAAGATAAATCAACACACCCGGAATGAACAAGATTATCACCACCAAAACAGATACGATACGCAGCAAATGGTCGCGCGTGCGGCGCCGGATGTCACGCCTGGCCCAAAAAATCAGGCTGAGCCATAACGCTGCCACAAAAGCAATTCCAAAAGCGGTTGCAATAGTCGTGATTGTATTAATGGTAAACAAAGAAGATAAGTTTGGATTCATACGAGCCTCTTATAAAATTATAGCATGAAGGCGCCAGCCGGTTGATAGTATTCATGCAAAAGACCGGTTTTATTCTATAATAATGTGATGGTCAGACATCATGATAAAACAACCGATCAGCCTCCGCAGGGATACCGGATTGAAGACATGCCCATCCAGGAAAGACCGCGCGAACGGCTGGAATCAAACGGCGCCCATGTTTTAAGTGAGGCGGAATTGCTGGCTATTTTGCTGCGCACCGGAGTCACAGGTGAAAGCGCCATTCAGATCGCCCAACGGCTTCTGCGAGACCTGAAAGGGCTGTATGGCATTTATCAAACCCCGTTTATGGACCTCTGCCGGCAGCACGGCATCGGAAAAGCCAAAGCCGCGCAACTGTTGGCTGCTCTGGAGCTGGGTCATCGCCTTGAACGAAACACCAGAGATGTCCGCCCGGTCATCACCTCACCCGACACAGCCGCCCGTTTGGTAGAACATGAAATGGGCTCTCTGCAACAGGAAGCCCTGTGGATCATTCTGCTCGACACGCGAAACCGGCTGATCTCCATTGAGAAACTGTATCAGGGCACCCTGTATTCAGCCAACATTCGCAACGCCGAAATTTTCAGGGCAGCCATCGCAAAAAACGCCGCCTCCATTCTCATCATCCATAACCACCCCAGCGGAGACCCCGCCCCCAGCGCTGAAGACATTCTTTTTACCCGCAACGCTATTGAAGCCGGCAAACAACTGGAAATTGAAGTGCACGATCACCTGATCATTGGCGGAATCGGCCGGTTCACTTCATTACGCGAAAAAGGCCTGGCCTTCAGAGTTTAAAATCCGGCTCACCCGAACCGCCGCAGACAGTACGCAAACCATTCCTATACGCAATCATTAAAGAGATAACGCTTTCATTATAAATATAAATGTTTAAACAAAGCAAATCAATCGCCCGGCGGCCATTCACCGCCGGAGATTCGCATACAATGAATATCGT
>CAZEEL010000074.1:0-10132 GCA_964511135.1 uncultured Leptolinea sp. | reverse complement strand
TTTATCGAAAGATATATAAAGTAGTTTTTTTAAAAAAACCAATTCATTGATGGTCAGTTTATTGTACAATAGACAGTGTGGTTCTCTGTGGGCAGTATTTGAAGGATACTGTAATTTTTTGCATAGTGCGATATTAATGACTGATACAACATTATCCATTGTATTTTATATATTAAGCGTTTTGTGCTTTCTGCTTGGTTTTTGGCTGTTTCTATCCAATTTTCAGCGGCCGACTTACCAATTGTTTTTTTGCATGATGTTTACGATTGCGCTCAGCTTTTTTGCCGCTGCCATGCAAACATCCTGGCAGAGTTTTCCGGCAGGGTTATGGGAAAAAGTATTAATGGCTGCGCGTATTGTACGCCGTCCGCTGGTTTTACACCTGGCATTGCTTGTGGCTGGAAGGCCGTTGATTGCAAAAAAATGGAGTATACCCCTTATTTATATTCCGGCGCTCCTGCTTCTGGTGACTTCTGGTTTTAATCATGCGCTTACTGAGAACTGGATATTGGGCAGAGTTTCCGGCTATGTTCCGCTGACCTTATCGGCGCCGGTTGTTTTGCCTGAGGCGCTGCTGCTCCTGTATGCACTTTTTGCGGCTGCACTCTTTTTCCGTCAGGCTGTGCGCGGATCAGAAGCTAAAATTAAAAAAGAACTTTTTTTTGTGGCCGTTGCTCTTTTAATTTCAGCCTTAACCGGTCCGCTGATGGCTGCTGGTGTGCGAATTCCTCATCCTGTACATACTGCTGGCTTTTACGATCACTTTTTATTTTTGCTGGCGATTGCCTTTATCTGGCTTTTCTTTAAACTTGAGATCAGAGAGGCGGCTGACAGCAAAAAGCGCATTTCCAGCAGTGGTATTAATAATCGGGGACAAAAGGTTTTTGTAAACAAACTTTTTTCTTATTATTTTATCTGCTCAGCTTTTCTGCATTTTGGTTCTTCATATTATTTGAAACCCCGTGCTTTTCACGAATCATTTACTTTTACCGGCTATATGCTGTTGATTGGCTGTCTGATTGGTCTGCTCGAAAAACTGAAAATTTCTGAAAAGCTGAAAAATATCATCCCGTCATTGCTTGTTGCTTCCCTGATTCCCGTGGCATTTCTGTTTGGCGGAAGCGAAGTTGTTTTTTCGGTCTGGTTGTTTGCCATTATATTCATGCTTTTTTTGATTCTTCTGGGCGACTCCTTTTCTGTTTTAATTCCTGGAATAACAACGGTTGTCTTTAGCATGTTTTTCCTGATAAAGAATCATTTTCAGCAGAATCTTGTCATACCGCCGCTGGATTATTTCAGCGGAATGATTTTTTTTGTTTTAATTATGCTGCTTGCGCTCTTTATCAACAAAACCTATACAGCCCGCATGGAAGAAAATCAAAAGCAGATTCAATTACAGGATTTGGTTACGAATATTGCGCTTTCATTTACCAATGTCTATGCTAAAGATGTAAATAACAATATCAATAAGCTTTTGGAGGTAGCGGGAACATTTTCCGCAGTAGAGCGTGCGGTCGTCTGGCTGGTAGACGGCAGTGGTTTCAGCGCCAGGCTGACCCATGAATGGTATCGGGAAGGTGAAATTCCTGCCAGACCGGCATTTCCGCCGCTTTATGTCCCCCATTTTATGGACTTTTATAATGCGCTTAAACGGAATGAGATATTGGAGCTGTCTTCGGATTTCTTTGAAGAATATTACAAAGATAAAGATTTAAACCCCTACACCTATCTTAACGTTCGTTCTGTGCTGTGCATTCCGCTTACGGCGGATGCCGCTTCGCAAAAGCTGTTAACATCACTGGCTGATGAAACGGAGGATGTTGTCAAAAACCGGAGTTTTTTTGCCGGAACTCCGGCGGCTTATGGGCAGGAGAGTTCCATGGCCGGGTTTATCGGTCTTACAACAAGGCAATACGGGATGCAATGGAGCAATAACCATAAATATTTGCTCAGGATCTTTGCCAGTACGCTGCTGAACATCTGTACGAGAGCCCAGTCAGAGCGTACCATGTTCAGTATGGCTTATTTTGATCAGTTGACCGGTCTGCCCAACCGGTTTTTCCTTGCTGAGGATCTGGAAAAGAAAATAAACAAAGCGGCTGCATCCGGAAGCCTGATTGGCGTTGCCCTCATGGATTTGGATTCTTTTAAGTATGTAAATGATACTGTGGGACATAATATCGGAGATGAAGTGCTGCGTATGGTGTCGGTCTGCATTTCAAAGGGCATTTCTGAACGCGATGTTCTGATACGGTTTGGCGGTGATGAGTTTATTGTTATTTTTGATCAGGTGGCTTCCCGCGAAGACATTATCAAACGGATGGAAAAAATAATGGGTGCATTGGAAGACCCGCTGAGCGCAGGGGGGCAAAGTTTTTTCATTACGGCGAGTGCGGGTGTTGCGATCTATCCTTATGACGGTGAAGACCCGGATACTTTAATAAAAAATGCTGATATGACCATGTATGTATCAAAGGATATGGGAAAAAACCGTTTCAGCCTTTGTACAGACCATATCAAGGATGAAATAGTATCTGAGGTGTTTTTAATTAACAAGTTGAACTTTGCTCTTGAAAACAATCAGTTGCTCCTGAATTATCAGCCCATTGTCAGAATTGCGGATGGGGCAATTGTCGGGTTTGAAGCGCTTTGCAGATGGAATTTGCCGGATACAGGGTTGATCCCGCCGGGTCAGTTTATCCCCCTTGCGGAACGAAGTTCTCTTATCAATCAAATTGGCGCATGGGTCTTGTATACTGCCTGCAAACAAACCAAAGACTGGCAGGACAGGGGTTATTTAAAGCTTCCGGTGTCTGTCAATTTTTCCATGCGCCAGTTTCAGGATGTGAAGCTTGTTAAAACAGTTTCTGATATTCTTGGTAAAAGCGGTCTTGATCCTGAATACCTGATAATGGAGATTACGGAAAGTATAGACAGCCGACAGGAAAGCCTGGTGATGGCTCTGCTTAAGGATATCAGCGCGTTGGGCGCTGTGATTGTTGTTGATGATTTTGGCATGCAGTATTCTTCGCTTAACCGCCTGAAAAGTATGCCCTTCAGCAAGTTAAAAATTGATATGCAATTTGTTCGCGGTATAACAACGGATGAAAAAGATCGCGGGGTTGCGAGGACGATTATTCAGCTTGCGAAGAATCTTAACCTTAAGGTTGTTGCTGAGGGCGTAGAAACACAGGAACAGCTTGATTTGCTGAGAGAATGGGGCTGCGATGAAGCTCAGGGTTATTATTTCCATCGTCCGCTGCCGGCAGATAAGCTGGAAGAACTTCTTAAAACAGAAACCCTGAAGAAACGGTAAATTCATCATCCAAATGATTGAACAGCAGAAAACGATACCGGGGCGTGCGAAACAAGGCCCCGGCAGTTCAGCAAAAAACCTCATGGGTCAGCGCTGGGCGATCCACACATCCCACATTTTCGCGTTATATTCAGTATGCTTTTTATTTTTGGGTTCTTCTCCAAAGCATAGTGATACCGTTACAGAATCAGGCTGCCGAGGGGGCGGATTACCTGGCAGGGATTGCCGGCTGCAAACACATGAGGGGGAATACTGCGGGTGACTACACTGCCGGCTCCAATGACCGCCCCGTTGCCAATAGTAACGCCCGGGCAAATGATGGCCGATCCGCCGACCCAGACATGGTCGCCGATCGAAACCGGTTTTCCCAGCTCCCGTCCGGAGGCTCTTTCCTGAGCGTCCATTGAATGGGTAGCGCTGTAAATCTGCACATGGGGGCCAAACATGGTGTCGCTGCCGATTTTGACCTTGCAGACGTCCAGAACTACACAATTGAAATTGAAATAAACCCGATCTCCCAGAAAAATGTTATAGCCATAATCGCAGTAGAAAGGCGCTTGAATGGTGACATCGTTTCCCATCGCGCCGAGGATTTCCCGCAGCAGATTTACCTGCTGTTCGTCCTGGAAATTGAGCGACCGGTTAAACTTTTCCAGCAGATTGCGCAGTTTTCTGCGATCGTTGGTCAGTTCTTCATCCGATGCGTAATAAGGTTCGCCAGCCAGCATTTTTTCTTTTTCAGTGCTCATCGTTGATTTTGCTCCCTGTTTGTATATCAACCGCAGCGGTTATCTTTGATCAGGCAGGCTTCATCGCGGCGGATGATGTGCAGCATCTCACAGGCATAGATGATCCTGCCAATGGCGTCTTTTGGGTAGCTCTGATTGTTCAGCAGGTGTTGCAGGGGCAAAAATCGCGGTTCGGGCAAAGCGTCCCAGGCAAACCAGCCAAGCCGAGTCACTTCTTCCGGAGAGACGATCTCTCCTTCGCCGCTGATCCACTCGCCCTGCATCCACAGGGTGATGTAATGTTTTTTTTCTTCTTCAAAAAAATCATTGGTTACCGCTACCAGGCGTGGGTCGTCCATCACCACCCCGGTTTCTTCTTTCAGCTCGCGGATGGCTCCATTACCCGGGTCTTCGCCCCATTCCAGATGCCCGCCGGGCATCGCCCATGTGCCTGCGCCGTGCGAATGTTTTCGTTCTATCATTAATACTTTATGATTATGTATGACGATCACTCCAATGCCGATGCGCGGCAGGGCAGTGTCGTTCTGATGATCCGGTTTGGTTTTATGGTCGTTCATTTTTTATGCTCCTCAGTACGAATATTCCGGCCAGCAGCAGCAATATTAACCCGGAAGTATCAAATACGATAAATCGCATGACAGATGCGCGGGCGGTTGCAAAAACGGGCGGCAGCCCAAGATAAAGGATGCTTTCACCTGCGGCACCGATTGCCTGCATGATTATGGTTTGCAGCAGTGAGATTCGATGCCGAATGGGGTGCCACAGGGCAAAAGCATAGGGTACATTCCACATCAAAAACAAAATTCCCATGCCCTGGATCATGCCTTCACCAATCCTTCCGCTCAGTTCAAAGCCGGGTGCAAAACGGTCAGGGAAAACGATAAAATTATATGCCGCCTGGATATTCCATAAAAAGACTATCCCGATCAGCAGACGTGCCGCCCGGACCGATGTTTTTGAGAAAGAAGCTGTAGCGCTGGTATGCATAAGTAAAAATGTTTCCGGTGAAAACTGTCTGTGTAAAACTGTCTGTATTGTACAACAGGCTTTCTGTTACAATCAAAGCAATCTACCTTTGAAAGGAAAAGATCTATGGCCTCCTCTCAACAATGGGCGCAGCCTCCAGCGATGGAAATTGACCCCAAAAAAAAGTATCAGGCAACCATTGCCACTGAAAAAGGGGATATCGTGATTGATCTGTTTGGCGATAAAGTCCCTGCTACCGTCAATAATTTTGTTTTTCTTGCCCGTCAGGGTTTCTATAATAACACCATCTTTCATCGTGTCATTGCTGATTTTATGGCGCAGGCGGGTGACCCAACCGGAACGGGTACGGGGGGGCCGGGTTATCGTTTTAAAGATGAATTTGATCGCAGTTTGCGTCATGATAAGCCGGGCGTGCTGTCGATGGCCAATGCCGGGCCCAATACCAATGGTTCGCAGTTCTTCATTACCCATGTTCCAACCCCCTGGCTGGATAATAAGCATGCGGTGTTTGGTCAGGTGACCGAAGGGATGGATGTACTGCTTTCCATTCCGCCGCGTGACCCTCAGCGCCCGGAATATGCGGGGGTTAAAATCCTTACGGTGACCATCACTGAACGTTGACAGGTTTGCTTTTCATGATACGCATATATAAAAGAGCTGGCGATTGCGCCAGTTCTTTTATATATGTCACTGAAGAGACAATATGGGTTTGCGGATTTACAGCAAAGCTTCCAGTATGTAGGCGGCTATCAGAATGATGGTTGCAAAAGACGATAACCCAATCATGCCGGACATTGCCGGTGTGTAGTGGTTGACATCGCCATATTGCCGGACGTGATGGAGGGACTTTACCGCCATGGGAATGGTTAAAAGAGCCAGCAGTGTCCAAACGGACAGTTGTTGAAAAAGTACTCCCAAAATGATTGCCAGATAGGCGATAAAGGCGGATGTGCCAATTATTTTTACTGAAGTTGCCTGGCCATAGCGGACAGAGAGAGTTTTCTTTCCGGATTTAATATCATCATGATAATCAAAGGTATTGCTGACCATGCCAACGTTCATTGTGAAAAAGCCGGGCATTAATGAAATCAGAATTGGTTCCCAGGTGATTGTCAGTGTTAATACATAATAGACACCAACTACAATCAGGGGGCCGAAGGCAAAGAACAGTACGGTTTCACCCAACCCGCGATAGTTTAAACGCAATGGCGGAGAAGTATAAAAGAAGACTGCCACCAGGCCTGTCAATGTCATGTAAATAACCGGAAGGCCTGTCCTGATGTAAATATATACACCACACCCGAAGGCAACTGCCAGACACAGAAAGGTGGCTGTCAGCACCTGTTTTAAGGAAACTTTTCCATCAATTAATGGGCTGTCATGAAATTGTTGTACTTTATTTCCCAGGTTGCCCTTCTGAAAGTCGAAATAGTCATCAACGAAGTCACCGGCGGAATGCGCCATCACAATTCCTAACGTAGCCAACAAAAAAATTGCCCAGTCAAATGACCCACGTGCGTATGCCATGATTCCTCCCAGAACCGAGGGAAGAAAACTGACGATTAAAAAAGGAGCCCGGGCAGCTTTAAACCAGGTAACCAGCCATTGCTTCATAAAATTATTCTCCTATAGAGCGGCTGCAATCCATAACCCAACCGCCATAAATAAACTGGTCGCAATCAATACGCCCAGCGCATAAACTGTAGCCCATAAATAATCGCTGATACGGCGTTGCGTTTTCAATTTACGGTAAAGCGCGATTGAAAAGGGCAGTGTTAATCCTCCGAGCCATAGCCAGGGGGTGAGCCATGGCAGGAACCCTGATATCAACAGGGAAAGGTAGACCGCCAGAAGAAGGATGCCTGCCACATGCGGATTAAGATTTACGATGATCTCTTGCCCTGATTCTTCAGCAACTTTGTAGCGGGCTCCTTTCAGGCAGGCAACGATTGTAACCAGCAGCCCGATTGGAACAGAAAGCAAAACCGGTTGAAAACGGAACTGACCGGTTAAAACGAAGTCAACTCCAAGCATGCAAAGAGGGCCAAAAGTGAGAAAAATAACAGGTTCTTTGAAACCATGCAGCATCAAAGGAGTAAAAAAGATGGCAATCAACCCTCCGGCAGCAATTAACCATAAGATGCGCGGGCCGGTTTGAGTCAGAAAATATAATCCGATGGTTAAGGCAGCCAGCAGGCAGCCAAAACCGACATAAATCGTCTGGTTATTCCGGACAGCGCTTCCAACAAATAAAGGGCGCCACCCTGAAAATATTTTGGTATGGGCGTCCCGGCCGTCGGTGTGGTAATTTGTAAAATAGTAGTAGAGGTAATCGGCGCCGGCCTGAGCCAAAAATAAACCCAGTAAAGCCAATCCCCAGAAAAGAGGGTTTGAAAACCCATCATGACGGGCTAAAGCGCCTGCAGTTATTGCCGGGATAATTGAGGCGCTGAACAGAAGGATTTTGATAACGAGAATAGGTTTGCTGCGTTCGGGGGGAAGGGTTGATTCTGTGTGCTTCATAATTGACCGCATACTATACCATGAAACGGTTATCCTTTCAAAGGCGAGCCAAAGCAACAAAGTTTACTGTCAAACATACTATAATGGCTGTACTATGATGATAAACGGAGACGCTGCCATGACCTGTTCTGAACCAGTTACCTGGGTTCCCAACCCGCGCGCTGCGAATATTGTCTGCAGTCCGGCTGCGCTGAAGTATTTTCCTCAGGAGGTTTCGCGGGAATCTTTTCATTTTCATCGCCAGATTGAGGGATTCAACTGTACGCCTCTTCACTCGCTGCATCAATTGGCCTGTATGCTCGGGATTGCTGACATTTGGGTAAAAGATGAATCTGGTCGCCTGAATCTGGGTTCTTTTAAAGGAACCGGCGGTTCCTATGCCATCTTTCGCACGATTCATAAAAAGCTGGGCAGCCCTGAACATTTTACGTATGCGGATTTGTTTACGCAGGAGACAAAACAAAAATTGGGAAAATTTGTTTTTGCCGCTGCCACGGATGGTAATCATGGGCTGGGTGTTGCATGGTCTGCCCGGCAGCTGGGTTGTGATTGTTTTATTTATGTTCATAAAGATACTGCTGAAGCAAGGAAAGCCGCTATTCGTAAAAATGGAGCGGAGGTTGTGGTTGTAAACGGGAATTACGACGATGCAGTGCGTCAGGCAAATGCAGATGCTCAACAGCACGGCTGGCAGGTCATTTCAGATACTGCATGGGAAGGGTACGAAGATATCCCGACCTGGGTTATGCAGGGCTATACTACTGTTTATCACGAAGTGCAGCAGCAATTAGCGGCCATCGGCGAAGTCAGACCGACCCATATTTTTATGCAGGCGGGGGTTGGGTCGCTGGCTGCCTCGGCTTTTGGCTATTATGCCGCTTTGTTTGGGCCTGATCGGCCTAAAATGGTGGTGGTAGAACCGGATCAGGCCGCATGTCTGTTTCGTTCGGTCGAAATTGGAGATGGAAATCCGCATTCTGTAAAGGGGAATCTGAGTACGATGATGGCTGGTCTGGCCTGTGGTGACCCCAACCCGCTTGCCTGGAAAATTCTTTATGACTGTGCCGATGGTTTTATCAAATGCCCTGATTATGTGGCGGCCAAAGGAATGAGAGTTGCCGGAGCGCCCCTGCCGGGTGACCCGGGCATGATTGCCGGCGAATCAGGGGCGGTTACTTTGGGTGCGCTGATGTTTCTGATGGAAAAGAAAGAGTATCAGTTTATCAGAGATGCTTTAGGTCTGGATCATACTTCAAAAGTGTTGCTGGTGAATTCAGAGGGCAATACAGACCCGGATAATTACCTTCGTGTAGTCTGGGATGGCGGGGAGCAAACTCCCCAGGCGTATTGCTCATACTCTTTAAAGAGCGGGGATGCGTTGCAATAAATCTCTGATACCTCAAACATGAATGGGCTGCCTGTTTTTTGGGCAGCCCATTCATAATTTATTTTTATTCTTTTCAAAAACAGGAGAGATCGCTACATTTTACGGATTGCTTTTGCCAGAATCAAAATGATGACAGCACCTGCTAAGGATGAGATAATCCGGCCCGGTATGCCGCTTCGGAATTGATTCCTGGTTTGCCGAACAGCCAGCCTCCCAGAAAACCGCCCAGAGTACCCACGGCAGTGGCTCCTGCCAACCCAAGCCGGAATCCTTTTACCAAAGCTTCTGCCAGTAATCCGGCAACCGCTCCTGCAATCAGCCAGATCAGAAAACTCTCAAAAGACACAACCACCTCTTTTTTTCCTGTGCATTTGCTTTATGCCATATGATCAACGACATTGCTTTCTTTACTCAGTTCATATCCGAGTAACAATATTATCAGGGAAAAGTTGGTTCCTCTTTGCCATACCAGGGGTCCCAGGGATGGGCCTCTCCATAAAACTTACATTTTCCGGTCACCGGGTCGGGCAGGGTCCCATCCCAGCAGTGACCCAAATCATTCGGGCGTAAAATTGTCACCGGTGCGCTGTACAGCGTTTTGCCTTCGCGATCCTGCAGTTCAAACTGGTAGATGATTTTCCAATAAGGAAGTTGGACAATAGAGTTATGGTTGCTTACTGCAAAACCAATATTGGGGTTTTCTGCCGATTTCGATAAGGGATAAACGATAAAAGGTTTGGCTGCGCCGGTTTCATAAACAGCCATCTGGGCGCCTTCCGGTATGGGTTGATTAAAGGTATACACAAAGGTACAGGCAGGAACCATACCGTCCATTTCCAGACCGTTTTCTGTAAGGCGTGCCGCTTTTCCGTTTTCAGGCATCTGAAAACCGACGTCCTGTGGAAGGGTGTTTTTTGGCCAGCACCAGGCTGAAAAACCCTGCTCTGCTACACCAGGGGTTGGAATGGGGGTGGGTATTTGGGTAGCAGTTGGCGCTTCAGTCGGCAGCGACGTAGCCGTTGCTGCCGGTGTTTCTGTAGCCATTTCGGCTGTGGACATCACAGGGGACGAAACGGGCGTTTTTGTTGCAGCGGCGCAGGCAGTTAATCCTGAAATCAGGATGAGACCTGCCAGGAGGTTTCTTAATGAGGTTTTCTGAAAATGCATTGC
>CAZEEL010000073.1:0-10909 GCA_964511135.1 uncultured Leptolinea sp. | reverse complement strand
GGGGTGTTTTTTCTTTTTCTGATCACCTCAACGATGATCCCAATGATAACGATCAGGCCGCTGATAAGGATAATCTGCATAATATAGTTCTGAAGAGACTGCCGATGTCTGAACAGGGGGATGGTTGATCCGAAATACCGGCTGGCATACCAATAGGTTGTATATCCCAGGAAAACCAGTTCAATCAGATACCAGATTGGAAGCCAGATGTCACGGCGTTGTCTGGCCTGCAGGATTGCCCAGGAACCGGTTAATGCCAGTATGGGGATCATGTTCATGCGATACCGGGGGTTATCCCAGAAATCACCCCCTGCCCGGGCGGAGGAGATCAATATCCACAGCCATGAAAACAAAATCATCCAGGCCCAGATTTTCTTTTCATGGCGGTCTTTTACTTTCAGCCATGAAATGACCGAATAAAACAGCAGCGGGATCAGCCAATACCAGCCTGCGGCTCTGAGGATGTTAATGGTTTTTAGAAAGGGCAGGGTTGGGTGCACGATAACAGCCGGTAGAACCGGCTGGGTGACGCCATATACGATCATAAAAGGAACATGCGCAAAATGACCCAATTCATTGAGCATTTTTGTGACCCAGCCGGATTTCATTTCGGCCGTTTTGAAATCCCACAGGGCTGAGGTCTTTAGCCAGGTAATGTTGCCCATTAAAAAAATGATACCCAGGCCAATCAGCAGAACGATGATGCCGGTTCGAACCGGCGCAGAAGTTGTACCTGACAAATGCTCCAAAAGAAAGAGAACTGTCAGAAAGATGAAATAGATTCCTGCCATTCGGGGCGTGAAGAAAAACATAGTCAGCATGGAAGCTGCAAAGAGCGCAATTTTTAATTTCTTCTTATCCGGCCAATTAAGGACTGCCCAAAAAGCCATCATGCCCAGCCCAAGAACAAAAGGCTCGCGCATTTGTGAGCTGGTAAAAAAGAGGCAGTCTGGATATAAAATGATCAGCCAGGTTGACAGGATTGCCAGGTTTGAATTCCAGCGTTGTTTGACAGCCCTGTAGAAGAAGGGAATGCCGATTGTAAAGGCCAGCGCTGCGAGAATGAGTATCAGACAGGGGCGGTGAGCATCATGGCTGAGGTTGCGATATACAAAAGCGCTGAGTGATAACAGACCGCCATATTGATCCGAATAAAATGTTTCATTGGAAGGATTAAGAATTGAAGACTCGGATTGTGCCAGTTCCCAGGCCTGGGTATCCCGGCGGAAGGCATCCAGAAACAGGTAACCAGCCTGGTTGCTTTGATTTGGGTTGCCCCAGTCTGGGAGAACCAGGGTACTGAAGACCCCGAAGCCAAGCCGCAGAAGCCCGGCGGTTATCATCATGCAGGCCAGCAGGCGGGTTTTTCCTGCACGGAGCCATATGTTCCATAAAAGGAAGATGCTGATGGTAATCAGAAAGGTACAGGCAAATAAACTGTTTGCAACAGAACCGCCTGGCAGCAGGATTGTAATGATGATGCTGCAGATCACTCCTGCCAGCAGAGATAAGGATATTCTACGAAATGTATGCATAAGCCAATTTTACACCAGGGATGATATTTTTCAGATGGTATAATCTCAACGATTATCTTATGGTATTGGTTAACGACTCTGGAGAAAGCATGGATCCTTCTATAAAAAATAAACTTCCCAATCAATTTAATTTACCCCGCCGGATTGAGCGGCTTGGGGAATTGGCTTACAATTTATGGTGGACCTGGAACCCTGAAGCGCAGCAACTGTTTCGTCTGATGGACAGGACGCTTTGGGAATTGGTAAATCATAACCCGGTTGAATTCTTACATACCGTCAAACGGCCTGAAGTAAATGTTGTATTGAACGATCCGGCGTATATGGAGATGTATGACCGGGTATTTGTTGCTTTTGATCAGCACTTGAATGCTGAAGATACCTGGTATCAAACCACTTATCCGGATATGAAGGATAAGAAGATTGCCTATTTCTCTTTCGAATTTGGTTTGCATGAATGTTTGCCGGTGTATGCCGGAGGGCTGGGAATTCTTTCGGGCGATCACCTGCGCGAAGCTTCTGATTTGGGGTTGCCGCTTATCGCGATTGGCTTTGTCTATAATGAAGGGTATTTTGTACAACATATTACTGAAGATGGCTGGCAGGAAACCCGCAATGCCTACATTGATTTTGCTTCCAAACCGATTATTCCGCTGACTACTGAAGATGGAAAACCGGTAACCATCTCGGTTCAGTTACCCGGAAGAATTATTCATGCCAGAATATGGCTGGTGCAGGTGGGGCGAATTCCTCTCTATCTGTTGGATACCAATCTGGAAGAAAATAACCCGCAGGACAGGCAGCTGAATGCCCGGCTGTATTCCAATGACCTTGAAACCAGAATTTCACAGGAGCTGATGCTGGGAACCGGCGGTGTAAAGGCCCTGCGGCGATTGGGTTACTCTCCCAATGTATGGCACATGAACGAAGGGCATTCTGCATTTTTAATTCTTGAGAGAGTGCGAGAATTGGTTGCTGAAGGACTGACGTTTGACGAAGCGATCCAGAAGACCCGTTCCTCCAATGTGTTTACCACTCATACGCCGGTTCCGGCTGGCAATGATCAGTTCCCTTTGTGGCTGATTGATAAATATCTTTCCCCGATGGCGCCTGACCTGAATCTGACCCGCGATCAATTCATTGAAACCGGAAAACAAATCCAAAGCTGGGGAGAAATGTATTCAATGCCGGTACTGGCATTGAAACACTCTGACTGGCGTAATGGAGTTTCAGAATTACATGGCTATGTTTCACGAAAAATGTGGCAGTTCTTATGGCCGGGAAGTAATGAAGCAGATGTTCCGATTACCCATATCACCAATGGTGTGCATACCGGTAATTGGATCGCCCGAAGAATGCGGCTTCTTTTTGACAGGCACCTGGGTTCAGACTGGATGGATAAGGTTGACGATATGGAAGTCTGGGAAAAGGTGAATGATATTCCCGATCAGGAATTATGGGCCATTCGTCAGCATCTTAAGCGGAAGCTCACTTTGTTTTCAAATGAACGGGCGCGTGCAAGCTGGTCTGTTGGAGGAATGACGCCCATTCAGGTCGTTGCCAGTGGTGTGATGATGGAGCCGTATGTGCTTACCATTGGGTTTGCACGTCGGTTTGCTACGTATAAACGTGCAGATCTTATCCTGAGAGATTTTGACCGCTTGTTAAAAATTATTAATAATCCATCCATGCCTGTGCAGATTGTCTTTTCCGGCAAAGCGCATCCGGCTGATGAACCCGGAAAGATGATTATTCAGGAAGTTTATCGTTCTGTAAAAGATTCCAAGAGCGCCGGCCGGCTGATATTTCTGGAAGATTATGATATGAATGTAGCCCGTTATCTGGTTCAGGGGGTTGATGTCTGGTTGAATACTCCCCGCCGTCCGCTTGAAGCTTCAGGAACATCCGGAATGAAGGCGATTATTAATGGCGGGTTGATGTTCTCTACTCAGGATGGCTGGTGGCGTGAAGGCTACAATGGCCGCAATGGCTGGGCCATTGGATTGGATCAGCCGTATGCTGATCAGGATTCTCAGGATCGAACCGATTCTGTGAGCATCTATGACATATTGGAAAATGACATCGTGCCGTTGTATTACAACCGGCGAACTACCGAATCTATCCCTTCGGGTTGGATTTCGATGATGAAGGAATCCATTCGCACGCTGGTGCCGCAGTTTTCTACCCGCAGGATGCTGAAAGAATATGTGCAGCAAATGTATCATCCTGCGCTTCATGACCAGGAAAGAGATGCCTGAGCATTAGACGGAGATAAAAATGGACTTCTTATTCAGTCCGGCTGCCTGGGGAGCAGCCATATTAATTTTTGTATTGCGTGTCTGTGATATGTCGCTGGATACCGTACGGGTTTTATTTGTTGTTCGCGGCAAGAAGAAAATTGCCTGGATTTTGGGCTTTTTCCAGTCGTTGCTGTTCTTATTTGCCATTACCTCGGTGTTGGATGGTATTTTGCAAAATCCGCTGAAGATTCTCGGGTATACTGCGGGTTTTGCAACCGGGAACGTGGTGGGAATGTATATTGAAGAAAGATTGGCAGTTGGGCATATTCATCTTAAAATCATCTCTCCGACCCGGGGTCAGGCTGTTGCAGACGCTTTGCGAGACGGCGGATATGCGGTTACCGATGTGCCTGCCCGCGGCAAGCAGGGTATGGTATCTATGTTGTTGGTGGATGTGCTGCGGAAAGATATTGATCGGGTGGAGAAAATTATCATGGAATATGACAACGAAGCTTTTATTACGGCAGAAGATGTTCGCCCGATTCGCAGAGGTTTTTGGCGGGCTTAACATCTTTGCGATTCTTAAATATTTTGTTTTCTGTTTTCCCGGCAATGGACATTGCCGGGAATTTTTATGAGCTTTTAAGGCCGATAGATAAAGTTAACGGATTCAAAAACAGGCACATTCACGGTGACAACCCCCTCATTTTCAAAATGCCCCGTATATTTACAGTTGTTATCCATAATTCGGCTGTCACAGTGAATGTCGGTGACAGAAAGAATGAATTTTCCGGTTGTTTTTTCGGGAAAAAACAGAAAATACTGGCCTTCATCATTACTGATGGCTTCAGTAATCAGGGGCGTATCGGAGGAGCCGGATTGTCTGGCCTGAATTTTGACCTGGCTGATGGGGGTGCCGCTGAGATCGCGTACGGATCCGTGTATTACCTGGGTGAAGGGGGGATGGATGACAGGAAGAGTATCGAGGGATATTTCATAAGCGAGCATATAGCGCAGCATCCAGCCAGGTGCATGATTGGATGTTTCTGTCAGCAGCCACTCACCGCCCGGCGATTGTCCGAGTATGGCCACTTCGGTATTCTGCGGGAAGGTTCCAGTAATTTTGAAGGAAGTGCCTGGGCCGGCGCGCATATTCAGGTTTTTGACCAGGGTGAGGGCCAATACGATGCGTGAATCCGGAAAAAGGGTTGAGCCGGGAGGGGTACTGACGGTGGCGGTCGCTTCAGGCGTATGGATGATGGGCAACGTGGGAAACTCCAGCGTAGTTGTTGGCTGCCAGGTTGTTGGCTGACAGCCTGCAAATATCAACAGACAGCCTGTTAAAAAGACAATATGCAATTGTTTCACCGTTGCCTCCTGGATTAATTTGTGAGCTGATGAAAGTATTATACCCAAACTCATCCATTGATTTTTAAGTGAAGCGCTAAAACGAATTTCTCTGCAGAATAGAACCATTGGTACAATTGAGATGCAAAAGGAGTAAGAAATGACAAGCGCTACGATTGATCTGAGTGAACGTTTTCTCCATCTGCACCTGAAAAATCCAACCGTGCTGGCTTCCGGGATCCTTGGAACCAGCAGCGCCTTATTGAAACGACTGGCAAAGAGCGGAGCAGGCGCTGTGACGGCTAAAAGCTGCAGTTTGTCTGCGCGGGCAGGGCACCCCAACCCGGTTGCTCTTGACTGGGGCGCGGGCATCATCAATGCTGTTGGGTTGACCAACCCGGGGGTGCAGGAAGAAATAGCGCTGCTTAAGACCGCAAAAGAGGTCTTAAAGCCTCTGGGGGTACCGGTTTTTGCCAGTGTTTTTGCTGCCACATCTCAGGAGTACTATGAAGTTGTTCGCCAGGTCAGTGAAGCAGAGCCGGATTTAATCGAAATTAATATTTCCTGCCCGAACGTGGCTGATGAATTTGGCACTCCTTTTGCCGGCAGTTGTGAAACTGCTTCAGAAGTAACCCGCCATGCACGCAGAGCAACCGGTATACCGATCAGTGTCAAGCTGGCTCCAAATGTTCCCTCAATTGGTCGGATTGCTGTCGCAGTGGTAGAAGCCGGAGCGGATGCCATTACGGCAATCAATACCATGCCAGGCATGATCATTGATGCTGTATCCGGAAAACCGGTTTTGCATAATCGCAGTGGCGGGCTTTCCGGGAGAGCTGTCAAACCGATTGCCTTGCGTTGTGTGTCTGAAATATCCCGGGCGGTAAAGGTTCCTGTGATTGGAACAGGCGGGATTTCTTCGGGTTTGGATGCTGTCGAAATGATCATGGCTGGCGCGACGTTGGTGGGGGTAGGGAGCTCGGTTTGGTATCGCGGCGTTGATGTTTTTGAAAAAATCACCAGAGAAATGCAAGCTTTTATGGAAGAAAATCAGTATTTTTCTCTGGCACAGATGAGAGGCAGGATTTTTCGTGAATAATTCTTTCTTTTCTTCGGTCAGTCACCCTGAAACCGGTTTGCCACAGCCTTATCGCATCCAGGAAATAAGCCGTCAGAATGAGCGCACCATATCCTTGTATCTTGAAGGGGCGCCGATGAATGCGACACCCGGGCAGTTTGTCATGGTATGGCTGCCTGAGACGGGAGAAAAACCTTTCAGTATTTCAGGCAATGACCCTGTTCGGTTGACCATTGTTGATGTCGGAACGGTCAGTCATGCTCTTCATCAATTAATGGTGGGTGATCGGGTGTGGCTGCGGGGCCCGTTAGGGCACGGTTATCAGATCAGACCCCATCAAAAAGCCGTTTTAGCAGGGGGCGGCTATGGAGCTGCTCCTTTGCTTTTTTTGGGCAAAGAGCTGGTATCAGCGGGTTGTGATGTGCAGCTTTGGCTGGGGGCACGCAGCCGGAAAGACCTGATCCTGCTGGAAGAAATGCAGTCAGCGGGGGTTCATGTTCATCCCTGTACGGATGATGGGAGTTATGGTTTTAACGGCCTGGTTACAGAAGGCATGCGTAATGTTCTGGAACAGGGGGATGTTGAGATGGTATATGCCTGCGGCCCGTCACGGATGCTGCTGGCAGTGGCTGGTCTTTGTGAAGAAAACCATATTTCCTGCCAGTTATCCTGGGAAGCGCTTATGCGTTGCGGTATGGGTTTGTGCGGAAGCTGTGAACTTGACCCATCTTATGGCGAACCGGAAGGCTGGCTGGTTTGTATGGATGGCCCGGTAGCGATCAGAAATGCCTGTACGTTTTAACCCATAGAACAGATTCTGCGGTCTCTTTATGGATAAAAATAAAATGAACGCAGCGAAACATAATTATTGGTGTTTAAAAAAAGAGGCGAATATTAAAAGTTGAAAGGATATTGTAAAGATATGGAAGCGGTAACTGAAACTGAAAAGTTGAAACCCCGGAAGGCTTCTGCCACCGGGAGAGAACGTTGGGCCTGGTATCTGTATGATTTTGGAAATTCTGCCTATGCTGCAGTCATTATCCTGGCTGTTTTTGCTACTTATTTTAAAGAAGTTGTCGTAGGCGGCGCTGAAGGTTCCAGGTTGTGGGGGCTGTCGGTTGGAATTGCCATGCTGGTCGTGGCGGTGATATCTCCGTTTTTGGGGTCATTGGCTGATTTTTCAGGGAGTAAAAAGAAATTTCTTTTGCTCTTTACGTCCATTTCTGTCATTTTTACTGCTTTGCTGTATTTTGTCGGGCCGGGGGATGTGGCAAAGGGAATGACATTCTTCATTCTTGCTGAGATTGGGTACCGGGGTGCACAGGTGTTTTATAATGCGTTGCTTCCTGAGATTGCTGAGCCGAAAGAAATGGGTCGAATTTCCGGGAATGGTTGGGCGATTGGTTCTTTTGGCGGAATAGTCTGTCTGGTAATTGTTTTAGGATTGATTCTGACAATCAAAGGGCAGGAAATTATTCGGCTTGCCTTTTTGATTACGGCTGCTTTTTTTGCACTTTCTTCACTGCCTGCTTTTTTATGGATCAAAGAACGGGCCGAACCAACCCCATTGCCCCAGGGTGAGACGTATCTTTCTGTTCCGGTGAAAAGACTGGCGAATACGCTTAAAGACATTCGTAATTATCGTGAATTTGTTAAATTCATTATTGCTTTTCTTATTTACAATGACGGAATCATGATGACGCTGGATTTTGCTGCCATCATTGGTGCAGTGTTGGTTGGGCTGGGTCAGGTGGACTTAATTATCTTTATGATTATTGTTCAGATTACCAGTGTGGCCGGGGCATATCTGTTTGGCCTCTTAACCGATAAGGCTGGAGCGAAAGTGTCACTGATCATCAGCATTGCCATGATGGTACTCATTGTTTCAGGCTTATTTATTGTGAAAGATATCAGCTTTTTCTTTGTCATCGGCGGTCTGGCAGGGTTTGCCCTGTCAGGTGTGCAATCGGTCAGCCGGATGGCCGTTGGGCAGATGGCTCCCGAAGGGAAAAGCGCTGAGTTTTATGGCTTCTTTGCCGTAGCAGGGCATACCTCGTCTTTTATTGGTCCAACGGTGTATGGCTGGTTGGCTGCGGATGCTGCTATTTACTTTAGCCGGCATGGTTACAGCGCCTTGGCAGCCGAACAGTCCGGTTTGCGGGTAGCGGTGGTATCCATTTTATTGTTCCTGATTGTGGGCCTTCTGCTTTTACTGAGAGTCAAACCAAAACAGATGCAGTTTCAATCTGAAAGCGAAGCGATTGCTGAATGATGACCGCTGAAAAGAATTTTGCTGATTCGTGCAGCATCAAAGTTCCCCGGCGGCATGCGGTTCGGTTGATTCTGAAGGCTGGCATTGCTGCGGCTTTGGCGGTACTTGCGGATGTAGCTGTAGAAGGACTGGAAAACTTTCCTGAAGAAGGGCCGGTACTGGTAGTTGCCAACCATTTTAATTTTCTGGATCCGGTTTTATTGATTCGTTATTTGCCGCGGCAGACTGAATTTATTGGAGGAATTACCAATCCGTATGCTCCTGGCATTGTCACATTTTTTCCAAAGCTTTATGGATTTTTTCCGGTCAGACGGGGGGCTTTTAATCGTGATCATCTCCTGTTGGCCCAGAGTGTTTTAGAGCAGGGCGGTGTTTTAAGTGGTTTTCCTGAAGCCGGGAGCTGGGCGCAAACCCTGCGCCGGGCGCGTCCGGGGATCCCGATGGTTGCCAGCCGCAGCCGGGCGGTTATCCAGCCGGTGGGTCTCAGCGGAGTACATCATGTTTTTCCTTCTCTGAAGAAAAGAAAGCGTGCCAGGGTTTTGGTGAAGTTTGGAAAACCTTTTGGGCCGTTTTTTGTGTCAGAAAGGGGAGAAACAGATCGGCAGCAACTGGACAGGATGGGTGATGAAATGATGAATCGGATTGCTGCTTTGCTGCCGGATGAACTCCGCGGGTGTTATAGCAGTGATCCGGCTGTTCGGTGTAACGCTGAAATGCTCCAATATCCCTGGAAGCATCAGGCAGAACTGGAGTAACAACCATCCTTGTAACATGTCCAGCCGGTTATTGACCGGCTGGCTTTATTTTTGGAACCTGTTTGCCGAGCAGGCTGAATTTGTCGGGGATGGGCATTTTTCTCCCGGGAATCAGCAGATTCCAATACATCCATTTGAAAATGAGTTTTCCCAGATGATTGATCCAGGTTGGTTTCAGCAAGGTGAATGGGCCGGCCAGAGGCAGGGGATATGTGCCCGCCCATGATTCGTCGGTATACGAGAAATCCATCATAATGGCCTGGTTGTATCCCGATTCCAGATAGCAATTTGCATGTCCGTCAAAATGATGGGTCATTGGTTTTCCCTGCATATGATCCAGAATATTATGAATCACATCTTCCATTTGATAATGTGCGACCGAGCCTGCTTTGGGAGAAGGAAGATTGCCGGTATCTCCAATGGCCCAGATGTTCGGCCATTGGGTTGACTGTAATGTGTACATATCAACCGGAACCAGGCGGTTGGCGTCACCCAGGCCGGATTCAGCCAGCATCGTCGCCCCTTTGTTGACCGGAACGGTTACCAGAAGGTCGTAGTTCACTTCCTGCCCGTTTTGAGATCGAATGACCTGACGGGTGTTATCCACTTCGGACGTTTCAAAGTTGGTAACAATATTGATATGTTTTTGATCATAAAAACCCTTTAAAACAGAAGAAGCATATGGTTTGGAAAAAACCCCCGGCAGTGGAGTTACATAGGTAATATCTACTTTGCTGCGCATGCCTTTTTGGGTGTACCAGGAATCTGCCAGAAAAGCGAACTCCATCGAAGCCACCGGGCATTTGAGCGGCATTTTGGTAATGCTGACTACCAGATGGCCGCCCTGCCAGTCGTCAAGGGTTGAGCGGAGCGCCAGGGCATTTTCAAAGGTATACAGTGAATGGATATTTTTCATCCAGCCGTTGTCATTCATTCCAGGGGTTTCTTCCGGATAAATGTTGACCCCGGTCGCAACCACCAGGTAATCGTAAGGCAGGGTTTGACCGTTTGCGAGGCGCACTTTTTGTTGGGCCGGTTCAATCAGGTCTATTTTTGAATGAATCAGATTCGCTCTGCGGTTTAATAAAGAGGAGCCGTTGCGTTGTACCTGATCGGGCTGGTACATATGGAAAGGAAGAAAGAGAAAACCGGGTTGATAATAGTGTTTTTCACACTGGTCAACAATGGTGATATTCCATTCATCAGAAAGCTTTTGCGTCATACGATTCGCGAGCATGGAGCCAGCGGTTCCTGCTCCAAGAATTAAAAATTCCTTCATAATAACCTCTCATGATTTAAGACGGATTCTTCGAATCGGTTTGATAAAAATAAACGAATCTGAAAATGGAATGATCAACCGATACAGATAGTCTGATTATACGCCATCGGCGGATAAATGAAACCTACCTGTCTATATCTGTTCTGCCTGAGCGATTAAGAAGTTGTTCATGCCAGAGGTTGTTTACAGACATTCTCCGTTATCGCAGAGACCGTTTTGATTGCGATCTATGTATCGGCGGCAGGCACCCGGATAAGAGCAATTGCGGGAGCAAAGCACGGTACAGGTTTCCGGCTGGCTGATGGGCATTGGTTGAACCGTTGGCGGAATGAGTGTGGGGGCTGCTTCGGCAGGAGTGTTTTGGGCAATGGTTGGCTCAGCCGGTGGAATGGTTTCTGTGGGTTGT
>CAZEEL010000072.1:0-11275 GCA_964511135.1 uncultured Leptolinea sp. | reverse complement strand
AAAATACTTTACCCGAAACCAGCCTGACGCGGCAAAGACTGCATTCACCGCTGCGGCAGCAGACATTAACGCGTATTCCCGCACGCTCCAGTGAGGTCAGCAGAGATTCATTTGCCGCAGCGTCAATGTGCCGATCACCCACCGTAAGACGGAAAACCTCGTTTCCGGTAAGCGCTGCGGGCCAGCCTGGTTCACCGGTAATGTTTTTGGCAGAGCCAAACATCTCGCAGCGAATACGTTTTTCCGGCACTTCAAGCGCCTGCAATTCCTTTTTACAGAACTCATTCATTACCTGCGGACCGCAGATATAGCAGGTTCTTTCAGCAAAATCAGGCGCCAGCCTTTTAATAAGGTTGTGGTCGATAAATCCGGTTTCGCCCTTCCAGGCAGCCTCGCTTTCAGACACAACCAAAAAGTATTTAAAATTCCTGTCAGAGTCTGACAATGCAGACAGCTCATCATGGAACAGTGCGGCTTCGCTGCTGCGGCAGCCATAAAGAAGCACAATATCACGATCAAGATGCGCGTCAAGTATCTCGCGAATCATACTCATAAATGGAGTAATTCCGCTGCCGCCCGCAAGGAAAAGGGATTTCTTCATGTGAAAAACCGGCTGATAACGGAATACACCCGCAGGTCCGTTTGCTTTAAAAACGTCGCCCACCCGTACACAATCCAGCAGATAATCAGAAACAAACCCGCCCGGGGTGCGCGCTACAGTGATCTCATAATAAGCACGCTGCCTCGGAGACGAACAGATACTATACGGTCGGCTTGTGCAGACACCGCTGATTTCTGTAAAAATATTGATGTATTGCCCGGCTTCAAATGGAGGAAGATAGCCGGTTTCAGAAGACAGGCGAAAGATTTTAGCATTTTTTCCGGTATCTTCTATATAACTTACAACAAGGCTCAATTCTTTTTCATGCAGCGGAGCAATGCGAACATCCGCCTCGTTCATGTCAGTGATCCTGTCTGGAGATACCGCTCGCACAACACGGATATTCTCAAGGATATCTTCGCCGTGTACCAGAGTTCCAAGCAGCGTATCTTTAAGAGACTTAGCCATTCTGCACCTCATTCGCAATCTTTGTTGCCACTTTATCTGCAAACATATAATTCGGCCCAAAACCGCAGGCATTTACCCACCCGCTGGCAAATTCAAGATTTTTGATTTTACTCTCCGTCGGGAAAAAGAACACCGAACTCATAAGATCCTGTTCATAGCCATAGATCGCCCCGCCGGGATGATTGAGATAACGCATATGGGTCAGCGGAGTTGCAATTTCCATCTCTTCAATATGGCTGGTAAAACCAGGATACATCTTTTCAAGGCGCGCTACAATGCGCCGGCCCGCCTCATATTTCATCTCATAATACTGCTCGGGCGTAAGCTTTTCCCATTCAGCAGAATATTTAAGCGTTCCGGCAGTGATAATGCTTGTGCCCTGCGGCGACACCTGCGGATCATCGACCGTGTAACAGGTAGCCACCAGAGGATCATTTTCCGGCAGTAATTTGTATGCATCGTTAAAGTCTTTATTGGCGTCAAAACTTTCATAGTTCAGGGTAAAAGAGGTTGTAAAACCGATCTCCTCCGGCGTGCAGTCCAAACCGATAAAGCAGGTGATCGCCGAAATCCCCACAGTGTACGGTTTAAGATATTCCCGCGCCGCTTCCGGCACTTCATCCGCCTTAAGCAACGCCCCATAAGTAGCCAACGGAGAGATATTGGAAATGATCTTTTTGGCACGGTATTCGGCGCCATTTTCATCGATAACCCCCACCGCTGCGCCATTTTCAAGCACAAGCCTTTTGACGCCGCAATTAAGCTTTACAACCCCGCCCATGCGGCGAACCGCCTCCATAATGGCCTGATTCATCATCATTGAGGTACCGCGAAGATAAAACGGCTTATCTTCCATATAGATATTTGTGCATTTCGCAAGAATCGACCACGGAAACCGCTCCGGCGGCATACCCATAAAGCACCAATAGGCGCTGAGCGCAAGCTGCAGCTTCGGTTCTGTAAAAAATTCGTCAAGAACCTCCTGCGTACTCTTTAAACCATATTTTACAAGCGTCGGATACAGCTTTGGAAACGCCGTTTTCATGATAAGCTTTTTAATCGCACCAGGTTCACCGGAGCTCTGCGCACTCTTTTGAGAAAATGCGGCCGCTTCATCGGCAAAGCGATATACCGTTTCAAAATACTTTAAAATCGAGTCGCTCTCGTCCGGGAACACTTGGATAAGATATTCTTCGCACTTTTTACGGTCAGCCGGAATGCTGATTCCGGTTCCATCCGGAAAGTTTACGCGGAAAAGCTCTTTAATCTCAATCCACTCAATCTCGTGCTCAATACCATAACGCTTAAACTGTTCACGCAGCGGGCCGGGCTTTTCCGGCGTTCCCATACTGCTTAACTGATGCAGCGCAACTTCAAACTCAAAGCGCCCGCGGCAAAAGCTGGTTCCGCAGCCGCCTGGAATATTATGCTTTTCAAAAAGAATAACTTTTTTTCCTTTTTCAGCGAGCGTTGCCGCGCTGGCAAGGCCGCCGTTTCCAGCGCCAATGATAATAACATCGTAATCAGGCATCTCTTCTCCCTTCACGGTTTACTTTACAAAACACGCCACAGCCAGCAGACCAATATTGATGATCATAAAAGCGATCTGAGCACCGGTCGTTTTGGTTGCGTTTACAAATCGGCTGAATCCCGTACTTCTAAGGTTTTTCTCACAAAACTCTTTTTCAGTAATCTGGAAACACCCGCCAAAAGTAAGCGAGTTTGCCCGGAAAGCAAGCCAATAGCCTGGGTTTCCGGTGATAAGACTGCCCAAAATCGGGGCGGCAAGAATGCCGACATGCAGTTTGGCAATCGAGTCAGAAAATTCGTTCGTAACAAATATCCAGTTCCAAATCGTATAGGCGATGATCCAACAGATCGTGCCGGCGAGTGAAAACGCATGAAATTCATAAATATGCATAAACTTTGACAAAAAACCCAGTTGGGTTAAACCGGTGAAATCAACCCAAGAACCCCCCAGGAAGATGCACGAAACCGCAAGCGCCAGACCGGACACGCCATTCCAGTATTTTTTATATCGAAAAATGTCAGTGGCAGTGGCTTCCAATATATTAATGACCAGGAAAATAATGACCAGATTCACATAAAACTGACGATTAAGAATATTAAAAACGGCAAAAACAATCGCGGCTCGCAGCAGCGTAAGGGTCGTAAGCTTTAACCTTTCAAAGAATACCAGCTTACAAAACACCAAAATAATAATGGGCAGCAGCACATTGACAACAATATTTACAAGAATTGGCTGACTTGCAGCCAGCATGGCCACAGCCGTAAAAGCAATTGTCAGAATAAGCAGCAGGATATTCTGATTACGGTGTTCGCTGTTTGTTTTGGTCAGTTCAGACATGACAGTTTCTCCTTATTTTTTCATAATGAATTGCCCGCCGGCGGGCAACCTGGAACAGGTTCAGTAAATGCCTGTGCAAGCATATAACAAAAGCTTTGAAGCCGTTTCCGTGCACTGAGATCATGGGTCGAGGAACTTTCCTGCGTAACAGCCATCTTCTGCATCAGGCCCAACAGCGAGTCATATGCGTTGTAATACAAAAGCTCTGCATCCGCATGAGCGCTGACCGACCCATCTTTGAGACCGCGCCGTATCGCATTCGCCAGCGGCGCGGAAGAATCGGCAAAACCCCTGGGCGGCTTGTTGCTCAAGAGCCCAACTGTGCCGCATTTGTTAAGATAAACCTCGGCTTCCTGTGCAAAAATCAGTTTTTGGCGGTCTGAAAAATACAGCTCGCTGTACTCAAGCAAAATGCGATATATTTCATCCAGCCCACTGGCAGACGCCGGCGCCTTTTCACGCGCAGCCCCGACCCGTGTCAAAATATGATCCCAAAACAACAGAGCAGACTGTAAAACAAGCTCTGCCTTGTTGTCAAAATAACGATATACACTTCGCTCGGTCAGACCGGCACATTTAGCAATATAAGAAATTTTGGTTTGCTCAATCCCCAACTCAATAAAACAGTCGAGCGCAGTTTCAATTACATGCTGTTTGTTCTGTTCACGCATTACCAGAAGCGTCATGTTTAAGCCTCTTAAAATTTTTTCGCAACAGCCCGGCTATACTATAAATGTCACACCAACTGACATTTATAGTATAGCATAGCTGCAGCTCTTTACAATTTAAAATGACATTTAATATGACATCCGTGTGACAATAGAAATACCCTTCAGAGCCAGGCAAACACCGTTTCCGGCACAACACGACAGTTCATTTTGGTTAAGCAGACGTTTGAGCAAGATCGCCTCCGAATCCGGCAGGCAGAACAACGCCCCAGCCAGGCGAAAATTCCCCAACATTTAACCGAGGGTTTACATCCTGACATAAACTCTTCAATATTTATATTGGTCGACTTTTTAAAAAAAAGTGATTAGAATCTACAGTGTAGAATTTACAGTGGCAGAATTTGCAGAGAATGAATCTCCAAATGAAGCACCAAAGGAGCTGTTTTTTATAAATGACAGAAAAAATATGGGTAGCCCTGATACCGGCCTATGAACCCAAAACCATCTTAATCGATTTACTTCGGGAAATTCAGGGCCTGGGCCTTAAACCGATTGTAGTAGACGACGGCAGCGGCACGGAATATGGCGAAATTTTCACCCAGGCCCAGGCATATGCTGCCGTGCTGCATCACAAAGAAAACAGGGGGAAAGGCAGCGCCTTAAAGACCGGCCTTAAATTTATAAACGAACACTTCCCGAATGGCTGTATGATCATCACCATCGACGCTGACGGGCAGCATCGCATTGCTGATGCCATGCGGGTCTGCAAAACAGCCGAAAGCCATCCGGATGGTTTGGTTTTAGGCAGCCGCAGACCAGGCATAAACATTCCGCTGCGCAGCCGCCTCGGCAATTCGATGACCCGATATATAACAGGCCTCAGCATTTTTGATACCCAAACCGGGCTCCGCGCTTTCAGTTCGGCGCTGTTGCCATTTTTGCTGAATGTGGAGGGTGAACGCTATGAGTATGAAATGAACATGCTTCTGGAATGTTCCAGCCATAAAATCCCCATCCGCGAAGTGGAGATCGCAGCCGTCTATGAAAAGCATCACGCCGCCTCCCATTTTGACGCCATCAAAGATTCGATCCGAATCTATAAAGAGATCATCAAATTCTCTGCATCCTCTTTTGCCGGCTTTGTAACCGATTACACTGTTTACAGTCTGATGCTCCTTCTGACCGGGAGCCTCGAGCCCTCCCTCAGTCTGACGCTTTCCAACATCGTTGCCCGCGTGATCAGCGCAGGCATAAACTACACCATCAACCGAAAGCTGGTTTTTAACAGCAGCCGCAGCCTCTGGAAATCTGCCGCACAATATGCCATGCTGGCGGCGCTGGTTTTAATGGGAAATACAATCGTGTTAAACCTGCTGGTAAAACAACATGCGGCAAACCGGTTTACTGCAAAAATCCTCACAGAGATCATATTCTTCTTCCTCAACTGGCTGGCACAGCGCTTCATTGTTTTCAGAAAAGGAAATCGAGCATCCTGAGAACACAGGACGTATTTTCGTCATATAATGTCTGATGGTATGGCATGGTGATTCTTCACAGAGAAAGGCAGCCGATATCTTGAATGTCATTGAAACAAGAAATCTGACAAAATACTACGGAAAAAGCCGGGGCATTGAAAACGTATCCTTCGAAATACACGAAAGAGAAATCTTCGGGTTTGTCGGCCCCAACGGCGCAGGAAAATCCACCACAATCCGCACACTGCTCTCGCTCATTCACAAAACAAGCGGCGAAGCCTTTATCTTTGGCATGGACTGTGAAAAAGAAAACAGGAAAATATTGCAGCACGTCGGTTATCTGCCCGGCGAAGTATTCTATTATGACAAAATGAAAGCCATCGACCTTTTGAACTATTCTGCGTCGTTTTACCGCCAGGACTGTTCCGGTCGGATTCGTGAACTTGCCGATATTCTTGAACTGGATCTGAACAGAAAAATCGAAGACATGAGTCTTGGCAACAAGAAAAAAGTAGGCATTATACAGGGCCTGCTGCACAACCCGAAACTGATCATCCTCGACGAACCAACCAGCGGTCTTGATCCGCTGATGCAGCGCACCTTTTTCAGGCTGATCATGGAAGAAAATCAAAAAGGCGCTGCCGTTCTGTTTTCATCGCATATTCTCAGTGAAATACAGCGGCTATGTCATCGGGTAGCCATCATCAAAGACGGCAGCATCATCGCTGTTCAGAACATGGATGAACTGCGTGCAAGCGCCTGCAAAAAAGTAACGCTGCAGTTGGAAAGCGGTTTTCTGGATGCCAGCCGCATTGCCGGCGCTGCGAATATAGAACAAAACGGTCATGAATATTCCTTCCTCTACAGGGGCAATTGCAATACGTTACTGCACGCGCTGTGCGAATACCATGTAACAAATATAGATATCCGCGAGCCTGCGCTGGAAGAAATATTCCTGCACTACTATGCATAAAGGGAGCAGATACATGGTTTTCCGCTTTGAACTGCGCAGGCAGCTTCCAAACACATTGATCTGGACAGCGCTGGTGGCCGGTATGTTATGGCTGATGATGTACGGTTTCTACCCGATCTTTCTGAGCAGCCGACCGGCAATGGAAGAAATTCTTGCTTCGATGCCGCCCCAGGTTATGATCGCTTTGGGTCTTGATGCAGACAAACTTTTCGGATTTCAAAACTTTTCCAGCGTGGTGTATATATACGAAGGGATTCTGACCAGCATTATGGCTTCAGGCACAGCCATTTCCGTCTTTGCCAGAGAAAAGCAAAGCAAGTGTTCCGATTTTCTGTTCACCAAACCCGAAAGCCGCTTAAAAATCTTTGTTCAAAAACTGCTGTGCTGTCTGACCTTAATCAGTATTCTGAATATCCCTTATATAATGCTCTTTCTGACAGGTTATTTTCATTACACCGGAGCCAACGCCGTTTCATCTGCAACCCTGCTCAGTGCGCTGTGTCCATTTTTTACACAACTTGTTTTCACGAGTATTGCTTTATTTACAGCTCTTTTTTTACGGCGGATACGTTCGGCTTCCGGGCTCGGCGTCGGTATTGGCATCTTTGCATTTTTAATGTCGATGGTCTACTCGCTGACCGAAAAGCCAATTTTCAGATTTGTGTCACCCCTGTATTACTTTAGCCCTGTCACTGTATCGGAAACAGGAGGGTATGATACTGCCGGCGTTATAACAGCCGTGATCCTGATTGCAGGTCTGACCTCCGCAGCCTGCGCAAAATATACCCGGGAAGACATTACCGTATAAGGAAGCGCCCATTATGAACATTCTCAGGCAGGAATTCAGACAGGGTTTTAAACCCTTTATTTTCTGGGTACTCGGCATTGCCTTTCTCATTCTCGGAGGCATGGTGAAATTTCTGGGCTTATCCGGCGCTGAAAGCGGATCGATTGTCAGTATGTTTCAACAAATCCCAAAACCTGTCCTTGCCGTGTTCGGCATGGCAGAAGTCAACATAGAAACATTTGGGGGGTTTTATGCTGTTCTGCAATACTACGCACTGATCGCGATAAGCAGCTATGCCATACACCTCGGCACCGGCAGTGTATTGCGCGAAAGCATCGACAAAACCTATGAATTCCTGTTTACCCGACCCCGCAGCAAAATACACATTCTGTCCATGAAGCTGCTGTCCGGATTCATCTGGCTCACGCTGCTTTGTGCGCTGAACGGCATTTTCTCTTATCTTGCACCGCCGCTTTATCACATTGAAAACACTCTGTCAGATCAGATGCCGTTGTTTTTTCTGGCTCATTATTTAACATCTTTGTGGTTCTTTTCACTGAGCGCCATGCTTTCAACGCTGATCACAGAAGCTGAACAGGCGATACAGCTCTCGTATACTGTTTTGCTGGTTTCCTTCATGGTTTCAGTGGTTTTCGATATCGATCCAAAATTTGAATTTCTGCGTTGGGTTACCCCATTCAAATACTTCAGAGCCAGCGAGCTGCTGAATGGCCAATTCAACATGGGGTATGCATCTGCCATACTGATCATGACAATTCTGTTTATGACAATCGCCTGCCTTCGCTTCAGGCAGAAAGATCTTTCAGCCGTATAAGAGCTTAAATGTTCAGAAACAGGTCGGATAACCGGGCTGTTTAATTCTGTTCAGTGCAGTATCAGCCATTTTATTTCAAAACCTGCCGCGATCCCATCCCTCTCAGGATCGTTTCTGATTACCTCAGAAACAGCCGGATCAGCTTATCATTCAGTTGATTGTATGGCTGATAACGCATCGGCAGATCAAACCATGTTTTTTTATCAACAATGCTCTTTTGATGAGAAAAGGTTTCAAAACCGATTTTGCCATGACAGGCGCCCATCCCGCTGGCGCCAACGCCCCCAAACCCCATTTCGCTGGTTGCAAGATGAATAACCGTATCATTGATGCAGCCGCCTCCAAATGCGCAGCGATTCATGACCTGGTCAATCACCTGACGGTTCTCAGAAAAAATGTAAAGAGCCAGCGGATGAGGCAGAGTGTTAACTTTTTGTATCGCCTCATCAGGCGACCTGAATGTAAGAAACGGCAGCAAAGGCCCAAAGATCTCTTCCTGCATAACCGCCGCGTTCCAATCGGCTTCATCAATCAGGGTCGGCTCAATTTTCAGCATACTTTCGTCCGTCCGGCCGCCAAATGCAATTTTTTGACCTTCCATCAGGCCTTTCAGGCGAACGAAATGTTTACGATTGATGATATTCCCATAATTCGGGTTTTGCAGCGGGCTTTCACCGAACTGCGCTTTAATTTGCAGGATCATTTCAGAAAGAAGGGCGTCTTTGATTTTCTCATCGCAATAAATATAATCCGGCGCAACGCAGGTTTGCCCGCAATTCAAAAACTTTCCAAAAACAATGCGTTTGGCCGCAAGCGCAATTTTAGCAGAATCATCTACCATGCAGGGGCTTTTCCCGCCCAGTTCCAGCGTGACCGGGGTCAGCCGCTCGGCAGCACAGTGCAGCACTTCCCGGCCAACGTTTTGACTGCCGGTAAAGAAAATATAATCGAAAGGAGCCTTTAAAAGGCTGGCGTTTTCTTCTCTGCCACCGGAAACAACAGCAACATACGCTTCGTCAAAACAGGCTTCGATCAGACGCTTAATCGCCTTTCCGGTTTCGGGAGAATAGGCGCTTGGTTTTATCACCGCCGTATTGCCGGCAGCAATCGCATTCGACAGCGGCCCCAGGGTAAGCAAAAATGGATAATTCCACGGGCTCATGATCAGCGCCGTGCCATATGGCGAAGCCTGTGTAAAGCTATGCGAAAACCACTGCGCCAGCGGCGTCCTGACGGTTTTGCGCCTGGCAAACTTTCGCACATGGGCAATCATATAAGACAATTCGCTGAGAACCAACCCCACTTCGCACATAAAAGATTCCTGGGCGCTTTTCCCAAGATCAGCCTGCAAAGCGCTCAAGATTTCTGCTTCATGCATACGAATCGTGCTGTATAACCGTCTGAGCGCCTCAATTCTTTTTTCAACCGGCAAGGTAGCTCCGGTTTCATAAAAAGCTTTCTGCCGCTGTATGATTTCTTCAATGTCTTTTTGATTCATGCTTCCTTCTCCATAACCGCGAAATAAAACTTCTCCAGTTCCCTCGCATCATACAAAACAGGAACTGGATACAAAGGATTGGCTTCCTTATCAGCACGCCGGCTCATTTCCGGTACATCTTTCGCTTTAATTTCAGATAAGGTGTTTGGAATGCCCAGACGATTCTGCATCGCTTTCAGCGCCAGAATAAAGGCCTCGGCACCTTCCTGATCTGAAGCAGATGGAGTTGATACTCCGGCAGCAACAGCCAGACGGTGAAGCTTTCCATATATTTTTTCTTTATAAGCTTCGAGCAAAACAGGAAGCAAAACCGCATTGGCCAGCCCATGAGGCGTATTGTATCTGCCTCCCAGAGAATGAGCAATAGCATGTACATAACCCACATAAGAGCGGGTAAAAGCATTTCCGGCCAGATAAGCAGCTTTCAGCATTTCATGTCTGGCCTCTTCATCACCGCCCTGCCAGGCTTTATCAATGTATCTGAAAATCAGTCTGACCGCCTCAAGCGCATAAGCCCGTGTTTCGCCGGTCGTAGAACGGCCGATATAGGCTTCTACCGCATGGGTCAGCGCATCCATTCCCGTTGTCGCCGCAATCAAAGGAGGCAGACTCGCGGTCACAGATGCATCCAATACCGCACAGCGGGGAATTAAAGGAAAGTCGTTAATCGTATATTTATGCTGCGTTGCCGGATCGGTCACCAGAGCAGCCAGAGTAGTTTCACTTCCTGTACCCGCCGTCGTTGGAATGGCAATCAGAAAGGGAATGGGTTTGATCACTTTTAGAATCCCCTTCATTTGGTAAAGGGATGTATGCGGTCTGGCAATTCTGGCCCCGGCTGCCTTGGCACAATCCATGGGTGAACCGCCGCCAAAGGCAATCATCGCCTGGCATTTTTCCGCAAGATAAAGCGCCCGCGCCTCTTCTGCATTGGTTGTCGTAGGGTTGGCAACCGTCTGATCATAGACAGCGCAATCGATGCCCGCTTCACTTAAAAATTGTTCCAGCGGTGCAGTCAGCCCCAGCCTGCGGATGGTTTTGTCGGTAACCAGCATAACCCGCCGGACGCCCCGTTTTTTTAAAACGCCGGGTACAGCCGATGCATCCGGTAAAATTTCCGGCTTGCGGTAAGGTAAAATCGGAAGGACAATACGAAACGCCGTTTGGAAGGTTCGGCACCATATCTTTTTTAAACTGTTCATTGGATTACTCTGCTTCTCTTATCATGGATTTTTCAGGCGAATAAGAAACGGGTACGCAGTGGAAAATTTTATTTTAACAACCGTTCGGGATAATCCTGCACAACCAAATCATGGGGCATGGCAAGCTGTTTTTTGGCGAGCCATCCGCTTTCAAAAAACAGACATCCCGCTGCGCCCGCGTGATCCTTCATCCAACAAAGATTTATCCCGAATAGCCTTCCTAAGCCACATGCATTACAAATTTCTCAGACATAAATAAAAAACACCGTTTTTGGTTCAAAGTTACCATCCAAATGCACAATTTCAAAAACCGGAATTCGCTTCACCCTGAACATCACCCCGCCCGGATTATGCAACCTTTTTTCTGTAAATTCGAGTCAGAAATATCCACGGTTCTTTA
>CAZEEL010000071.1:0-11684 GCA_964511135.1 uncultured Leptolinea sp. | reverse complement strand
CTGTACACAGCACGATACAGCTTAATACCCCATCGTTCCTGCCAGCGACTCGTCATGTTCGATCCAGTGACTGACAGGTATTTCGCGATAATCATCTTTGCTGTCCCGAATATACACCCGGTCAATGCCGGCATTGATGATCATCCGTTTGCACATCGAGCAGGGATTGGCATTTTTAACATACTCGTTTTCACGAAGATCCATGCCTGAAAGAAACAGGGCGCCGCCCAGCATGCGATCACGGGAGGCGCTGATAATCGCGTTTGCTTCGGCATGCACACTGCGGCAAAGTTCATAACGCTCTCCGCGGGGAATGTTCAGCTTTTCGCGGATACAGGTTCCCATATCGATGCAGTTTTTTCGCCCGCGCGGAGCGCCGACATACCCGGTGGAAACAACTTCGTCATTTTTAACAATGACGGCCCCATATTGTTTACGGATGCAGGTTCCCCGTTTGGATACGACCTCAGCCAGGTCAAGATAATAATTAATTTTGTCACGTCTGATCATATGTTCAACTCCAGGTAAAAAGGATTCTGGTCTGTCTGTAAACAAAAAACCATCTTTTCAGAAACCAATCAACCGTCATCCGCCAGATTAAGCAGCTCCGGTAACTGAATGGCCACAGGCATTACAAAAGCGGGCCGATGCTGAAAGCGAGGCTCCGCAGGAAAGGCAGATGATTTCACCTGTTCCAGACCCAGGGTCAGCCGCAGAATCTGCGGTGAACGCTGCCTGAGATGCCAGGGGAACCGCCTGAACCGTTGTGCCGCAGGCAGGGCAAAACTTTGCCCCGGCTCTGACGGGCTGATGGCAATGGGAACAAACAAGCGCTTCTGCCTGCAATTGGCCGGTTGGAGGCTGTTTGCAGAAATCAGTTCTGGAAGATGGTTCGCCTGGCGGAAGAACAGAACCCGCAGATTGAAGGAACCAAAAAGTAATATCCCCGGCTCTGACCTGATCGTTGGCGGCAAGCGCTGCCGGGGCCGTCAGAAGCTGCCCGTTCAGACAGGTGCCATTCTGAGAACCAAGATCCGTCAGCCACCAGCAGCCATCCCGGTTTTCCAGGCGGGCATGATGGCGCGAAACCGACGAAGAATTCAGCACCAGATCATTATCCGGGCTTCTGCCAATCGTAAATTCTCTGGTAAGCGGCATGGGTTCAGACTGACCGCTCAGTTGAATAAAGCCATTCAATGGTTCAACCGCCCCATCAGCGGCTATTCCATTCGCAGAATCAGAACGGCCGCGGATCAGGCCTGAAAAAGCCTCCTGCCCCATCCGCTCCAGGTTTTCAAACAATTCAGCGTTCATATCCAATTCATGGTTATAAGATTGAATTGAACCTTGCAGCTCGCGAAACTGGAGCAGTATATCTTCATTGCTGAAATTAATGTCTGATATCGTCACCATTTCTCCTTACTGAACTGATCCATTCGTCACACGACATAACGCTCAACCAATACCGTCTCAGGGTCGGTTGTCCATCCCTGATAAGCACAAAGATAAAGCAACACATGCAGATTAAGAACATCATACTGAAAGCCCGTAATGGCAGGCATAATCCACAAGGTATGCATTCCCACCCGCAGCAAAGCAACAATTTGCTCGACCCGGTCGGCCAGCAGCAATCCGGCAGCGCCGACCGGCGCCGCTACGCCGGTTGAAATACTCAGCAGGCTGACAAATGTAATCACCCAGCGCACCGCCCAGGCCGCCCAATCCAGCGCCCCTTCCAGATCCGGGATCGTCCATTCTTTTCCAAACCATAACCGCTCCGGAACAGCCGTCAGTCCGGCCGTACCGCCGGCGCCGGCAGCCGCCAGCGCTTCGGCATATTCCTGCATGGTCTCAGTCAAAACGCTCAGCTTTCCGGCCAGCGTTCTGACCCGCCATCTGCATTCAGCGTCGGGGTCCTGATCCCAACTCCAGGCTTGCTGCGCCAGAACCGCTGTCAATACATTGGTAAAATACTGCCGGCTCCTGGATAACTGCGAAGCCCGCTCCTGTTGATATCCTCCGGCGGCGCCGCTGCGAAGAAGATCAGCCGCCGCTTTTTTGCTCATGTGTGCGTCAAGCTGATCCGCTACATTTTCTTTAGCGATCGTCTGATTAAGCCGCGCATAGCTTTGAGAAGGAAAACTGTAAAAAGTATTTTCCAGATTGCACGGGATGGAACATGCCTGAGCCTGTACATGATCCCGGATACCCCGTGAAATGGAAGAAGTGACCCAATGATGATTTTGGGTAAATTCCATCACCCAATGGGCGGGTTTAATTAAAACATATTCCACCAGGGTTGATACGGCCTCTGCCAAAAAATCTTCGGCAGAAGCAAAACCAGGGATATAATCACGGAACAGCGTTTTTGCCCAGTAGAACCACTCCAGCAGCTTATCTGAAAACCACCAGAATTTGTTCACGCCTTCGTAATAATCCCAATCCATTGCCCGATAGGGAAGCTCTTTGGCCTGGTCTGCGGCCGCTCTCAGTTTTTCGTCAAGTTCTTTCGCCTGATCCTGCAGCATTTTTTCAAGGTTCAAATCAAACACGGCACTGTTGGCCGCATCAAAAACCAGATTTTTCTGAGTCTGAGTATACACATCATCCAGACGTGCAATCAGCCCTCTCATTTGATCGCTCATCGGCGACAATTCAGGGTCTTTGATGATTTTCTGCAGCATATCGTCCAACACCCGGCGGCGTTCGGCAATAATCTCCTGCACCAGATTGGCATATTGTTCGCAATATACGCCCGGTTTGGGTTTGTATTTTTCCAGTATGCCGGAATACTCTTTAAGAGTATCGGCAGCTTTCAGATTTTTCTTAAAATCTTCCAGAACGTCCAGACTTTTGGAAATATCCGCGATCTTCTGCCCCAGATCACTGAACCGGCTTTCGAAGTCTCGCAGCCGTTTTTCAAACTTCCCCAGCTCTTCCATAGCAGCTTTGTGCTCCGCATATACAGTCATCCGGTTTGCTTCCATATTTCCCAGGTGCAACTGCAGATTCTTCATGTCCAACTCCTGCCGGAGAGGCATAATCTGCTTCTGAAGGCTTTCTTTTTGCTTCAGCAGCGCCTCGCTCTGCTCTTTAAACACTGTTTCAATCGTCTCACGGGCGCCTTTCTCTGCCGTTTCCTTAACAAAAATTTTCCCCTTTTTCATATACCCAAAGATCAGGCCGGGAGCGGCAAACAGCCCTTCTACAATGCCATTAAACAACGCATCCATAAAACGAACATAACCCCGCTCGTGCAGAGATAAAGAAAATTTAAAGGCTTTTCCGGTTTCAGCCGTATATCCAATAAAGGTAATGGTATTGATCAGCCAGATATTCAGCGCTTCGTTGCGTTCGGTCAGTAAATCTGCCGGCTGCTGAGTCAGATATTCCATATATTTCTTTATGAACGTGAAGCCCATCTCGACTGCTTCTGGAACCTGGATGCCGCTTTTGATTCGCTCCAGATGACTCATCATTTTGTCCCGGAGAAGGTTTTCATGATGTTCAACCAGACGAATGGGCGCCTTTATTTTTTTAATGTCTTTCTTTGACCCGGCCGCATTGCCCGAATCCGCGCCGGAAGGCGGAAGGAGAAAAACATAGCCCTTTTCCTTTTCATCCCATTTGGACATCAGCTTTTTCCCATCCCGAACAATCACGCAACCCCCATCCTGAATAACAGATGAATTGTTGATTATCTGCCCGGAATATTCAAACCTGCCATAAGGATGAATCACCAGTTTCCCGCCATCCATATCCAGCTCATCCAGAATAACGCCGCAATCCGGAATTTCTTTTCGTAAATCAATCCGGTTTTTAGACCAGCGCGGTTTGTCAAACTCCAGCATCCACTGGCAGGCAGAAACCACCTTCAGGTTCACCCGCACCTTCATGTCAGCCTTTTTATCAGCCGTACTGGCGGCGCCGTCCAGATAATAAAGATCTGCCGGGGCGTCTGCATGAGCGCTGACATGGCAGGTCAGCTCTCCTTTGCCTTTCAGAGGCGAAATGCTGAATGGGTTTGCTTTTCGGGGCGGCCATAACTGAATAAAAGCATTCGGTTCCGGTTCCGTCTTTTGATCCGGAAAGACTTTCAGCGTTTTAAAAGTTACTTCGCCGCTTTCACCCGGCTGCAGACAAAGTTCTTTGGGCACCGCCTGCAGTTCATATTTGACCGGTGCTTCAACCATCACATCCAGAGAAGCCGATAACGCCCCCGCACCAGGAGCCTGCGCCTCCACAGAGATGACCTGACGCCCTTCGACACACTGCGCAGCAGCCTGAATAAAACACTGCAGTCTTCCGCTCCCTGTTAACGGAGAAATGATCAAACCAGCCCCCGCAGGAGGAATCACCTGAATCGATGCTTCCGGAGCAGGCCGGTGACCTTTTGCCGTGACGGCATACGCCGTAATCACAAAGGGCACCTTTTCCTCCGGTTTAACAGTTACCGATTGAGCGCTCAGGTGAAGTACATATTTTTTTTGATCTTCCGTCTGATCTTTTTGAGCATTACCGGCCGCTGCCAGATTGGCTGCAACTGCAGCCAGGGTAGCTCCCAGACTGGTACCGGCCGTCAATACCCAGCGCGTCCCCGGAGTACGCATACAATCAGCGGCATTTAAAGGGTCCTGGAAACAATCATCCGCATAGACCGGTTCAGGAACCGCCAGAAAAACAAACAGAAAAAACGCCAGAAAAATGAACAGACGCAGTCCGCAGGAAGTTTTTAACATGATCCTGAAAAAGGCATTCTGCTGAAGAAAGAATCGAATGGATTTCATTTTCACCTCTCAGGCTCACGAAAGAGAAAGAAACTGGTCAATATTCCAATGACCGATGTGCAATGCAATGCACCATAGCCTTTGGAAAACAACGTGGTCAGACCGCAACTGATTACCAGAGGGATCGCAACCGCAATCCCCAGGCGCATGGGTTTTGGAATTGCCCGTCGCAGGGGTTGCAGCGGAGACATCAGGTGATCTAATGGACGGGCAATCGCCCATAACAGCGCAGGCAGCCCCGCCAGAATGATCGGGGTCAGCCAGTCCACCCCCCGAATGCCCTCGTTTTTAAACAGCCCTAAAAATGTATATAAAAACCAGACCCCGCCGCACAGCGCTCCGGGCAGCAAAGCCAGAACGGGGGTAGATGCAAAGCGCAGCCATGTTTGCAGCGGATCTGCAGGCGCCTTTCCTCCGGAAGAGAAGCCCCGAAAACCTGCCCCTGGAGGGGGATAACCGGAAAGCGCACCGGATGGTTGCGCCGGCATGACCGGATACCCGCTTTGAGATCTGCCGGCGTCCGGAGTTACAGGAGGCCGGGCAGGCGGCGCTCCATAAGCCGGCATTTCCGGCGGCTGAGCCGGCACCCACTGCGCGCCATCATAAACCATAAAATACCCTGAAGCATTACAGCTCCACAGCCGCCCCTGCAGATCCAGCCCGCGCAGACTGGTTAAAGCAGCCGTTTTTTGCTCAAGGCTTATTCGGCCCGCCGCAAAATCAGCCTGTATGCACTGATATTCCTCCAGCATCTGATTAATTCGGAAAGGATGTTCGATATCAGTCTCCTTAATTTTTTTTACCAGAAACCATGATTAATTTTTGTGATCCCGTTTTCAGTCCCCAGCCAGATATTATCCTGACTGTCCTGTAAGACGGTAATCACTTCCCAGCCGGACAACCCATTTTCCGGACTGAAAACCTGGGCAACCCCATTCTGCAACCGCGTCACCCCGGTTGATTCAGAACCAAACCATTGCCCGCCCCGGTCATCAAAAAACAGACTCCGCACCCGATAGGACTGCAACCCATCTTCCTGTTTTAAAGACCTCCAATTTTTTCCATCAAAGCTGGTTGCCGCGCCGGCTGAACCATAACCGGAACCAAACCAGAGCAAGCCGGCATTATCTTCCAGTATCGCACAAACCACATTACTAATCAACCCATCTGCAGTGGAATATATTTTCCAGCTATTGTTTTCAAACATCGACAACCCGCCCTGACTGGTCAGCCCATTCGCTGCCCACAGCCGGCCCGCACGATCCTGATATAGAACCGTCACCATATTATGAGCCAGCCCGTCCTGCGTGGTATAAGACCTGCAATTCCTGTCATGACATACCGCCAGCCCCTGAGTGGTACCAACCCAAAGATCGCCGCGGCTGTCGCGCAAAAGGGATTTTACTTCATTGCCGGGCAACCCGTCCTCGCGGGTAAGATGTTCGATACCGGTCGGGCTGTGATGGCTTACCCCTCTGGCATGTCCAATCCACATATCTTCTCCATCATTTTCCAGCAGAATGGCAGTGACATAGCGATATTTCATCGTATCCGGCGCCGGAAACACCTCTCCGCTGACGCGATCAATCCTCACCAGGCCATCCCGTCCGCCTGCCCAAACCATATCCTGATCTTCCACCAGCGCCATCACCACTGAAGGCGGGCGGATGATCTGCCACCCTTCCGGAACAGACGGACGCGGCCAGACAAAAAACACCGCCAGCCCAACACCCCCAACCATACCCAGGCCCAACAAAAACTGTATCCAGGAACGTTTCATTTTTTTCTTAAACCTTTAACTCAACCTGAGACAAAACCCCTGCGTTCATGATAAAGTGACGCCCGTCAACCCGCTCGGCTTCGCCCGGATCATGGGTAACATAGAGCAGGCCGCAACCGTTTTCTCTGGCCCGGGCAAGGGTAAAATCCAACGTCATACGCCGCAGCCCCGGGTCCAGATTTACCAGCGCTTCATCCATCATCAAATAACGCGGCTGTGCGGCAAACGCCCGCGCAAGCGCAACCCGCCGGGCCTGCCCGCCGGATATTTCTCCCGGAAAGCGTTTTTCCAGCCCGGCCAGTTCCAGATGGGTCAGCAAATATTTAAGAATCGCCTGCCTGTTTTCTTTATTGCGCTCCCTGCAGCCATACAAAATGTTTTGCACAACTGTCAGATGAGGCCAGAGATCAGGGTTTTGAAACACGACCCCCAGACAACGTTCATGCGGCGCCAGAATAATTTGCCCGGGCAGGCTGGCATTTTGCCCTTCGAAAGTAATTCGGCCCGACCGGGGAATTTCCAACCCGGCTATTAAGCGCAGCAGGGTAGTTTTTCCGGAACCTGATTCTCCCTGCAGTGTAATCCATTCGCCATCCCGAATTTCCAGGTTGGCGTCATCCACAGCAACAACCGGCCCATAAAATAATGAAACACCCTGTACAACAATCATCAGCGGCTCCTTCGGTTGGGAGAAAGACGCTCAAAAGAGTAAATCACTCCCAGACCAGACAATACTCCAATAACAGCCGTAAGCAGACTCAAAGCAGAAACTGTTTGCGCCGCGCCATAGTGGAGGTAATTATACAAACGCACAGCCAGCGTACCCTTACCAGGCGGCAATACCAACAGCGTTGCACCCAGCTCTCCCAGACTGAGCGCCATGACCAAAAAAAACGCAGCCAGCAAACCGGGAGCCAGCAGAGGCAGATACACCAGAAGCCAGCTCTTCAGCCATCCTGAATGAAACACCCTCTCAGCCTCCATCAAGCCCTTTTCAATGCGCTGAACCTGAACCAGCGCCACAATCACCGCATAAGGGAGCCAGCGCGCCAGAAGCGCCAAAACAGGCATCATCAGGGTTCCATACACCGGCCAGCCGGGATGATTCCAGACCGCAATCAGGCCAATGCCCGTCAGAGGCGCCGGCATGGCCAGCAGCAGCGACAAAATAACCCAACCCGCCCTGGCACAGGCAGAAGAACGGCGCATAAAACCGGCCCCCCAAAGCATGAAAGGCAGGCTGAAAACAGCCGTCAGAAGACTGATCTGAAAGCTGGTCAGCAGTTCCTGCCCGGCAGGCACAACCGATGCGATACATTCATTAAAAGAACCGGCTGTCAAAAGCAAAGTCAGGGCAGGCACACATACCTGCAACCCAAGCATAAACAGCGCCAGGTTTTGCAGCGCTTCCCAGCCGAACGGCCAGACAAAATCAGGCCGCGCCTGCTGACGGGGCGCCGAAGTTGACAGAATGCACCTGATCCGGGAGCTGGTCAACAGCCCTGCCGGCACGGTAATCAAACACAGCGGCAATGCATACAGAAAGGCGCTGCCGGCTTCAGCAGAAACATTGAATTCGGTAAATATTTCCAAAGCATAGACATTCACCTGGAAAAGAGAAGGCAGATTAAAATCCGTCAGGCTGAGAAGAAACAGAATGCCCCCCGAGGCCAGCAGATACGGTTTCGCCTGCGGAAAAGCTGCCTTCCAGAAAGCTTTCCAGGGCGTCCCATACAGGCAGGCAGTTTCCCATTGCTGAGCCGGAAGACGTTCAAAGCCAATAAGAGAAAGCCCGGTCGTCAGCGGCAGAAAAGCCATTGTTTGCACCCAGATCAGCCACCCCCAGCCGCGCAGAAATATCGGCGCCAGCCCGGCAGGCGCTAATAAACGGTTCAGCCAACCGGCAGCCGTCATCCATGCCAGGGCATGCAACGCCGGCGGCAATGAGGCCAGCGCAAGAAAAAACCAGCGCCAGAACCGCTGACGGCGGCCGGGGAGCTTCCAAAGCGCTGAAGCCGACAGAAAACCCAATACCGTGCCGCAGAGCGCAGTACAACCCGCAAAACCCAATGACTGCAGCAACAGCCCGACGGTTCGCGTCCCTGGAAGAAGGACCGGCAGGGTATCAGCCGAAACGCTTCTTAAGTACACCCCAGCCTGCCATACCAGACCGCCCAATGGACCCAAAAGAACAATCAGCAGCAACGCACCCGAAATAAGATTTCGCAGCCCGCGCCAAACAAAACCATAAACAGCAGCCGGCTTTTTCATCACTGCCTGATCATTATTTTAAGAAAATGGTTTTTAAATCTTCCTGAGCCGGTTTAAGCCATTGATAGATATCGTCAAACCGGATTTCAGAACCAATGATCTCTTTCCCCGCCAGACAGCCATCGGCCGGAAGCGCAGAATGCAGGGGAACATGCGCAAAACCCAAAGCCGCCAGTTGCTGCTCAACCTGTTCAGAAAGCAGATATTCAAGCAAACGAAGCGCTGCATCAGAATGAGGTCTTCCCTTAATCAGTGCAGCCGTATTGGGAATCATCAGCGTTCCCGCATGAGAAGGATCCTGTTCAATAAAAATCAAAGTCACCGGGGCTCCCTGTTCCAATGCACCGCATGCATCATCGGTATCCGTCAGGCCAAACCAAAGCTGGCCGGCAGCGACCTGATCACGCACCACCGAATTGCCATCCAATATCTGCACCCCACGTTCTTTGATCTGAGAATAAAATTTTCGGGCGGCTTCTTCGCCCATTGCGGCATATAAGGCGGCCGCTTCATTGGACGTTGTGCCAAATAACGGGTTGGCCATCCCGATTTTATCAGCAGGATAATCAGGATTTAAGAAGTCCATATAACCAGCCGGATAGTTTTCAGGAGAGACCCAATCCGTATTCACAATAATCACCCGCGCCCGCCCGCCAAAACCATACCAGTAATTTTCAGGGTCACGGTATGCCGCCGGAATATCCCCGGCATTGGCCGGATAAGAAGGAATCAAAACTCCTTTTTCTTTCAACAGCAGCATCCGGGCAAACTCACTGCTCCAGAAAAGATCTGCCTGCGGATTTTTTGCCTCTGCAATTAACCGATTGACTAAACCGGTTGTTTTTGAGGCTTCGACATCAAAAACAGGCAACACCTCAATGCCCGTCTGACGGGTAAATTCCGCAAAGACCGGTTCAGCAAACACCTGATCGACGGATGTATAAACAACCACTTTTTCGGTTTTTCCAGGGGCACAGGTGCTTAATAACGCCAGAACAAAAACGGATAAAAACAACCGGAAACGCTTCATGAATATCATCTCCTGACAGACAGATGCACCGATGGATAAAGTACAATCCGGCATTTTCCACAGTCATGAGTTCCAAACATGGCACTATGTTTGTACTCAGCCAAACCACATCCTTTTGTTTATTATAGACTATAACAGGCCGGTTTCAGCAACGCGGCCTGTCTCAACCAGGCAGGCAGAGAGTTTTATGGGGCATGCATTAAAAGTGATCAGCGAAAAATGCAGCTTCTGCCCGGCATCCCGCCGACAACATCCTTCCATCCGGGGCACGGGAAATCACCACAACATATATTAAAGAAGTCAGCTGCAGAGCATATCTTTTCAGTTCGGCGACAAAACGCCATCCGGTAAAACGCCGTTATCAGAACGCTCCATACCCGCTGTATGAACCGCCGAAAGAAGCGCCGCATCGACACTTTTACTTTCGCCTCTGGCGCCCCAATGCTGAAACAACTCTTCGGTAGCAATGGCCATTTTGGTAACCGATGCGTCACGAATAACCGGGTAACAGAAATATGTATCATCATGGGTACTGATGTCAATACAATCCATTTTCTTGTCAATATAATTAAATTCAACATGAATGGAGTACAGCGACGGAACACTTTTAACCACTTCAAAAGGCGTCCCAAGATGTTCACCCCGCAGCACAAAACCCTGCATGTCATGCCGAAGCGTGCCCCGCCCCAGGGGAATGAACCCCGCGCTGTTGGGAAGCGAATCAATCAGCACTTCACATTCCATGCCGTAAGTTCCGGCGATGACTTCCTGGCGAATATTTTCACGCTGCCATTCATACCAGTGCGGAATATGCGCAAATTCAGTGACACCATCCTGCCCATGCAATTGACCGTATACATCCATCTGCCAGTGTTTCCCGCAGGCTTCACAGAAAAGTTCGCTGCCCTGACTCATCATACGGTATTCTTTTTTGCAATACGGGCATTGATAAAGCACCCGATGCAACCCTTCCGCCCGGTCGGGAGCATCGGCCACAATATGGTTATCCCGCTGCCAGGCATAATCATCATAGATAAAGCGCTCAGAAATCAATGCATTGATCTCCTGCGCAGACATGCTTTTGAGTTCTTCACAGGTAAAGAGCTTTTTCAGCTCTGCAGAAGAAGGCACACCTTTGGATTTCTGATTCCAAACCGGCGCATCAATGTGATGCCCCTGCGTAATCAACGTAACAACCGGAACATTCATATATTTCAGTGACTTCCCCAGTGAATCCGGTAAAACCGCCTGGGTACCCACATGTGAATAGCGGGCTTCAGGGTAGAGCACAATAATCTGGCCCTGCTTCACCAGGTTGGCCATCTGGCGAATCAGTTGAAGATCATTGACAAATTTTCGTTTGCAGATGCAGCCCACAGCACGCATAATCCACTCACGGCCAATAAACCCGTCCAGCGCAACAACATAGTTGGCCCGATGCGGAAAGATCGCAGCGGTCAGCGCCTTAAAATCAAAAAAACTGTTGTGATTGGCCAGCAATATATACGGAGGTTTAATGCCCTGCAGGTCACGGGTAATACGGGTATGGTGCTTCCACACATCCGGGTAACTGAGCGCCCAGGTCACCGGGGTCAGCCAGCGGCTCTGAGGAGCCACCATTTGTTTTAAGTCATAACGCGGAAAATCCTGGATAGCAAGTTTTGCGTCTTTCAGATTGTAATTGCTCATTACATTGTTTGAAAAAATGCCCATGTGAACTCCTGAAGGTACTGTCTAAGGTATGGTCGGATATGAGATTCTGCCTGTATTAACCCACTGACGAAAAAAAAGTTACTCAGCCGTATGGCTTTTCTGT
>CAZEEL010000070.1:0-11933 GCA_964511135.1 uncultured Leptolinea sp. | reverse complement strand
AATCAGTTATTTAACTTTCAGCATCTTTAAACAGGTTTTAAGGTCACTGTGAATACGCCGGCTTTCAACGGCTTTCTGAATCGCTTTATTATGCGTCCATTTGTCTAAACGCTGTTCCTGTATGACCGGCAATGCCGCATCATACTGTTTCACCAGCGCAGTAGCAAAATACCAGGCGATCATCATATTGACATAATATTCTTCAGATCGGACAGCCGTAACCAGCTCAGGCATCTCCGGTTTAAATTCCTCATCAAGATAAAACTGCATCAGCATACCAATTCCAAACCTGCAGGTATAGACATGCTCTGATTTCAACCAGCCTTTTATCTTCTCATATAATTCAGGCAAATGCTTTCGAAATATTTTCGGAGATATTGAATCACAGGTTGCCCAGTTATCGATATACGGAAGAAAAGTCTCCATAGACGTAATGGCCCTGTCATAATCTGACATGGTTTCAATCAGAAAACCATGCAGACTGTTTTCTTCAAAATACTGATGCGGCAGAATGCTGAGAAACTCCATCGATTCCGGCTCTTTGGATAACTCCCGCGCAAGCATCCGCAGCGCCGGCGTACGCGCTCCAATAACCGTTTCAGGATGAATGGTCGGAATGAGTTTACATACAAATTCTTTATTTTTTGCATCCTGCAGAGCCAGCAGCCGGCTTTGTATGGCTGCTTCAACATGACGGCTCATGAATATAATCTCCAGTTCGGCAGAACATCCATTGACAAATCAGAACGATACCCCCGCTCAAAACGGAAATACCCGGCCGCCCCCACCATCGCAGCATTATCCGTACAATATTTTAAAGGTGGTATATGGATTTTATATTCTGTGTGTTCCAAAATCGCGTTGCGCAAAGCCTGATTGGCAGAAACCCCCCCGCCAACCACAATATCTGTCGCATGAAACTCTGCACAGGCCTGAATCGTCTTACTGACCAATGCATCCACAACCGCTTCCTGAAAACTGGCTGCAAGATCAGCAACCGGAATTTTTTTATTCGAATCTTCAAAGTTGCGAACCAGTCTCAGAACTGCTGTTTTTAACCCGCTGAAAGAAAAATCATATTTTCCTTCGGTACGAGCCCGCGGGAGATGAAAAGCTTTGGGGTCGCCGATTTCTGCAGCATTTTGAATAGCAGGCCCGCCCGGATAGCTTAATCCCAACAGACGGGCAACCTTATCAAAAGCCTCACCTGCAGCATCATCGGTTGTACCGCCTAATCGCTCATAAGAAAGGTGATCTTTCATCAGATACAGCTCTGAGTGACCGCCCGACACCAGCAAAGCCACCAGAGGAAACCCCGGTCGCTGATTGTTTTTTTTATCCGTTTGCAGCCAGGCAGAATAGATATGCGATTCCAAATGATTGATTCCAATCATGGGAAGCCCGGTTGACAGGCTGACGCCTTTCGCCGCATTAAGCCCCACCACCAAAGAACCTGCCAGACCAGGTCCCTGCGTAACCGCAATGGCATCCAGATCGTTGAAACCCAGGTGAGCCTGTTGCAGCGCCTCATCCAAAACGCTGTAGATGGTCTTGATATGCTGCCGCGATGCCACTTCGGGGAAAACCCCCCCATATTTTGCATGCATGGCAGCCTGACTGGCCACTACATTTGAGAGAACATGAATACCATTTTCTACTACAGCAGCAGCGGTTTCATCGCAGGAAGATTCAATTCCCAGGATTCGGACAGGCATAGTTTCCGTTTTAGACATGACTCTGTTTTCCTTCATTTAATGCATTGGGATCACTAAATCCAATGGAAAATCGGATAGAGCAGTAATTGTTCCATCATTTAAAATTGTGTAGGTATCTTCAATGCGTACTCCCAAACCATCATCAGGATAATACAACCCGGGTTCGATGGTAAACACGCTTCCAGGCAGCAAAGTATGATCACGCGCTGTCAGCATACCACTGAATGGCCGTTCATGAACATTAAGGCCCACCCCATGCCCAATGGAATGAACATATCCCACCTGAGTATGCGGCGTATCAATCAATGTAGGGTGCCCTGATTGATGGAAAAGATCGCAGGCCATCTTCTGATAATCTGAAAAAAGCTGGTACGGCTTTAAAGCAGCCGTAAGTTTTCGATAGACCTCTAACACCTGATCATAAACAGCCTGTACTTTGTCACTTGCAAAACCCAAACTCCAGGTACGCGTGAAATCATAGAAATAACCGCCTCCCTGCTCACACGGGTAAATATCATACACAATAGGTTGACCTAAAGTGAGAATCTGATTCGGGTTTCCGGAAGAATGCGGTATCCCCGCATCGCGGCCCATCGCAAAGATTGTGCTCTCAGGGTTCTCAGCTCCGCGCTCAACCAGCCAGAGATCAATCAATCGTTTCACTTTTCCAATCGTTACCGGTGATCCATCCGGTTCAAATAATCGGTTATCTTTTACTGCACGTGTACTCAGGTAATCAGCGGTATTGCCAACAACCTGCATGGTAATCCCGGCCATTTTTCGAATACGATCCAATTCATCTGCATCTTTGGTCTCTCGAGCCAGCATCAAAATATCCCGTTCCAACCTGCCCACAAGCTCGATACGAGGCATCATTGCCTGTAACCCCTGCATAGAGATATAAGCGTCTCCCAAATCCGTTTTCCCATACAGTGCAACTTTTCCTTCTGTCACCTGACAGAATTCCAACATGCGCTTATATCGCAACACTTCTGCCATTGCATAATCGCCCCCCGTTTCTTTCATCAATTCTTCCATAGGAAATTCACTGTAAACATGAACAGGCATCCCTGATTTGGCAGCTTCTTCCCTTTCCATAGGATTGCAAAAGATCACAGCTTCTCCATCCTGGCGATAAATAATATCTGCACCTGAAACATGTGCTGTGCCCGTAAAATAAACCATCGCCGGGTTATGCATCGCTGCACCGGTTATCAGCAAAGCAGTAATATTTTGTTCCTTCATCAAAAGAGGAAGTTTATCTTTCATTCTTTATAAATCCTTTTTTCAATTGATCGTTTAAGTATTTGCATTAAACCTGTTTTCTGTCCAGTCAAAACCATGCGCAGGCTAATATTTCCTCAGGCTAAGACCCCCCGATCATGTCGACCAATGGGCTGTGGGCAACACCGCCTTCTTACGCCCTTTCCACGGAAAAAAGAGGCGATCATACAGCAGGCGCATGGTTCTTAACAACCCTTACAGCGTCTGACAGAAGCCGCCTCAGATCAGGCATTTTCATCATCCTTTGGCATCCAGAGACTTTTTTCTCGGATTCGAATAAAGGCCTCAATTAAAATAAAACCGACACCAATGGCAACCGCCGTAAAAGTAGTCAGCGCCCTTCCCAGTTGCAGCCAGGCCAAAACACAACCATAAACTCCAAACCACGAAGCCTGCCGGGTAATGACGGCGACCCCGGCCGGAGGATCTGAAGGGAATCTCAGGTTCAACCAGGTACTGAGCGGTAAAGCCAGCCCACTGACCGCCAGGGTCATAAAGAAAAAAAAGAACCAGCGCGGCCAGATATACGGTTCAGTATTTTGGATCAGCCAGATTAAACCAATCCACCCAACCATCGACAGAAAAGCCCCAGTGAAAAATGATCTCTTTATTGTTTCCAATCTGAAAACTGCTCCCTGAAAGGATAATTAAGTAATATACCATAAATCGATTTACCCATTCAGCCGTATTCACATCATTTATGAGCCGATTCTGTATTCCGTTCCAGCACAAAAACTTCTGCCCCATCATGATAAGAGAATAATTCTCCGTATCTGCCCCAGTTAATCAGCGTAGTTATTTGAGTTTCGGCTTTATCTTCAGGAAACTCAAGACTTAAAGCAGTCTTAATAACATTGCTTTTGAGGTGGTGCCCTTCAGAATCCGTCAGCATTTTCAGCAGCCATCTGACAAGCGGAAGCCTGCGGGCGCGTGAAGCAAATATTTCTTTTCTTGCAAGGATACTGGCTTCTGCAAAAGTTTGGCCCAGCGGGGTAATCGTTATATCTCCTTTTGCAATCGAAGCAAAACCAAGTAATTCTGCTGCTTCGGTAAGCAGCAGCAAATGATTTGAATCAATACTTAATTCTTCTTCCAATAAATAAATATCCTGTTTGGGTTGTTCCGATTCAGATAAGTATTCCAGCAACCCCGCCAGATCGCTGATATGCACCTCTGGAAGCGGGCGGGTAACCCCCGGTTCACCCGGTGCCGTGCCGTATTCCTCATGCTCTGAACGGGTTTGACCAGCCAATAAGCCATAAACATGATCAACATGAGCATCAAACTCTTTCGATTTTCGTTGACGGGGATGCGGCAAATCAATGGTATGCTCCGCAATAATACGACCTGGCTCCTTATCCATAATAATAATACGATCAGCTAAAAAGACCGCTTCTTCTATATTGTGACTAACCATCAGGATGGATTTTGTAGGTATTTTTCCTTCTGTCCATAATTCAAGCAATTCACCGCGCAGTGATTCTGCGCTTAATACATCCAACGCCGAAAATGGTTCGTCCAGGCAAAGTAATTCAGGTTCAACCGCCATGGCTCTTGCAAACCCTACTTTTTGCCGCATTCCCCCGGATAATTCACGCGGATACGCGGTTTCAAAGCCATCCAACCCCACCCTGTCTAACAATTCTTCAGCTTTCTTTGAACGCTCAGGTTCTTCAATGCCTTTAACTTTTAAAGCCAATGAAACATTATCCATCACACTCAGCCAGGGAAAAAGTGCAAAAGTTTGAAACACAATCGATGCATTATGATTAACGCCCTTCAGGGGTTTTCCGCGATAATAAACCAGCCCTCTGGAAGCCGCCTGCAAGCCGGTAATAATCCGTAACAATGTACTCTTCCCACAACCGGAAGGCCCCAACAATGCAACAAATTCGCCGGATAATAATTGAAGATTGATATTCTCCACTGCAGTAAACCGGCGCACTCCCGTACCATATTCCTGGTAAACATTTTCCATTTGCAATAAAGTTTCATTCATATTAGATCTCCATACGATATTTCTCTTCAGCCAACACATATAAACGCCGCCATAATAAGCGATTAATCAAAATTACAGTAAATACCATGGCCAGGGTTGCCGCCAGCAATAAAGGATAATCGCCCACAGAAGTGGCATGGGCAATTAAGGAACCTATCCCGGTTACTGAAAAGTTTTGACCGCCAAAATTTTGATATTCTGCCACAATACTGGCATTCCACGCACCTCCGCTGGCAGTAATGGCGCCGGTGATAAGATATGGGAAGATTGCAGGTAACATCAACGTGCGCCAACGCTGCCAACGGGATAAGTGAAGCATTTTCGCAGTGTATTTTAAATCCTGCGGAATTGCACTGGCGCCTGCAATAATATTGAACAATAAATACCATTGGGTACCCATGAGCATCAGCAAAACAGCAGCCAGATTTAATCCACCAGGAAGGTTAATCACTAAAAGGAGTATTACCGGGAAAAGCGCAGTTGCAGGTACAGAAGCAATGACCTGTACAATTGGCTGCAAAACAGCCGCCAGACGTTGGTTCGTTCCGATAGCAACGCCTAAAGGAACCGTCCATAATAAAGCAATTATTAAAGCACAGAATACACGCAGCAAAGTTCCCAATAACCCCAGTCCAACAACCTGCCATTGCTGCATTGAGATTTTAACCATCATCATGCCTGCCTGTATGCAAAGATAAATTATTACAAATGCAATCATCGCAGAAAAAACTTTTTTGAGCACACGCTGCCATTTTCTATCTCGACGACTGGCCTCAGTTATCATTGGATAACGGCGAAGCGAGGCCTGGTCTGAAAACTCGATCATGGGTTCTAATACCCGTTTGGAAAACCATTTGGTCAATCGGGCATTGCTTATCAGGTCATAAAACCAGGAAACCGGCGGATGATCATTCTCAACCATTTCCACTTTAAAACGATCTGACCATGCCAATAAAGGGCGCCATACCAGTTGATCCAACAAAACCACCGTCAGAATTAACGCACCGGTTCCCCATCCAATCGCGTTGTAATTGCTTTGATTGGCGGCTTCATGAAGAAACGCGCCCAAGCCCGGGAGGCGAAAATCTTTAGAGCCGACCGTAAAAATCTCGGCTGCCATCAGAAAGAACCATCCGCCAGCCCATGACATCATACTATTCCATACCAGACTGATCATCCCAAAAGGAAGTTCGAGGACTTTAAATTTCATCCATGTATTCAAACCAAAGATCGAACTCGCTTCACGCAACTCTTTTGGGATGGTTGTTAAAGATTGATACCATGCAAAAGTTAAGTTCCATGCCTGACTGGTAAAAATCAGAACAACAGAAGCAAGTTCTGCGGCAGTATTTTCCGGCAGAATAGCACTTAAACTGAGCAAAACAATGGGTAAAAAAGACAGAATGGGAACGCTCTGAAGCACATCCAGTAATGGAATAAGAAATTGTTCAGCCCGTCGATGATAGGCCGCCACCCGACCATAGAATAAAGTAAACAGCATTGAAAGCGCATAAGCGGCTGCCATACGCCCTACAGACAGTATCGTATACCAGGGTAAAGCACGAACAGAAAGGGAAATCTCTGGCCCATTAATGACTTCCGGAGCATTGAAAGTCAGATGGACACCCATATAAAGCAACGCCACGATGATGATAATGGCTATCAAATCCCCCCATGTGAAAGCGTTGATTTTCTTTTGTGAAATGCGAAATACCTGAGAGTTATTTGTCATGGTCCAATCACCTTCCAGTCATTTTTTCACCTGGATGGTACGGCCATGCACATACAAATTCCAGGTTTATCTTTGTCGAAAGACTCTATGCTCATCTGCTGGTTCAGATGCAGATGATTCATCTAATGTGGATAAAAGAGTTGTTTCCATAAAAAAATTATACCCTGAATATTGAAATTAAGGCCTGAGATCATGATTTGTTGATGTGATTGCAGAAGCCTGCTTTGCCAGAGTGTTAAAATCTCATATGCAGGCATATAAGTAAGTTTAAAATGAAGAAAGCAAAAGCGCCAACTCAACACCAGTCCAAAACCGCAATATGCTGCTATTTTGTGGCCGCACGAGCGTATACGACCCAATCACCCAGGCTGTCAACATATTTAAATACTGGCGCAATTTGAGACGGGTACTCTTTTGAAATTAAAATCAACAGATATTCAACTTCGCGTTGATCCAGCCACATGCTGTCAGCCGTCATTTCAGGCGGATCAACATTAATAATTCTGCGTGTAAAGTTCTCTCCAAACACACCATACTCCTGATAATCAATATGGTCTGTAGCAATACCAACAGTGGCATCTTCCGGAATTGCAGCCTCTACCAGATAAAGCATTTCTTTGGATGTGTAAGACTGGCGTGTCATGCGATCAATGCGATTCATGTTCCAGATCGCAGCTCCGCCAACAATTTGTTTAGCCGGATTAAAAACAACCACCATCAAAAGACTGAAAAGCGACACCCCCAGAATGAGATATTGCACAACCGCCGCACTCTTTTTTCCCCGCATCCATATTGGCAGCCATGCAGTACACAAAGCAGCCAGCGGCATAAAATAACGCCCGTCATAGGGTGTCCAGCCAGGGCGAATTAAGGAACAGGTAATCATAGAGGTAATAAAAAAGATAAACGGAACACACCACAGAAACTGATGTTTTTTAATACCCTTACAGAAAGCAATTAAACTGGTGGGAAAGATCAACAGTGCGCCAATCAACCCAAACCAGGCTTCATCTTCCTGCAAATCATATGAAGTATTCCAATAAAACTCATGAGCATTCATAGCAGCCAGATTGCCTTCAAGGTTAATGCCAAATAAATTTTGCAAACGAAGAGCCAGCCATGCTTTTCCCTGAACAGCGATCAACCCTGAAGAACCTGGCAGCCAGGAAAAATCCAATAACTGATAAAACCAGCGCGTGGTATTAATCAACAGATAGTTGATCAATGGGATTTCTTCTGTAACCGCAACGCTGGTCATATCAGCAGCATCCGGGCCAACAGGAGAATGAAAATGAATCCAATTGCTAATGTAAATAGGAGAACTGAAAAGGAAAAAAGACAGCAGCGCCACACCAGCCCAGGTTGTCAGTTGCTTGAAAGTGATTGTTCGAGTAAACAGACCAGACAGCATTACAATCGCTAACCCTGGCAGGTATGCTGCAATGGAAAAATTGGTCCCAATCACCAGACCGAAAGCCAGCCCTGAGAGAATCATGTATGCAGGCCGATGAGTATTGCTCCAGCGAAGGAAAAAATAAAGGGCAGAAACAAATAACCAGGTACTGACCAGATCATGCCGAACAGAGGTGAGATGAAGCTGAACAACGGGAAAAGTCAGCCAAATCAGAGCTGAAAAACAGGACAGGCGGGACGTAAAACCTAATTCGCGGGCAAAACAGTAAATGACCAGAGCCGTAGCAATACCGGCAAGAAATGGAATATAAGCAATAAAATGATCGCTGCGCGTAAACAGTGTCGTCCAAAGATAGGTAAGCTGCGCATTGACAGGGAATGTTAATTGCCAGATAAAGGGAGTCTCCCAGGGAAAGTAGCTTCCAATCTGCATCCATTTAATCACCCTCGCAATGTGAATGGCAAGCGCATCATTGTTATTTGGCGGAACGATGTATATCAGGACAAGATACAAAGCAAAAACACCCAATAAAGCGAATACAAGGATTCCAACAGGCCAGTTATTCTTATTTTGCAACATGCTTCTTACAGACAAACCAGGTAAATTTTCAGGCAGTAAAACCGGCCGGCCTGTTTTAAGCCATAAGCCCAATCCAAAGAACAGCAGCAGTACTTGTATCGAAAGAATAACAGGAATAGAATTAAGTGCACTTCCCAGATTAGCCAGTTGAAAAACCAAAACCATCGCGGCATAGGCTGACAAAGCCCATGCCAGAATTAAATCAGACACACGGGAAAGCCGAAGGATTGACCCCCATAATAAAACCGTTGCAATCAATATTATTATCGATAAAAGGAACAGCATAATATTCTCCGATTTGGAATTATACCTTTCAATTAAAAACCACGCTGTTTTCAGATTCAGATGTCAGATTCAGACATTCTCAATATGAATTTGGCATCATCACAACCTGAAAATAAGTTGCCCATCCCTCTGCTTTTTTCCGCAGGAAAAATCATTCTGCATCTGTTTGCACTGATTTAAAATGAAGTACTCACTGAACCCCTTCAGTCAGCATATTGCTGCATCTGATTTTAACAAAACGACAGCTCAAAAACCCCTTCTCAGTCCTGCTTTACAGAAAGCCCTGTCATTCTGACAGAAACCGCAAATCATGTTTATAAATATGCAGGGAATCAGGGCTGATAAGCAGGATCAGACCAGAAAAGCGTCAGATGCTGCTGATCTTCAGAAAGGAAATAGATCTGTTTAACAACCTGATTGGTATCTGACCCGGTAACGCTCCATTGACCATCCTGAGGCCAGTTCTCCCAATCATGAGTATCTTCACCAGGAATAAGATTATCGTTTCGAAAATCCTGTGAAAAGATCAGCGTGTAATCAAAGAGATTTTCTTCTTCATAATAATATGGATACACTAATTGACTGATCTGATAGGTCAAACGCGTATCAGGCTGAATGCCTGAAGCAGCAAACAGGGAAGAAGGCTGCTGTTGGAATGGGGTTTTAATGAAATCAGGGAGAATGAAGCTGGCCATCGGAAGAAGTGAGCCAATCAGCGTCAGACAGATCAGGGAAGAAACCAAACGCTTTATATTGGATGCCGGGATATCGGCAACACGGGAAGAAGATGAATTTTCAGCTTGAGAACACTCCGGAATGTTTTGCAAAATTCGAAAGAACATTTGAAAAAGAGTCAACCAGCCAAGAATATAGTAGAAAAAAACAATCCAGTTAATAGGGACAATGTAACGTCCGCCGGAAGTAAAAGAGAAACTCAGAGCAAGATCATAAGTAATAAAAATCAGCGCCGGTATCAAACCGGCCCAACGATGACGATGCCATGCCGCAGTAAAACCAAAAGAAATAAGAGCAACATTGATTAAAATGGCAGCAATTTGAGGAGCCGGAAGATCGCCTTTCCAGGGATACGCATCATCCCAATATGGCCGTGAGGCTGTAACTTTAACCCGTTCATAACGCCAGCCATCCGGGAGAGCCATCAGAGCCGTTAAGCCATTATGCCAGAAATGAGAAATAAACAAATCAGCATATACAAATAAAGCATTGTCGTCAGAACCTGTTTCCAGACGAAAAGCAGGGTTCAGCGGTGCCCTGACACCGGCCCCCTGCAAAGAAGCAACCGGCTGAAGTTGAGAATCAGGAACAACAGAAGACTGAATATTTACACGAATGCGATGATCCAATACATCCTGCAATTTTACGATCATCCAGGGTGTCCCATTATGATTAGTGCCACAGACCAGCCAGGGCCCAAAGATCATCGTAAAACCAAGCATCAGCCAAAGAAGAGGGCGGACAGCCTTTTTGACCGCTTTCCGAAAATGGAATAGAAACAAAGCAATGGCCACAGGCAGAAAGAGTAAGGGGTTCATACGAGTCAGCCCCAATATGCCCAGACAACCGCCAACCAGCAAACTGGTACAGGCGTCAGGCTGTTTTGACCACTTAAAGAGAAGCAGTGTCAGAACAATAGTACCGAAAAGAACAGGTACCTCTGACATCATCAGTTTGACATTGGCTGTAATAACATCATTCGACAAAACAATTGCATTGCGCTGCTGAATAATTAATATCACCGCAACAGACAAACCAAAAACAGCAGAATGAAAACGACGGCCAAGGCAGTATACAATAACCGGCATCAGTGCAAAAAAGAAAACTGACAGCCACTGAATAAGAACATAATTACGGTCAAAAAAAAGATGGAAGCAGGCCAGTAAGACCATCATGAAAGGCTTATCTGTGTAACCGTGAAAGAAAACGCCCTGACCATTCAGAATCGAAAGAGCTCCCAGGTCATGAACCCGCGCATCACTGTACGGAAAGGGTTGAAAAGCCGGCATAGATGGTTGTAAAAAGAAATACTGACGCTTTAAGGGTGTCAACCCCCAAATAAAAACAGCAACCAGAAAGATTAAAAGCGGAAAGACAAAGCGTTCATTAATGCCCGTAAAGTTTTTTTTATTGGATAAATGCACGGTTAAAAGTATGAGAAACAAAAAAATGAAAAGAAACTGAAAACTGTTTACCGGAATTCCAGGAACATTCCACAAGGGAGTTTCTTTCATCATGCCAAACCGTGCGCCAAGTGTCAGAACAATCAGGAATAGAAACAAAATGAAAAAAAACCAGGTTGGACGGTAATGCAAAAAACGTCTTAATGGTTTCCAGTCAGATCTTTGTTTGGATAGCTTCCACTGCCAGACCCAAAATTGAGCGCTGACGACGCCCGCTGCCAGCATAATAGGTTTCAAACGGAAGAAAAAACCTTCATATGGATAAAACAATGATGGTTCTGCCAGCAATTCAATCCACCCGGCTACAAAGAATAAAAGAAATAAGGCCTGCGAAACTTTGTTTTTAGTCAATGTTTGTATCTGTTGATTGATCTGCAGAGGATTGCGAACAGCCAAAACTGCCAGTAAGAAGAAAAATGACGAAGTCAAAAAAATAAAACCCAACATTATCAATCGTCGCAGCGAAATCCCCCATAATACACCCTTATCTGCATCACCGGGAATACAGGCAGTCCAAATACCCGCCAGGATAAATTCAATTCCGCATAACAGGAAAACGAAAACCCAGGATTTTTGATATTTTTGAATTGACACAGAATGTTCCATTTGAAGATTATCCATAACATGCAAATTATACCCCAGGCTGATTATTCATTTCGCTTTTTTGCAGCATTGTAAGAGCAACATGATAATGTCCTAAAGCAGCAATTTAGAAAAGTCCTAATTA
>CAZEEL010000069.1:0-12244 GCA_964511135.1 uncultured Leptolinea sp. | reverse complement strand
TCGAAAAAAGTCAATATGAAAAGCCTGTAAACGGGGAAACCGGAAATTATTGCCTTACGGGTAAAGTTCAGCAACGAACGGCCCATAGTTTATTAAAGAAAGCAAGGTACGGAAATGAGAAAGGAATCAGAAACTTACGACTTTACCGATTTTGGCTGGAACGACAGCATGTTCCGGCAAATGGTGGAAGTTTCCGATGCAGCTATCTTTGTTCTAGAGCCTATCCGAATAACTGATAAAATAAGGACATAAGCGAATAAACTGAAACAACGGAAGAGAAATCACAGGGGATGTGTCTGGATAAAGGCTATGATTATCGGGAAGTAGGCGATACAGTGAAGGAGTTTGGTTTTACGGCCCATATTCGTTCAGGAGGGGAAGAAGCCAGGGCCCTGAAAAAAGAGGCCGGATTTAGAGCCCGGCGTTGGGTGGTCGAACGAACCCATAGCTGGATGAACCGTTTTCGCCGGATCCTGATCCGCCGGGAGAAGAAAGCCGAAAATAATGCCGCTTCTCTCCATTTTGCCTGCGCCCTCATCGCTTTCCGCGCATCAGGGTGATTCGGATAGGCTCTTAGTACATTTTTGGAAGTACCTTAAGGTATTCACGAAAAAAGGAAAACAGATGTATTAATGAAAATGATATATACAACAATCAGAAAATGGTTTCAAAACACAGAAAAACCATACAAAATCGAATGGATAATGCTGTTCACTGCCATGATATTGTTTACTCTCAGTTTTACTTATGACGATATTATGATAACAACCCGCCACAGTATTCGATTTTGGGATGTGTTGTTTCAGGGAAAACCCTGGGAATTTTATAATTATAACTATAGCGGGCACCCAACAAATAACAGCGCCAACTACGACTTTACCGTGTACCTCATTTTTGCAGTATGGGATTTCCCCCTGTGGGCAGCGGAACGTCTGCTGCAAATTGATGCCACTGAAAATATATTTTGCCTGATGTGGGCCAAGTTACAATTATTGCTGGCCATTCTGCTTACAGCAAAAATGCTGATGGCTCTTGGCAAAGAATTAAAAATGAGTAAAAATACCCGGCTTTGGCTGGCCTTCGTATGGCTTTCATCGGTCTTGCTGTGCACATCCACGCTCATCATGTCGCAATATGACATTTTTACGGTTTTCTTCATGCTCTGCGGGTTTAATGCCTATCTGAAAGGTAACAATAAAAAGTTTCTTCTCTTTTTTGCGATGGCAGTCAGTTGTAAATATTTTGCATTGCTGGTCTTTTTACCCTTGCTTCTGCTGCGCTACAAAAATGTTTTCCGCATATTTGCCTGTGTCCTGAGTTCACTTTCCATCAGTATGTTTTGGAAAATTCTGTTTGCTGCATTTACCAACAGGGTAGAAGGAGTAGCCCTTATTGATTCTTTGCTGCCAAAATTTTACTCATGGAATATCAACGCCGGTTTATACTCAGCTTCTGTATTTGTGATGAGCATGATGGCGCTGTGCATCTGGGCGTATGCCAAAGAGAAAGATGAAGAGAATATAGCCCAGAATGCTGTATTTGCAGCGTCAGCCGCTATGATTGCCTTCGCAGCAGAGTCACCCCTGCATCCTTACTGGGTGGTTCTGGCTACACCGTTCTTATCCCTGTTGCTGTTCATGAACGCAGAACGCTTTGGGTTGAATGTCTTTCTGGAAATTGTATTCTCTGTTGCTCTGGTAGTTCAACAAATGGTCTACTATAATTGGTGTTTTTCCAATTCGGTTGTATCTCCCATGCTTTTTGGCGCTTTACTGGGCACCAACCTTGACATCCATGAGGGAATTGGTGATTTTATGAAATTTCTGGATACTGTATTCCCGCTGTTGATAACAGCATCTTCCATGATGCTTTGCAGTGCTGCTGCATTGTTAATCTTTAACCGCCCGAATAAACTGGTAAGCCAAAAAGGAAAAGAACCACTGATTGATCGCAGTGTTATATGGCTGCGTTATGCAGCCTTCGTATGCATCGGGCTGCTGCCAATTGCTTATTACATTCACAATTGTCATTAAAAGCATTAAGGATATTGGCAGCAAAGACATGGGATTCTTTGTACCACTTTATCTTGCAGCAAAAACGCCCAAATTTCCAGTCGGAATTGATAATAACTTTTCACTAAGGCCTATTCTTTCCACCAGGGAAATCAACAGCTTTTTTAAACTATGAGGAAAAGGAAACAGTCTCAGCCAATAAGTCAGAGGATATGTGTTTTTTATCGTGATTACACGAATGTTTTTATAGCCTCTCTTTTCCAATAACAACCTGATACTCTTTGGTGAAAATATTTGAAGGTGTTCAAAATCAAAAATCGGCGATTTTCTGCCCAATAATTGATTGGTCATCGCTTTATAGTTATGACACACGATAAAAATACTGCCAGCTTCATCCAAAAGTGAGCGCATGTCAGAAAGAAATCCTGTAGAATTTGGAATATGTTCTATGGTTTGAAAAAGCGTAATCAGATCAAATTTTTTACTACAACAGATGCTGTCTGTATTTAAAGAAGAAAACAACCCGACTGAAAAAACATCATTGATAATTTTTATCTGAACACCTGTGTCCGCTGCGGCTATTGCTTTTGCTGAAGGTTCTACCCCAGTTACATCAGCAATCCCATGATCCAATAATATTTTTAAAAAAGAACCTTCGCCTGTTCCGATATCTAAAACACTTTTTGGAAATGGTTGTATATATTGTTTTAAGTAATTAAAATATGTCTCACTTGCATAAAATGCTTCTTTTGCACTGTCAAAATCAGCCATAGCATAATTGGATGGTAAGTTTGAAAGATCAGGAATATCAACAGAAAACAGGAGTTCACATTCTTTGCATTCCATCAAGTGAAAATGCATATACTCAGGAAGTTTTCGTGAAGCATAGGCGAATTCTGATAACATACTGTAGTCAATATTTGCTTTTGCTCGTTCCCGAACATGTTTAGAAGAACCACAAACAGGGCATTCGTATTTTTCTGTCATATTTATCTTATCTCTTGATTGTTTATTCCTCAAAATCACTTACCGCTTTCCACCATTCAGCTGTTTTTTTGAAACCACTGGCAAAGTCTGTTTCAGGCAGCCAGCCTAACTCTTCGCAAAGCAAGGTTGGATCGCCTATCCAGATATTGGTATCCCAGTTTCTTCCAGGCATCGTATTCCATTCAGGTTGTTCAGTAATGCCGAATAATTTCTTCGAAATATCCGCTACATCTCTGATTGAGGTCTGTACTCCGGTTGCAACGTTATAGACTTTTCCCGCAGACCTGACAGATTGTTCTGCAACTGCCAGATAGGCATTTTCGACATCTTCCATAAAAACGAAATCCCGGCTTATATCCGGGTCGACAAAATCCGGGTAAGTTTTGGACATTCCTTTTCTGATTACTGTTGGAATAAGCCGGGCCTCTTCCTCATAGGGGCCATAGACTGAATAAAGACGCAAGGTGGATATGTTCATTCGATACAAGGCAGAACGCCACAGACAGTAATGAGTCATGGCCGCTTTGGTAATTGCATAAATGCTGTTGGGTTTGATCATTTCTGTTTCTTTCGGGGCATGATCTTTCCATCCATATTCAGAAGAAGAACCGGTATTAATAAATACCTCAGCGCCGCAGAATTCGCAGCAATCCAGTAAGTGCATCGCACTTTGCAGATTTGTTTTCACTGCCCGATCAATTTCTGTCTGCCATGAATACGCGCCGTAGGCAGCTAAATGAAAAACCCATTCCGGCTGAATTTTCTTGACTGCTTCTGTAACTGCGATCGTGTCATTTAAGTCAATATTCCATATTTGAACATCAGAAAGGATGCCTTCCAGTCGTTTCACATGCTTCATATCACGCAAAAGCAGGTTTACTTCATGACCTTCTGTAAGCAAACGTCTGGTCAGGTTGGCGCCAACAAATCCGCTGCCGCCTGTCAGCAATACTCTTTTCATAAACGTGTTTCTGTACCTGTCTGATGTTCTGTGTATTTTTGCTGCGGATTATTCAATATTTCATCCACAATGAAAGGAGGCCGATGTTTAAGCTCATCATACATATGAGAAAGATATGCACCAATAAATGCGAGACAGAGTAACTGTATTCCGCCCATAAACAAAATCAGGGTAATTAATGTAGTAAAACCGCCAGGAGTTAACTCTGGAAAAGCCAGACGAAGGACAAATTGTACTATTATGGCCAGAAAAGCAACCAGCATGATAATTAAAGCTACCCACGTAATAAAATCAAGCGGTACATATGAAAACGAAAAGATAGCCTTTTTGGCCCAGTCAAAATTTTTAATCAGAGAGTTTGTTGTTCTTCCAAACATCCGCTCCGGCCGGACATAAGAAACACCGGTCTGTTTATATCCAACCCAGGCCCGCAGCCCTCGCATAAAACGATTATTCTCAGGTAATGAATTAATAGCATCTACCACTCGCCGATCCATCAGAGAAAAATCGCCGGCATCTTTCGGTATTGTTATATAAGACATTTTGGCAAATAATCGATAAAACAGTTTATACGCAATTTGCATAAACCAACTTGCTTCCCGTTTGACCCGAATCCCATAAACAACATCAAAACCCTCTTTCCATTTCCTATAAAACTGTTCTATCAATTCCGGGGGGTCCTGAAGATCACCATCCAGAAGAATAACTGCATCTCCGGTTGCGATTTTCATACCGCTTGTGAAAGCATTCTGCGAACCAAAATTTCGAGTATGTCTGATTACAACAACTTTATGATCCTGATCTGCCAGTTGATGCAAAACAGTATCTGTATCATCAGGACTGCAATCATTGACAAAGATGATCTCATAATCAACATCGATTATTTCAAACGTATTCTTTAAACGTCTGTACATATGTGGAATAGCCTGCCCGTCTTTATAACAGGCAATCACCGCAGTTAATTTTTCTTTTGCCTTCTCTGTCATCATGGTTTATTCCCAAAAACTTCATCCTGCACAAAAGATGCGATCTGTTCTGCCAGCAATCCATTTTTTTCAAGCATAAAATTTCTGCTCCCTGAAAACCCGTCTGGCAAAGTTTTGAAACCACAGCGATACAATTTTGCATTCAGATTGTTTTCTGCAATGGATTCGGCAGCCATCGTGCCTATACCGCCATTAATAAAATGGTCTTCCACAGTCACCACAACTGAATATTTCTCTATCAACATCCGTAGGGCATTTGAATATGAGAAAGAAATATTCGATATCTGCGCCACAGAAGTCGAAAACCCTTTCTCTGAAAGAATTTTTCCAGCTTTAAGTCCTTCGCCTGTTACGCCGCCTGCCACAAGAATCAACAAGTCGGAACCATGTTGCAGCATTTCACACTCACCTATGGTAAACCGCCCATGCAATTCCTCCAAAATATAGTTGTTCTTTTTGCTGATACGGTAATAAACCGGGGTCGGATTATTCCATGTCTGTTGAAGTCCGCTGACTGTCTGCGGAACATCTGCAGGAATAATAATATCCATTCCAGGCAGAAGACGCATTACACCAATATCTTCCAAAGCATAATGAGTTAATCCATTAGTACTATAATCAATTCCGCCCCCGCCGCCGATAATACGAACCGGCAGACGATGGGCAACCGGCCCATTCCGAATAAACTCATAGGGACGTAAAACTGAAAATGGTGTTATAGAATATACAAAAGGAATAAATCCTGCCTCAGCCAGTCCGGTTGCTGTTCCAATCATGTTTTGTTCCGAAATGCCCATATTAAAAAAGCGATCCGGAAATGTATCAGCAAATACTTCTATGGCCATATAGCCTAAATCAGCAGTCAGTAACACAATTCTTTCATCATTTTTTGCCAGTTCAGTCAAGGTTGAAAAAAAAGCTCGTCTCATTACACCTGGGTCTCACTTTTCGCCTGTAAATATTCCGTTTCAGACATCGGCCAATAATGCCATTTGATTTGGTTCTGCATATACGAGACCCCTTTTCCAAATATGGTATGTGCTATGATTATATGAGGAGCGCCCTGCACATAATCACACCCGGAGAAGACCGAGCTCATTTGAGAACAATTATGTCCATCTGCTTCGTGTACATCCCAGCCAAACGCCTGCCATCTTTCTTTCAAAGGCGCTTTTTCCTTAATACGGTCTGTATATCTCAGTGCCTGTTGTCCATTTTCATCAATAATTACCGCAAGATTTGATAATTGCTGTTCTGCAGCAAACAAAGCCGTTTCCCAAACAGATCCTTCATCACATTCTCCGTCGCTGATCAGCGCAAACACTCTCCGTTTGGATTTTCTCATTTTTGCCGCCAAAGCAGCTCCGCAGGCATAGGTTATGCCCTGCCCCAGAGAACCTGAAGAAAACGGGATACCTTTTACAAGATACTCAGGATGAACCCCCAGAAGGGTGTTATCCCCGGTGAAGTTTTCCAATTCTTCCTTCGTAATATTTCCTTTTATGTACAGTGCGCCATAAAGCGCAAGAGATGCATGTCCTTTGGATAACACAAACATATCAGATTCTGAGTCTGTCGAAGACTCGCACATTACATCAAAGAACAATGTTGAGATAATATCAGCAATTGATAACGATGATCCAATATGCCCAATTTTTGCGTGATAAGATCGGTCAAGAATAATATTTCTTATTAAAGAAGAATAATGATTCGTCATCTCAAGTGCACCTCTAAAAATACCCCAGCTTTCTGACCACAGCTTTTTCAGACAATAATATTTCTGTTCTGCCCGTCATGACAGACACCCGCCATTCCTTTGCGTTCTTTCTTAAACATTTCGTTAAGACACCCGCAAATGTTTCCTGATCAATCATTTTGCCTGAATATTCCATGGGATACCCTAAACGGTTCAGTGTATCCAGCCAACCGGTGTGTTCGTTAAAAAAACTCTTTGTCTCATTCTTTGATTATCTCATAATCCTGTTATTTTGCTGAGTTTTAGAATTGGCCTGTTTGTTAAACAGCCCTTGTTATTTAACGGTTAGAAGGAGCAAATGCTCTGTGATCACCAAAGTCCTTTATTAATGTATATTTCTCTGTTAAAATCGAATTTGTCTTTTCTGCTCGAAAAGTCACAAGCTCATTATATGCATCCCAGGAAATAATCACTTTATGGGTATTGGCATCCAGATAATCAAGAATTTTATCTAAATCAGAAACTAATATCAGATCAGTGATTTCAGGAATTGGCGCAACATTTTTCTTCTCAAATCTTGATAAGACTTCGTTAGCCCCGGTTGCAATGATAACTATATCTTCCTCTTCCTCTTCATCTGTCCTGATTGAATCATACAGGAACAGCATTTGATTGACCAGTGATCCATTTGGATCGGGATAATTGGTAACCGACTCTAATGAACGATAGCTGGTTTTTTGCATTTCCTTGTGCGTGCGTATATGATGTGCGGGTGATAGTATTTCCCGTCCGGCAAAGAAAGACAGATAGCACAGAATTCCAAACCCAAGAACAATCATCAAATAATTAAGTTTCGGGTTTGCTCTATTCCTGGATAAATTCTTTTCAGAAGACTGAACCAGAATATCCACCCATTTTGTAATCAGCAAAACAGCTACCCAGCTTACATAAATAATTGAATGCCAGTGACTGCGGCCCTGATAATACAAAAACAAACCAATTCCCATGATTGCCAGCAAAAACAGATAGAGACTGTTTTTATGGTCTGTCTCATCCTTCTTAAATGGCTCCAGAAAAAGTATTAAGGATTTGGACAATGAAATGGTGTAAATGCCGACCACAAGCCACCAGATACCGATAACTGGCATTTTTATCATCCCAAATCCAATAAAATAATATGAAAAGATTCTGGAGAATAATTCAAAAACCGATATCAGATTTCCGGATTGGAGGTAAGTTAACAAATAAATCATTCCCAGCGAACAAAGCAAAGACAACAGCGCAAAACACCCGTTTTTCAATACATCCGGAAAGACTTTTTTAAACCTGAATCCCCCGTCCGCCTTTTTTTCCAACAACTGTAAATAACTCTGAAAAAGAAAATTCACAATCAATAAAATTAAACCGGTCTCGGTATTCCAGATAATCGATACAATACTCAAAACATAGGCTAATCCTTTCAACCAATAACGTCGTTTATCCGATGCAGAAGCTTCGACTTGTAAATAAGCTATGAGTAAAAAAACAGCAGGAAACAGGATACGGTGAGGAAACTGCTGTAATACGGGTGCGCCTATAATTTCATTTTCCCTGTATAACAATGACACATATAAACAGGCAATGCTTCCAGCCATTGCAATAAATTTATTACGGCAGATTTTATAGATAAAACAGGAGAAAGATACAAAAGTGATCGCTGATAATATTCCCATGAATAAAGAAAAACTCGCAATTGTAATTGGCCCAAATGCTTTTAATATTGGAACTATTAAATAAGGGTAAAAACCATAATTATCATGAAAATCCAGCCCCAACACCTGACCACTGTATACTTTGTATACCGGATAGAAATATGCATCATAATGATGCAGCAAGCCTTCACCCATATAATCATATGTTTTGGTAAAAAACAGATAAATTACCCATACCGCTAATATCACCACCACAGTTGCCGGAAATATTTTTATGGATGGGAAGCGTTCCTTTACCTTTTCACTTAAAACCAGGGGAATCGGCGAAAAAATGATGATCAACAGTAAGATAAGGATACTGATATCTTTATTAAATAACATAAAAAGCTGAAGAGCATCATGGTTTTTATTTAAACTTATAAAGGTTAAACAAGCTAAGAATGTGAAAACAGACCATGAACAATAGTTGGCATACACAAAAAGATTGGCCTTGTTGCCATACTTCTCATAAATCTTATACGTAATCACATAAAGCAACGGAAATAAAACTGAACAGATTATAAACTGCAGTTTTTCAACCCTTTCCGGAAAAAAAACACCGGAGGAATACCAAACATAATTTTCTTTGATAAACTCTCCGGAAATTGTTTTTTCCGGAACAATCAACAAAATGGCACCAACACAGATTAACATTAATACCGTGCAAAAAAAGACAATAATATGCATTTCTCTGCTATGGTTATCATTTTCATCATTTTGCATACTGTAATCTCCCATGAATGCTTTCTGATTCGCCATGCTTTTCACCTTATGGCACTGTAATCCCCAAAAGTTATTTTCCATAAATATGATAACGGCAAAAATTATACATGATTTTTCAATCTTCTTCGATCATGATCTTGCCTTGACATCATGATCTGCCGCAGATTTTCTTTGCTCTCCCTGTCCCTTTCATGTCTTCCGGTTTCTCTTTCATCAGGGTGCACGGCTTCTCCCATAGATTCCACGATCGCCTGTCGCTTCCTTTCCGACCGTCGGTAGTTGCCCTGCTTTCCCCGATGCCCGGATGCCCGTCCCACATTCCCTTCTTTCCGATATCTCGACAATATCCGCTGAAAATGCCGTTCATTGGTATTCAGTTTTTCTGGCCCCTGTTTTAGGTGATTCGTTTGTCGATGGCCTGTTCGATGATCATTTTTCGGTTCAGTTCTTTTTCTGTCATTTTTAGAGCCCATTTCATGGCTTTCTGTCCTCATCAGGACATTTTAACTTGGCCGGTTTAGGACTCTGCTACTTTGCCCCTGCAATGCCAAAAATCACAAAACACCAGGGACGTTGACGAAACCAAAGCAGAAAAATCGGTAAGCGCTTCCGCGTAACTCCGTCTGGTTCGATCTTGCAGGGCGCCTGCATTTAAGCCTTTACGTAAGATCACAACAACCTGGCTAACTTAAACCCGGCCGGGTTGTTATCCTACCGCGGGCATATTCTTTCTGATTGGCCGCCAGATAGCCCTGATAATCCTGCGACAATGCGTCCCGCGGATCCCAGCCAAAAATGCGTTCAAAAGCCCGGTACAACATCACATTCCGGCGGGCAAAAGCATGCGGATTACGAAAGAACATTTCCAAATAACCGGCAATAAATTCATGATCGTTTTGAAACAAATAAGGACTTCCCAGGGGCTGGGCATCTTCGTCTGGCGCCTGACCCTGCTGACAGTTTTTATAACGTTCGGCTTCCACAGCTTTACCCGCTTTAAACAGAGAAAAAGCTTCGGGGTTAAAAAAGGCGCCTTCCATCAGCCCCGGCAGCAGTCCGCTGCCCGCAGAGTACCACCACTTACCATTCAGCGATTCCAGCAAATGCCCCAATTCATGAAGCAAAGGGGAAGCCCCCGGCAGAGGGGCATAATACCCTTCAAACAATCGCTGCATTCCGATCCGAACAGCCCGCAAAACCGGGTGATATTCACCGCCGCCTTTTCCGCCGGAATACTGATAGCTTTTTGCCGTCGGGTAGATCCAAAAACTGCGCCGCCGGCTGATCACATACTGCAGCAGATCAGGCCGATAGTAATACATCTCAAGCAGTTGACCAGCCACCAGCACCCTGACACCTTCCGGAAGCTTTAAATCAGCAACCTCTGCAGGCGCTTCTTTAAGCCTGACTCTAAAATCACGTTGTGCAAGGAGACCGTTCAACCGAGCCCCAAATTGGGTTTGCTCAGCCTCTGAAAGGATGCGCAGCAGCGGGAAATAATGGGACAGCACTTCAACCCGACCGGTTAATTCATAAAGAAGAATGGCCACCTGCGGCCGGCATTCCTGCTGCGAAAGGGCTGAATAAGGCCGGGCTTTATCGGCCAGAGCCCGGGCTTTAATATGATCCAATGGCGTTTGCAAAGGGAGGTTTTCATCCAACAGACAGGGCTGATCCCCGATCATCAGCCGATGTTCGTCCGGAACAACCGGTAAACGGCAAATGGCGTCCAGTTTCATGACCACGATAAAACAGCTCCTTTTTTTCTCTGATCTGCCTGATGCATAAACACAACCCCGGCACACGCCCCCTGTAAATGAACCGTCTGGATTGTTCTGGCGGCAAACAAAAGAATCTTTTGTTTAAACACCCATTTTTTCACGAAACTGCCAAATATGCCGGGTATGCCGGGTATGATCCCGCAGATGCCAAAAGGATCTTCGCAGCATCTTGCGCACCGACCAGAGTTCGCCCTGATCAAAAGAAACCTGAGTACCGCCAACCTGAGCGGGAATTACCCTGAGCAATTGCTGACAGACCAGTTCCAGCCGTTCCGTGTTGTTATCCGGGTAAGGTTCCTGTGGATCCAGACCCAGCAAGCTCAGATACCACCATCCGGCTGAAGCGGTATGTCGCAGGATACGCTCAATGCTCCAGTCATCTTCTACCACAACAGAGCATTGCTCAGCCGTCAAACCAACCACTGCCTGGTTTAAATCTTCAAATACGGCATGGGTAAGCAATTCAAGCGACTGAACATCACTTTCATTCAGCAATTGGGCATCATGAGCAAAAAAAGCATTGACTTCATAACCGGGATCAGGCGGAAAATACCATTGCCGAATTATTTCGTTGACCTGAAATTCGTCAGACTGAATCAGAATGGGTTCATCACCGGGCAAACAAATATCATACCGGGCCAGCCAGCCGGTATATTTTTCAAAAGTGATCGGGAATATCTGCGGCGCATCAGCCGGATTTTCAACCCAGGCATAACAGCCCCAGAACCCCTGAGCATGAACCAGCCAGCGATTTTCTACCTGTTCAACGTCCAACAAAACTGTCATACCAGCCCCCCGACCCTGATCAATGTGAGAGAATCCACTTTTTTGGATGATAACTTCGAACACATTCCTTCAGTTCTTCCAACTGTGAGTCTGAAAAAATACGTTTGGGAAGAATAATAAAAGAATTCTCATTCTCAAAAAAAAGGATCATCGACTGCGTATTTTCAAGCACCCTGAATACATTGCCCAGTGAGAAGATCAACGGCTTATCTGCTTCAGGCGGATAAATTTCTACAGATGCTTTGGTAAACTGCAGGCGAAACTCCTGGGACCAGTCTTTGTTGAACCTGAAATCCAGACCTGGCATCAGCCAGTAAACCAGCGCCGGCACAAGGATAAAAATAGCCGCCGCAAAGACAGGAGAAAGCCAAATCCGGTTTGCCGGCTCCACGCGAAGCTGATTCCAAATCAAATACGCCAGAGCAAAAACACTGAAAATCAGGAGCGTTTTAAACCGCATGCCATAAAGAAAACGCATTCGCTGCGCTGAGACAACTTCATCACGCTGATATTGAAGAGAGAGAGAAATATCCATGCCTGGATTATAGCATTACCAGGTTCAGATTTCATCAAACTACAGAC
>CAZEEL010000068.1:7879-12312 GCA_964511135.1 uncultured Leptolinea sp. | reverse complement strand
TGAATATGTTTGAGTAAGCTGTAGATGTAAGCAATCAGCCCCTGAAGCAGGAGTTATATGCTCTAAGAGACTTATTAATCAAAATATGATTAGTGAGTCTCTTTTGATTTTCCAATAAAAAACAGAACGAAGAAAATGATTAGAATAGGCAAAACCAATATCTTCAGACAAATCTGAATTTGAAGTGGGGATTATTTATATAATGGGAAGTTGCCTGCTAAACTAAATCACTATCGGAGAGCATATAAGAGAACGGGCGTATGACATTCGCCCCCTGCTGTTAAAAAAAGATATATCATAAATCGAAACACACTATAAAAAGCATAAATCATGCTTCTGGAAGAGGAACCCCTGCTCCAACTGATAATCAGAATTTGATAAAACTCCATTATTATCACTCACTTCTGATTTTCCTCCTTTTTCCTAAACTCAATTTGTACATTCTTTTTCTCTGAGGACAGGTGATTCTGCTCCCCTCTGACGCTCCCGAACGCTTAAAAAATCGCTCCGTACTTTGGAACGAGGTTAAGCAAATTGAGAAAGCAGGAAACTTACAGCCTGCCAGAAATCCGGGCTTGCGTTCCCAAAGGAATAATATGGCTGTGTATGTGTTTTCAGTGAATCGCAGGGCCGGTTTCAAAAAGGTAAAAACGACATTTTTGCTTTATGCCATACTCTGAATGATCAGATTGGGGCCGTACAACCCGGGGTAATGGCCGGCCTGAATTAAATCTTCCGCTTCGGGGTGGGCGATCAGCCATTTGTTGCGGCCGGCCATGATCCTGCCATCGGGTGTCTGGGGTCTGGGCAGGCTTAAAGGCGCACCTGTTCCGCGGGGCAGGGTAAAAAGGTTGCAAAAACCCAGATGTTCATGGGCCTGGATGGGCACCAAATGCAGGCACCAGGTGTATAACTCCGTTACAGTTCCCTTCTCTGCGAAAAACGCCTTTACGGTTGCGGTATTCAGCCGGGGGTTGGGGGTCCATTCGATGTCTTCGTAATGAGCCACCAGGAAAATAACATCTTCCAGCGGAATGTGGACTTCACTGCCCTGATGAAACTCAAGCGCGTTCAGCCGGTTGTTTTTTCCGTATACCCAGCCTACCGCTGCCGGCATTTCGGCGTAAATGCGGTCGGTCAGCGTTTTCTTCAAATCCATATCCTGCTCAAATGCAGGAACGGAAATGGAAAAATCGGCTTTATTTTCAAGCGTCCACATGTTTCGGGCAGCCTGAATGGCAGTATCGCATTGCACATCCTGAAGCGTTCGGCCATAGCGGTGAAAAGCCGGATCTGTAACCGACAGAAGGGAAATCCCCGGGTTTAAAGCCTGCAATGTTGTTAACATCATAAAACCTCTTTCCTGGTGCGTTCTCATTTATGTGTTGCTGTATTTTTATTAAACCATGCTTTCTATGAACGCGACTTCGGCCAAAAAGCATGGCAGAAAACAGTCTGCCATGCCCCATGATATCAGGGTATATGGTGACTTTGCATGGTGATTATATTATATTCTGTATGGCGGCTGTTCTTATACGCCGCCCAGTGAAACAATAAAGCAGCCTGCCGCACGGGGGCGGTGCGCGGGGCCGTGTTTTAAAAGCGGAGGGTGTCAGGAGTGAAACCGAAAAGTGAAAATGAGAGGAGAAAACCGGATCATACGCCGGTTTTCAGCAGCGCGTGGCATGTCAGGGCCAGGCAGACATATCCTGTTGACCGCTGATATTTCGCTGCGTCCCAACAAGCCTCAACAACAAGTTTGGAATTGCTGGTATACTAATATAAAGAGGAATTCCTCAACATAATTAACGATTATCAAAAGGAGATCGATGAGCTATGAAACATGGACGAGTTTATAATTTCTCTGCAGGCCCCAGTATGCTTCCTGAACCGGTTCTTGAAGAGGTTCGTGAAGAATTATTAAATTACCGAGGGTCTGGTATGTGCGTGATGGAAATGAGCCATCGCAGCAAAGTTTTTGAAGAAATCCTGCAGGAAGCTGAAAAAGACTTGCGCGAATTAATGAACATTCCCGATAATTACACCGTCATGTTCATTCAGGGCGGCGGAACCGTTCAGTTTGCCATGGTGCCAATGAACCTGATGAAGAATGGTGTAGCTGATTATGTTAACACGGGCGCCTGGTCCAAGAAGGCGATCAGTGAAGCCAAAAAATTTGGCAAGGTCAATGTCATTGCTTCCAGTGAAGACAGAAACTTCAGTTATATTCCAGACATGTCAAAAGCCGTTGTTTCAGATGATGCAGATTATGTCTATATTTGCGAAAACGAGACCATTAATGGCACCACCTGGCAAACCCTTCCGGATACCAAAGGAAAGCCATTGGTTTCCGATCAGTCTTCCATGTTCCTTTCAAAACCCTGTGATGTAAGTAAATATGGGCTGATCTGGGCGGGTGTACAAAAGAATGTTGGCCCTGCCGGTATGGCCATTGTGATCATGCGCAATGATTTGATTCGCCGTGAAGACCTTGATTCAAAAGTTCCTACTTATCTGCGTTATGATACCCATGCTGATAACAAGTCTCTCTACAATACCCCCAACTGCTGGGCAATCTATGTATGCGGCAAAGTCTTTAAGTATCTGAAGAGCCTGGGCGGGCTGGAAGGCATTGCCAGGATCAATCAGGAAAAAGCAGCTCCGCTGTATGCATTCCTTGACAAGAGTGAAATGTTCCGCGGTACCGTGGATAAAAAAGACCGCTCCCTGATGAACGTGCCGTTCTCTACGGGCGACAAAGATCTTGATACTGCAGTGGTGAAAGCTTCGGTTGTGGCAGGCTTTGATAACCTGAAGGGTCATAAGAGCGTGGGCGGTTTGCGTGCGTCCATCTATAACGCCATGCCCAAAGACGGTGTGGATGCGCTTGTTAAATTCCTTGCAGATTTCGAAGAAAAAAACATTAAGTAAGACCTGAGAACCATCCATAAAAAGAAAGAGGGCTGTCATTTGATTTTGACAGCCCTCTTTGGTTATTTCGGTGATCTGATACATTCGTGGGGCATCCTTTGCCATTGCCCCAGTCTGATGTAAAAGCCCTGATCTTCTACTGCATTTCCTGACGGCCTGAAAGAGCCCGCTGCAGGGTGTTCGGGTCGGCATATTCCAGATCTCCACCCATGGGCAGGCCGCGCGCCAGGCGGGTGATTTTAACCCCAAATGGCTGCAGTTGCTGATACAGATATAATGCGGTGGCGTCGCCTTCCATGCTGGGGTTGGTAGCTACAATGACTTCCTGCATTTGCCCTTTTTTAACCCGTTCTGTCAGGGCTTTAATGGTGAGGTCATCCGGCCCGACCCCTTCAATGGGCGACAGAACCCCCTGCAAAACATGATATTGGCCGTGCAGCCCGCCGGTTCGTTCCAGCGCCAGAACATCCAAAGATTCTTCAACGACACATAAAACAGCGGGATCCCGCCGCGGATCTGCGCAGATATCGCATAAGTTTTGCCCGGCCAGCATGATGTTATAACACTGGGGGCAGGTTGTGGTACAGGTTTGCAGATTGGTTAAGGCTTCTGCAAGCTGAAGCGTCAGGTCAGTCTGATTTCGAAGCAGAAAAAAGGTTAACCGTGAAGCTGTCTTGGGGCCAATTCCTGGCAGCCGTGAGAAAGCATTGATCAGGTTTTGAACAGGGGCGGGGATGACCGGCATCGTTTAAAAACCCAGACCCGACGGCATGCCTCCGGCCAGAGGTCCCATGCGCTCGGCAGCCAGTTCTTTGGATTTTTCAATGGCCAGGTTGGCCGCACTGAGAACCAGATCCTGCAACATTTCAGGGTCAGAATCTTTTAACAACTCGGGGTCAATTTTAAAAGATTTAAACACCTGATCTCCGGTAATGGTTGCCTGAATGGCTCCTCCCCCGGCCGTTACGGTGACGGTCTCAAACTTCAATTCTTCCTGGGTTTTCTCCATCTGCTCCTGCAGCTTTTTCAGTTGGGCCATCATTCCGCCTCCGCCCATTCCGGAAGGCTGCGCAAAACCGCGATTAAAACCTTTTGCCATAACAATTACTCCTTTTTCTTAATGACGCCGCCCTGATCCAGTGCGGCACGTACCATGCTGTCTTCCGGGATGTCCATATCAGACATCCCGGCAACCCGGCTTCCGACGATGCATTGTATTTCGATTTCAATGCCAAAAATACTCTTCAGGGCTGTCCGGGCATATCCCAGGTTTTCCTGGGATTCCATCTTCGATTTGATCACGTTGCTGATAAACGATAAAACCAATACATTATCTTTCATGCTGACCGGGGTGCATGAGTTCAATAAAGCTTCAGTGGCCGGCTGCTGGCCGCGAACCAACGCTTTGATTTGCTTCCAGTTTTTTTGAATTTCGCCGATCTTCACCAGAGATTTGTCAGAATCCGGCACATGGTTTTCAGACAGCTCCGGATCGGTCAGGC
>CAZEEL010000068.1:0-7869 GCA_964511135.1 uncultured Leptolinea sp. | reverse complement strand
GCTCTCTTTTGGCGGTTGCATTTCCGTTCCGGCAGCTTTCCGGCTTAAATTTTCGGATGCGGGCTGTATAAAAGAGGGGGCAGCGTTTTCGTCGGGTCGGGGCGGGCTGCAGGTTTGTTTTTTGGGTGAATGTAATTGCTGAATGGATTCTACCAGCGCCAGTTCAAGCGGCAGCGAGGGCTGCCAGCCCAGTTGTGTTTCTCCGGCGGCCTGATTAAAAGAGCGAATCATGTCCAGCAGTTCGGGGGTGGGGATCTGTCTGGCATGTTCTGCTGCTTTTTCCAGATTTTCATCTGAAAGATCCGGTTTTTCGTTTTCATTTGCCTGATAATGCAGAAGCATCCGTAAATATTCTACGATCTGGCGGGCTGCCTGGCGGGGGTCTGTTCCGGTATCCAGGGCCTGTTGCAGCAGGTTCAGGCCGTCGGCGGCCTGCTGGTTAATGATGGCGTCCAGCAGATCAATGACGGTCTGGCTGGCGGCAGTGCCCAAAACCTGCCGGGTATAGGCAAGGGTTACGTGAGAGCCTGTAGATGAAAGCTGATCGAGCAGTGAAATGGCATCCCGCATCGAGCCGGTTGCCTGGCGGGCGATCAGGGTCAGGGCGTCATCATCGGCTTTTATTTTTTCAGTTCGGATTTTTTCTTTGAGATACCCGACCATTTCCGGGATGGGGATGCGCCGGAACTCATAGCGCTGACAGCGCGAGAGAACCGTAGCCGGAATTTTGTGAATCTCGGTTGTGGCCAGAATGAAGATTGCGTGGGCCGGGGGCTCTTCCAATGTTTTCAGCAGGGCGTTAAAGGCTGCGGTTGAAAGCATATGCACTTCATCAATAATATAAACTTTGTAGCGGGCCTGGGTGGGGCTGAAATTCATTTTTTCGCGGAGTTCGCGTACATCATCCACGCTGGTATTTGAAGCTGCGTCAATTTCAATCAGATCTAAAAAATGCGCCTGATTTACCTGGAGGCAGGCATCGCACGCATTACAGGGGCGTTCAGCCGGGTCGTTATGCAGGCAGTTGACGGCTTTGGCCAGCAGGCGGGCTGTGGTGGTTTTTCCGGTTCCCCGCGGTCCGGCGAACAGATAGGCATGACCGATTCGCTCGCTTCGGATGGCATTTTTTAAAGTGGTGACAATATGATCCTGTCCAGCCACTTCATCCCAGCGGGCAGGGCGCCACTCGCGGTATAAGGCTTTTTTCATAGTATAAAATGCTTTCCTGTCATCGGTTTGCCTGAATCATAGCATAGTTTTACCATAATTTGCGGCTGACATGCTTCGGGCAAATGCAAAGACGGGTCTCGTCAGTTTGGTTTTTTGCAGGGGGGCTCAATCGGGGGACGGGCTGAACAACTTTTATTTATCGAATGGCATGATACCCGTACTGATAACGGTCTCCGCGATAGAAGGTGCAGACATGTTCAACCGGCTGATTATTTTCAGCAAAAGAAGTTCCTTCTACCTGCATCAGCGGGCTTTCTTTTGAAACTTTCAGCAGTTCGGCCTGTTCAGCATTGGCTGAAACGGAGCGCATGGTGCGATTGGCATAGGTTAATCGTAATGGCATACTGGTCATTATAAAATCGTATAATGAACCGTTTTCAACAATTTCAATTGTCAGATTTGGAAAGAAAGAGCAGGGCATATAAGCCGTGCTGATGGCCATTGGCTCGTCATTGGCCAGGCGCAGGCGTTTAATGTAATAAACCAGGTTGTCGGCATGGATCTGTAATTCACTGGCAACGGCCTCTGAAGGCAGTCTGGTTTCAAAACATAAGATCTTTGAACCTGGGGTTAACCCGCGCCGGTGCATATCTTCACTGAAGCTCATCATTTGATGCAGGGGATAGCTGTCGCTTTGCGGAGCTACAGTAATGTCCTTTTCGTGGCGGGGAAGAACAATTCCCTGGTTGATCAGCAGGTCAATGGCACGGCTGACCACGCCGGGGCTGACTTTAAAACGATCTGCCAGCAGGCTGTCTGGAGGAAGATTCTCTCCAGGTTTAAGCTGCTGATGAATAATGATTTTTAATTTATCCGCCAACTGCATATGGAGAGGCGCCGCGCGAAATCGACTCTTTGAAAAATTTAGCATATCCTACCTGAAAAATTTATTTTCACCCTGTAATATACCTCTATTATAGAGGGTGCAAAAGAAAAGTCAATCTCTGGACGTGTCTGCAACATTAAAATATTCCCGATGGGGAGCTTGTCAGCATGCAGACGCAAAACCGGCTGGATTATTAACAATTTGTTAATGTAAAGGAGAAAATACATGTTAACATTTTGTTAAAGTGTGGTTAAATTAGCGTGTTTGCGTTTCATCATAAAGCACACCAAAGAACAGAGACTCTCTTATGACCATCAGCCTGCAGGAATTTATTCAAAGCCTTTCCGGAAACCCCGCTCTGATCGTGATTGTAACCCTTACCCTGGGGGTTATTCTGGTAAATGGTTGGACAGATGCCCCCAATGCCATTGCAACCTGCATCTCAACCCGTGCCATTTCTCCTAAAAAAGCCATTGTGATGGCGGCGGTTTTTAATTTTTTGGGGGTACTGCTCATGTCTGCCATCAATGCTACGGTAGCTGAGACAATTTATAAAATGGTTGACTTTCATGGCGATCTGCATCAGGCGCTGATTGCCCTTGCGGCTGCCCTGTTTGCCATTGTCGTCTGGGCGGTAGCCGCCTGGTATTTCGGAATTCCAACTTCAGAAAGCCATGCTTTAATTGCCGGAGTCTCCGGCGCAGCCATTGCCATGCAGGGGGGCCTGTCGGGCATTAATGGCAGTGAGTGGGTCAAGGTTATTTATGGGCTGATCCTGTCAACGGTTCTTGGTTTTGTCATTGGCTTTGTGGTTGTCAAACTGATTGCGTTGATCTTTCTGCGCAGTGACCGCCAGAAAACCACCAGTGTTTTCCGAAAAAGTCAGGTGGGGGCTGCGGCGGCTATGGCGTTTATGCATGGAGCTCAGGATGGCCAGAAGTTTATTGGTGTTTTTCTGCTGGGAGTTTTCATGGCAAAGGGTGTGGCCCAGGCTCAGTCTTTTGTTATTCCTCTTTGGCTGATGGTTCTCTGTTCAGCGGTGATGGGCATTGGCACCTCGATTGGGGGCTATCGCATCATCAAAACGGTTGGGATGGATATGGTTAAATTGGAGCCCTATCAGGGCTTCAGCGCTGATTTGGCCGGTGCGATATGTCTGTTAATTGCTTCTCTGACCGGGCTGCCGGTCAGCACAACCCACACCAAAACGACGGCGATTATGGGGGTTGGGGCGGCCCGCCGTTTCAGTTCAGTAAACTGGGGGGTTGTTAAAGAAATGGTTTTTACCTGGATATTGACCTTCCCTGGCTGCGGTTTGCTGGGGTATTTGATGACCAAAGTTTTTTTGCATTTCTTTTAAAACACCGGCATTTTTTGTTTGAACGTTTTCATTGATAAAACCAGGCAGATTTTGTCACCAACCCTGGTGTGAATATCAGACTGGAATGCATAACCCATGCAGTGAGCTTGATTACAGGAGAGACATAATGAGCAAAGACAGCAGAAAAAAAAGCGGCCGAGGCTATAACTATTTTGAGGCTTTTGAAGAGATTTCAGCCATCAGTGTCAGGGCAGCCGCCAGCCTTCGTACCATTTTTCAGAATTACCGTCATGAAGAATTGCCTGACAACCTGGTGCTGATGCACCAGCTTGAACATGATGCTGATGAAAAGAAACATGCCATGATGCAAATATTGTATAAAGATTTCCTGCCGCCCATCGAACGTGAAGATATTATTGAACTGGCGCATATGATGGATGACATGATTGATTCGATCGAAGATGTGATTGTTAAATTTGACATGTTTCAGTTAAGCCAGCCCACCCCCGATATGATGAATTTTATTGATATTGTCTGTCAGTGTACCAAAGCTCAGGATAAAGTGATCCGGGAATTTCATAATTTTAAGAAATCAAAAGATAATATTGTGGCCAATATTATTCAGGTGAATCATCTTGAAGAAAAAGGAGATGCTCTTTATACGGCCTCGGTCAAGAATCTTTTTCGCATGAATGACAGCTCGTCTGCCATGTATGCGCTGACCCAGATTTACCGTCAGTTGGAGCGCTGTTGTGATGCCTGTGAATCAGCAGCCAACACGGTAGAAGGCATTATCCTGAAAAACAGTTGACCCCTTGCGGCGTGTCCTGCCGCCAGGATGGCGTGTTTCCCGAACGCATTTCCCTCCCCCCGGATGCGTTCGGCTGTTTTAAAAAAAGACCCGGCCAGGGCTCAGCCTGCCGGATCTTTTTTTATCTGAATTATTGGTGGATCAGTTATCGATTCCGAAATCGCGTTCGAAGCGGCGAATCAGCTCGTCCTGCCAGGGGCTGCAGGGTTCAAGCCGGCCGACAAAGAACCGCAGGGTCTTTGGTTCTTCTACAAAACGCAGCCCGCCGATAATGTCGCGCTGTTCCCAGAGCCAGCCAATCCGGTCAACCACATAATCTACCTGGCTGATGGTGAAGACCCGGCGGGGCATGGCAAAACGTACCAGTTCCATCTTTGACAGGTGTTCAGTGCCGTCGGGGTTGCGGTCTTCGCTGAGGGTGCCTCTTTCCATGGTGCGCACTCCGCCGGCCAGATACATGGCTGAAGCCAGTGCAGCAGCCGGATATTGATTTCCTCGAACCTGCGGGATGAACTGCCCGGCGTCAACATGACAGCCAAGTCCGCCGGCCGGTGTGACGACCGGAATTCCGCGCTGTACCAGTTGATCTACCATATAGGCAATGAATTTTGGCCCCTGTGAAATGATGTCAAAATCCATCGTTTCTTCAAGCCCAACGGTAATCGCGCCGATTTCTTTGATCGACATTCCACCGTAGGTCAGAAAGCCTTCGTTGAGCGGAACCAGTTCTTTCATTTGATCCCATAGCTTTTTGGTGCGGGTGGCGATTCCGCCGCCTCTGGCAAAGCCCAGCTTGCGGGCAGAGAAATAAATGATGTCAAAACAATCGGCTACGGCCCGGTTAATTTCACGAATGCTCCAGTCGCGGCATTCTTCTTCGCGAATCTTGATGAAGTAGAGGTTGTCCTGCAGCAGCGAAGCATCCAGCACGTTAATAATGCCGTACTTCCGGCAAATTTCACTGACCGCCCGGAAATTCTCCAGCGAAACCGGCTGCCCGCCGATCAGGTTGGTGCCTGCCTCCATGCGCAGAAAAGCAATTTTGTCGGCTCCGTTTTCCTGAATAAGCTGCTCCAGCCTGTGGAGATCCATATTTCCTTTGAATAATTCGGTGCTGGAGACCTCTTCACCATAATCGTGTACCAGCTCAACGACCTGCCCGCCATTTTTATGAACATGGGCGCGCGAGGTGGTAAAGTGATAGTTCATTGGAACGATGCTGCCTGGTTTTACGAAAACCTGTGAAAGAATGTTTTCACAGGCGCGGCCCTGATGCGCCGGCAGAAAATAATGCATGTCAAAGAGCTCGGCTACTTTTTTTTCCAGATCGGCATAGGTCTGTGACCCGGCATAGGCATCATCGGCGTTCATCATGGCTGCCAGTTGATTATCGCTCATGGCATTGACGCCGCTGTCTGTCAGCATATCCAGGAAGATGTCCGGGGTCTGCAGCATGTACAGATTGTTGCCGGCATTCTGCAGGGCGTGCAATCTTTGGCGGGCCGGCGCCAGGTTGAGCTTTTGCACAATACGCACTCGGTGCATCTCGACAGGGATATTCTTCCCGTGATGAAACTTAATTTCGGTCATCGTAAACTTCCTCCAGACGAACATAATAGATTGGATTCGCTTGCGAGACCGTCATACAAAACGCCCTCCCGCGAATCTGCGAGAGGGCGTTAATAACGCGGTACCACCTCTTTTTCCCGGTCTGTCGCCAAACCGGGCTCTTCCAGTATGATGGCTCTGATTCAGAGGTCTGTGTACAGAGCGGTTTCTACTGTTTTTGCTGTAACGGGCTTTTCCCGGCGCCGCCTACTCTTTTCATTTCAGGGCGCTGCTCTCAGACTGTATTCCTTTTCGTTCTCCCTCTGCCTTGCACCAACCGGCATTTCTCTGAAGGGTCTCCCGAAGAGTACTCCTGTCTGGTCACTGCATTTACATATAATGCCCCCTATTATATACCAATTCCAAAAAAACATGCGTTTTTTGCCTGCATTCTTTTTTGCCTGCATTCTTTTCTGCCTGCCGGATTTGCGGCATGGCAAACGCTGGCGGTGCGCCTGGGGGTTATCCGTCTTTTACGACCTGGTTTTTCCCGTTCTTTTTTGCACGATAAAGCATGTTGTCAGCCCGTTGGATGAGCGATTCAGCTCGTTCGCCCGGCCTGTTCTCAGCCAGACCAAAGCTGCAGGTAAAATGCAGAACATTTTTGAAGGTATGCCCGGCGATTCGCTCTCGAATTCGCTCGGCCACTTCGCAGCTTTCTTCCAGCGAACTGAGCGGCAGAAGAATGACAAATTCTTCTCCGCCCCATCGGGCAAAAAAGTCGCCCGGGCGAATGCTGTCTTTCACCAGACCGGCACATTCCGTAAGCGCCTGGTCTCCTGCAAGATGCCCGTATCTGTCGTTTACCATTTTAAAATCATCAATATCAAACATGATCAGCGAAAATCTGCTGTTGGCGTCGTTCCCTTTAAAAGATGAAAATTCGGCCAGCTTATTATCAAACCACAGCCGGTTATAGCACCCGGTCAGTTTGTCGATGGTAGACTGAATTTCAAGCTCTTTTTCCCAGACGTATCGTTCTCTGCGATTTGCGTTGTTTTTTTTCTGAATGACCGATGTGACGAGAATGGTGATGAACAGGTAAATGAATACCTCTATATAGTTCAGTGCAATTCGGTCTGTGATGTACGTCTGAGAAAAGGTAATAAAGAAAACGGAGGTCAGTGTATTTATCAGAGCAAGGTTCACCCACGGGATGGGCAGCATGGTGCTGGCAAACAGGATGACCATAATGGCCATGCCCTGATAGGCCAGACCCTGCGCTTTCTGCATGGCCAGCAGGCAGATGTATGAAAAGAAGATTATCATCGGGAATAACGACAGGATTAAGTAGTAGGGCCGCGGTTTGTTGACAGTTTTGAGCAGGGCTGAACAGATGGCAGACAGGATTAAAACAATTGTCCGGATGATCAGAGAGCGGAAGAAATCGCCGGGTTGATCGTTATAGACATAGTCATAGATTGAAATCAGAAAAAATATGACACCAAATGCAAAAATGCTGTTGCTGATAAATCTGACGGTTGCGTTTCGTTCATATTGAAAATATTCGGTCTCGGCTGCAGGAGATTTAAGCCTTCCCCAAAAGTTAACGTTGTTTTTCGTGTGGTTATGATTGTGCAACACAGCCCGGTCTCCGTTTCGATATGGGTATCATTACATTATACTCAATGCAGGCGTTGGATGGCAGCCTGCCGGGATTGTGCGGTTCTTATCCCCACGCATGTGGGGAATACGAAACCCATTCAGAAAATGGTCTGGCGCCCTCGGTTCATCCCCACGCATGTGGGGAATACTTTGTTTATCTCGGCCATTTTACTGTGGTTCATGGTTCATCCCCACGCATGTGGGGAATACGTCCCTCAGCGTCCAGCCAGGTAAGAAGAAAACGGTTCATCCCCACGCATGTGGGGAATACTACCTTTGTCAGATTAGCACCTTTCAGGTTGGCGGTTCATCCCCACGCATGTGGGGAATACAGACATGGTACGAGATGACATCATACACGTAGCGGTTCATCCCCACGCATGTGGGGAATACCCCTGCTGAGCCTTCATCAGCTCATCACGCTGCGGTTCATCCCCACGCATGTGGGGAATACTGTTGCAAATTCGA
>CAZEEL010000067.1:0-12355 GCA_964511135.1 uncultured Leptolinea sp. | reverse complement strand
CCTCCTCAATAATCCTGTCAAACATACCGGTTTTTAAATATGTCTCTGATATATTATTTATACAGCCAATCGGTAAATCCGGCATCAGGATTTGTACTTAATTTACCTGAAAATAAATCTGGGTAAGTACAACAAACTGTGTTCGGGTAACCGTTTCAAACTCCCAATATTCTGAAGCTTTCATGAACAGACTGCGCAGTTGGGCTTCAACTGTACGCTCAGAAACATGTAATTGATCGGCTATTTCGCGGTTGCCGGCGCCGGACAAAGACAGAATTTCAGCAACACGTCTTTCAGCAGGCGTGCAGTTCTGTTCAATAAACCGGGCGGCTTTCTTTCTTTTCTCAGCCTGCAAAACAAATTTAGCCGCTGCGACAGCACCGGCAGGTGAATCTGGGGTAAATGTATGGTTTAACCCGGGAAATGTAAAAGTTGAGGGAAGAAAAGGGACTGAAATCAGCTTCATTTGCTGAATATCGATTTCGTTTTCAGGGTGCATCTTGCCCTGTTTGACCCAGGAATCGGATGAGATAAGATGCCAGAGAAAATCATTTTCATCCAACAAAAGCTGCGCGACTACCATCGCAAACATTGCCATCACTTTACGCCCCCCTGAGCATAACAGATGAACAGACGACCCTTCCTGTTTCAGAGAATAAACCATGCGATAAAGAGACTCAAAGAAAATATTCAGCTCCGGTTCGCTGTCGATTTCTCTGATCGTCTGGCCGGATAAATCCTGCAACAGACAGAATTCCCACTGAAAAGGATAAGGGTAAACGCCAATCGTGTTGAAATCATCCCGCAAAGCAAGCCGGGCCGATTGAACGGCGTCCTGAACGGTATCAGAGTGTAACACAATCACCTTCTGAAACTGCACCGGGGGAGATGATCGATACAATAACTCAATCGTGTTGGAAACAATCTGTGGTTTTGTTCCAATGGTTGCAATGAAAACGGATGAACTCATGACTTCTTTTGCTCATTCAGGAGCGTTTTCTCCTTAAAAGTTGTCACAGCAGGAATTCTTTATAATGATACCTGAAAAGATGAAAACCTTTATGAAACATGTGTATGAAACATACGGTTGTATCCGGAAATCCCGTTCTTCGTTTTTCGATGACAGCCCACAGTCTGGTTCATCCATCATGGACAGCGGAACTGCAGCCGCCAGGCCAATACCGGCATTAAACATGGCTTGGGTCTTCAGGGTTCCGCCCATCGCATCAGCGTGCTGCTGCCTGTTCTTATTCCCCCCATTCCTCTTCCTGAATATGCTGAATAGCAAAACCACAGCTATTATCTTTTACTTGCAGGGTTAAAGATACTTTTCGGCCGGAAGCACAACTGACTTCAGCCACTTTGATAACATTTTCAGAAAGCCCGATCACCGCCCTCAAACCGCACCGCCTTCTTAACACCATCTTAACTCAGCCAAAGATATATTTTGATGGAATTGGAGGAGAAATGACTGATTTAATGATGATTGGTGTTGTATCAGGCTTTTTTATGTTCAGTTTTGCCATCATTCAGGGCATTGCCGGAATAAAGGAGCAATCATGAATATAGTGTATATCATCACCGGGTGCCTGGCATTCGCATTGCTGGTCTACCTTTTTGCTGCCCTCTTAAAACCGGAGAGTTTCGAATGACATTTTTGGGTTGGTTACAGATACTTGTTTATTTTGTGATAATTTCCCTGGCGCTGAAACCCCTGGGAAGCTATATGGCACATGTTTTTCAGGGAGAACCCACCTTTCTGACTCCCATCCTCTCTCTGCCTGAGAGAACCATTTTCCGCCTCGCAGGCATCAAAAAAGAGGAGGAAATGAACTGGAAGGAGTATGCCATATCGCTCTTACTGTTCAGCTTTGCGGGCATACTGCTTCTGTTCCTGATTCAACGCACGCAGGCTTTTTTGCCGCTCAACCCAAACCATATGCCAAATGTACGTGCCGATACGGCATTAAATACCGCCATCAGCTTTGTTACCAATACCAACTGGCAGAATTACGGCGGCGAAACCACCCTCTCGTTTTTCACACAAATGATGGGCCTTACGGTTCAAAACTTTGTTTCAGCCGCTGCCGGAATGTCAGTTCTCATGGCGCTGATTCGGGCATTTGCCCGCCGCAATACAACCTTCCTCGGAAATTTTTGGGCAGACGTTACCCGTTCAACCCTGTACATCCTGCTGCCTCTGGCAGTCATCCTTTCATTGCTGCTGGTTTCTCAGGGAACCATTCAAACGTTTTCTCCAGCCATCCAGGCAGATTTAATCCAGCCATTCATCCATAAAGAAGGCGTATCTGTCACTCAACAGACCCTTGCCATGGGCCCGGTCGCTTCTCAGACAGCCATCAAACACCTGGGAACCAATGGCGGCGGATTTTTTAATGCCAATGCGGCCCATCCTTTTGAAAACCCGAATGGGTTCACCAACCTTTTGCTGATACTGGGTCAAACGATCATTCCCATATCTTTGACCTATACGTTTGGCAAAATGGTCGGCGATCTGCGCCAGGGAAGAACCCTTTTGCTCACCATGGTGCTGCTTTTATTTACCTTTATCGCCCTGACATATGCGGCAGAATCTGCCGGAAATCCTCTTTTTACCCGCCTGGGCAGTGATCAGACAGCTTCAGCCATCCAGCCTGGCGGAAACATGGAAGGAAAAGAAGTCCGTCTGGGAATTGCGCAATCATCCATTTTTGCAATCACCACCACCGGAACATCCACCGGAGCCGTTGACAGTATGCATGATTCGTACACACCCCTGGGCGGATTTATGCTGTTGCTGATGATGCAGCTGGGCGAAGTCATTCCCGGCGGAGATGGTTCAGGGCTGTATGGCCTGCTGGTTTTTGTCATTATTGCAGTTTTTGTAGCCGGTCTGATGGTCGGCCGCACCCCTGAATATCTGGGGAAAAAGATTGAACCGTTTGAGATGAAGATGGCAGCCTTATTAATCCTCATTATGCCCATTGCCGTGCTTGGCCTGACCGGCATTGCCCTGGTCACCCCGGCCGGACAGGCCGGAATCAGCAACCCCGGCCCGCATGGGTTCAGTCAGGTATTGTATGCATTCACCTCACAGGCAAACAACAACGGCAGCGGGTTTGCCGGCCTGTCGGGCAACACCCTGTTTTATAACCTGCTGGGAGGGCTGGCCATGCTGATCGGTCGGTTTTGGCTGGCCATTCCAACCTTGGCGCTGGCCGGGGCCATTGCAGAAAAGAAAAAAAGCGCTGCCGGCGCCGGCACACTTTCAACCACTTCCCCTTTATTCATTGGCTGGCTGATTGCCATTATCCTGATCGTTGGCGCGCTGAACTTTATTCCAGCCCTGGCCCTGGGGCCTGTAATCGAACACTTAATGATGGCAGGCATATAACCATGAAGACATTAATGCATAAAGATCATTCTATACAAGGCAAACTGTATCGCCGTGCCGTCATCGATGCGTTTTTAAAACTGGATCCGCGCCGAACCGTGCGAAACCCGGTCATGTTTGTGGTTGAAATCGGCAGTATTTTAACCCTCGGATTATGGGTTCAGACTATGACCGGAACCGGCGAGACGAGTGCATGGTTCACCGGTTCCATCTGTCTTTGGTTATGGTTTACACTGATTTTTGCAAATTTTTCAGAAGCCCTGGCTGAAGGCCGCGGGAAAGCCCAGGCAGAAGCATTACGCCGTACCCGAAAAGATACAAATGCCAAAATTCTGGCTTCCAAACCTGCCAAAGGCATAAAACCTGAGCAGTATCAAATCCTTTCATCTTCTTTGCTTCACCAGGGTGATTTATACCTGGCCGAAGCCGGTGATATTATTGCCACCGATGGAGAGATCATTGAAGGAATTGCCTCCGTAGACGAATCAGCCGTTACCGGCGAGTCGGCCCCGGTCATTCGGGAATCAGGCGGTGACCGCAGCGCCGTCACCGGCGGCACTCGCATCCTCTCTGACTGGCTGGTCATCCGGGTTTCAACAAAACCCGGTGAGGGTTTCCTTGATCGCATGATCAGCCTGGTAGAAGGTGCAAAACGGCAAAAAACGCCCAACGAAATTGCTTTAAATATTCTTCTGGCCTCCTTTACCATCATCTTTCTGATGGTGTGTATCACTCTGTTACCCTATTCTCTGTACAGCATTCACGCAGCCGGGCAGGGAACGCCCATCCCCATTACTGTTTTGACCGCTCTGCTGGTTTGCCTCATTCCGACAACCATTGGCGGTCTGCTGTCTGCCATTGGCATTGCCGGAATGGATCGTTTAATTCAGCGCAATGTCATTGCCCTTTCAGGCCGGGCCGTCGAAGCCGCCGGAAATGTAGATGTTTTAATGCTGGATAAAACCGGCACCATCACCCTGGGAAACCGGCAGGCTGTTGAATTTATTCCCCTGAAAGGAACAACCCCGCAGGAACTGGCAAAAGCAGCCCAGCTTTCTTCACTGGCCGATGAGACTCCGGAAGGTCGTTCCATTGTCATCCTCGCAAAAGAAAAATACAACTTACGCGCACAAACCCTGACAACCAGCGAAACAGATCCTGCCGGAATGCGCTTTATCCCATTTACCGCACAAACCCGCATGAGCGGCGTTGATTACAATGGCATCCATATTCGTAAGGGTGCGCCCGACGCCATGATGGATTACCTCCGGCAAAATAATGCCAACACTCCGGAGGAAATCCGTCAGATCGTAGATACGGTATCACGATCAGGCGGCACGCCTTTAATGGTGGTCCAGAATCATAAGCCTCTGGGAGTTATTCACCTCAAAGACGTCATTAAAGGCGGTTTAAAAGAACGCTTCAATCAGATGCGGCGTATGGGAATTAAAACCATTATGATCACCGGCGACAACACCCTGACAGCCGCCGCAATTGCTGCAGAAGCCGGTGTGGATGATTTTCTCGCGCAGGCCACCCCTGAAAAAAAGCTGGCCCTCATCCGCAGGTATCAGGCAGAAGGAAAACTGGTAGCCATGACCGGTGACGGCACCAATGACGCCCCGGCGCTGGCACAGGCAGATGTGGCAGTGGCCATGAACACCGGCACCCAGCCTGCCCGGGAGGCCGCCAATATGATCGATCTGGACAGCAACCCCACCAAACTGATTGAGATCGTTGAAATCGGAAAACAACTGCTCATGACCCGCGGTTCGCTCACCACCTTCAGTATTGCAAACGATGTTTCAAAATACTTTGCCATTATACCTGCCGCGTTTGCCGGCACCTACCCGCAATTACAGGCCCTGAACTTCATGCAGCTTACCTCTCCTGAAAGCGCCATTCTGTCTGCCATCATTTTTAACGCGCTCATCCTCATTGCTCTGATTCCCCTGGCGTTACACGGGGTGCCCTATAAAGCCGTCGGAGCTGAACGCATCCTGCGCGACAATTTGTTGATCTATGGACTGGGCGGTTTGATCACCCCGTTTATTGGAATTAAGTTGATTGATCTGTTTCTGGCGGCCATCCATATCGTTCATTAAGTTTGAAAGCATTGTCTGTGAAAAACAAATTTCAGTTCTTCCTTTGTTGGTTTTTTCTGTATGCTCTGGCCGGGCTGACGGTCATTGCCGGCTGGTGGATCATGAATCAATCCATCAGCCAGACAGCCCAGGAAATATGGATCCTGATGGTATTGGTATTATCCGGCATTCTGACATGTATCTGGATCGCAGAAAATCCGCAATACTTTTTAAATTCTGACTGGAGTGATATTCCAGCCTCGCAGAAAAACAATCAAAACAAACATATAAAGCATGAGAAAGAAAAATAACATGAAAATCATGAAACAAATTCGTCCGGCAATCGTCCTGCTGCTCAGTTTTACCGTCATTACCGGATTGATCTACCCTGTTTTCATTACAGGCCTGGCTCAGCTTTTTTTTCCTTCACAGGCAAACGGAAGCCTGATCATCAAAGACGGAAAAGTCATCGGTTCCAGGCTGATTGGACAGGAATTCGATCGGCCGGAATATTTTTGGGGCCGCCTGTCTGCCACCGCTGACGAGCCATATAACGCCGCTGCATCCGGCGGGAGCAATAATTCGGTTTTAAACCCCGCGCTTCAGCAAAAAGCAGAACAACGAATCACCCGCCTTAAAGCCGCAGACCCGCTGAACAGCCAGCCCATTCCGGTAGATCTGATCACCGCCTCAGGCAGCGGGCTGGACCCGGCGATCAGTATTGCAGCCGCCCGCTGCCAGGCTTCCAGGGTTGCAGCTGCCCGCAGATTACCTCTGAAGGATGTGTATGCCCTGATTGACCAACATACCCACAGCCGCATTTTTGGAATCTTTGGTGAGCCGTTCGTACATGTTTTGGAATTAAATCTGGCTCTGGATGGAATACAATAAAAGCATGAAAGATCATCACACTCGCCCTGATCCGGATGCATTACTGGCGCTTATTAATGAAGAAGAGGCCGGTTCCAAAAGAGGAAAATTAAAAATCTTCCTCGGGTATGTTGCCGGAGTTGGAAAAACCTATGCCATGCTCGAAGCAGCTCATCAACGCCTTGCAGAAGGAATCGATGTTGTCATTGGCTATGCAGAAACTCACAAACGGAAAGAAACCGAAGCGCTCTTACCAGGGTTGGAAGTATTACCCCGCAGCCAGGTCACTTATCGCGGCGCTGTTTTATCTGAAATGGATATCGATGCAGTCATCGCCCGCCGCCCTCAACTGGTACTTATTGATGAACTGGCACACACCAATGCCCCCGGGTCACGCCATACAAAAAGATACCAGGATGTTGATGAAATTCTTGACGCCGGCATTGATGTTTATTCCACTGTAAACATTCAACACCTCGAAAGTCTCTCTGACATTGTGCAACAAATTACCGGAGTAACCGTTCAGGAGAAAATACCGGATCGATTGGTAGATGAAGCAGATGAAATTGAATTAATCGACCTGCCCACAGATGAATTGCTGAAACGCCTGCGCGACGGCAAAGTATATGTTTCTGAACAGGCCATGCGGGCATTGGAAAAGTTTTTCAGAAAAGGCAATCTGACCGCCCTGCGCGAGCTTTCATTGCGGCGCGCCGCCAGCCAGGTGGATAACCAGATGCTTACGTATATGCAGAAAGAGGAAATCCCCGGGCCCTGGCCGGCCGGTGATCGCATTCTGGTTTGCATCAGCTCACACCCGCTGGGGGAACGCCTTATCCGCAGCGGATGCCGGCTGGCCAACGAGCTGCAGGCTGAATGGCACGTTCTTTTTGTTGAAACTCCGCAGCATCTTCATATGCCGCTTGAAAATCGTCTCAGGGTTCAACAACTTTTGAATCTCGCAGAAGAGTTGGGTGCAAAAACTTCCAGCATCACCGGCGAATCAGTAGCTGGCTCGGTAATAGCCTATGCACGCGAGCATAATGTCACCAAAATCATTGCCGGAAAACCAACCCGCCCCCATTTGTGGGAATTAATTCGAGGTTCAGTCATTGATAAGATCATTGCCGCAAGCGGCAATATTGACGTCTACATTGTCAGCAGTGAATTAAGCGCCTCAAAAAATGTTTCCCACCCTGCCCTGATGTTTTCTTTGGTGCCCTGGCGATATATTGGCAGTCTGCTCTTAATCGGCATTGTCACATTGCTGAACAGACCACTTAACCAGGCGCTGGAGCCTACCAACCTGGTAATGATTTACTTATTGGGAGTTGTCATTGCAGCCGTTTATCTGGGAAGAGGCCCGGCCATTCTGGCAAGCGTACTCAGTGTTCTTTCTTTTGACTTCTTTTATATTGAACCGCTCTTTAACTTCGCCATCAGCGATACCCAATATGTACTGACATTCATCGGTCTGCTGGTTGTCAGCCTGATCATCAGCAGTTCAGCACCCATCCTGCGTGATCAGATCGACGCCATGCGGCGCAAAGACCGCCAAACGCAGGCCCTTTTTAACCTGAGCCGCGAACTGACCGCCGCAGTCTCGTTACCGCAGGTGCTGGATATTTCTCTGCGCACCATTACCCTGCTGCTGCAATGCGAAGGCCTGTTTCTGCTTCCCCATGGGAGCTCCTTAAAAATTGCCAAAGCTTCACCGCAGTTGATCCTTGAAGAAAATGATCTGGCAGTCGCCGAATGGGCCTACAAACATTCCCGACCGTCCGGCAACGGTACCGATACATTGTCCGCTTCAACATTCCGCTTCATGCCGCTCACTACCGCCAAAGGCTCGGTCGGCATATTTGGCATAAAAATAAATACCAACCAAAAAATACTTGTCAGCGATCAGCGATTCATTCTGGAAGGATTGGTCAATCTGACTGCGTTGGCCGTTGAACGCGCCAGTCTGGCAGAATCAGCAGCGCATCATGAAATGCTGCAACAAACTGAAAAACTGCAAACAGCTCTGTTAAATTCAATCTCTCATGAATTACGAACCCCATTGGCTTCTATTATCGGTGTACTCACATCGCTGAGTGAATCTGAGAAAAACGGCCCGGCAGCTTCAAAATTTGATGTGCATACCCGTTTTGAGCTGATCGAGTCAGCAACTGACCAGGCCAGACAGCTTAACCGTCTGGTAGAAAACTTATTAAGTATGACCCGAATTGACGCCGGTTCGGTACGGCTGAATATTGAGCCCTGCGACCTGCAGGATCTGGTCGGTGCGGTCATCCGGCAGTTGTCTCTGCGGCTAAAAAATCGTCCGCTGATGCTGCAGATTCCGGACGGGCTGCCCCTGGTCATGTGTGACGCCGTACTCATCGCTCAGGTCATTACCAATATTCTCGATAATACCTGCAAATACACCCCCAATGACACGCCCATCAGCCTGGGCATGATTAATCAGGGAAATAACATTGAAATATTTGTGAAAGATCACGGTGTGAGTCTCCAACCCGATGAACTGACGCATGTTTTTGACAAATTCTACCGGGGCTCCGGCCAGAAAAACAAAACCGGCACCGGTTTGGGGCTTTCTATTTGTAAGGGAATTATAGAGGCACACCAGGGCTGGATCAAAGCAGAAACCAACCCGGATGGCGGCATGATCATTCGGTTCAGTCTGCCGGTTAATCCTCCATCACAGGTAAACCCATGAGTCAACGAAAACGAAAAATCCTGATTGTAGATGATGAACCTGAAATAAGACGTTTTCTTGGGGCTTCTCTCAAACTGTACCAGCACAGCATTCTGGAAGCCGCTGCCGGAAGCGAAGCGCTGAATATGGCCTGGGCTGAAAAACCTGATTTAATTATTCTGGATATTGGCTTACCCGATATGGACGGAGTAGAAGTAACCCGCCAGATACGACAGTTCTCTACTGTACCCATTATCATTCTTTCAGTACGCAACAGTGAAAAAGACAAAATTGACGCCCTTGATTCAGGAGCAGATGATTACCTGACCAAACCCTTCAGTATCGGAGAACTGCTGGCACGGGTAAGGGTTGTTCTTCGCCGCAGCAAACCGGCTGCCGATAACGCCATCTTAAAAACCGGCGGGCTGGTAGCAGACATCGCAAAACACCAGGTTCTGTTGGAAGGAAAAGAAATTGCGCTTACACCCATTGAATTTACAATATTAACCGTGTTGCTGCAAAATCAGGGCGTTGTAGTAACCCACAGCCAACTGATACAGCAGGTCTGGGGCAGTGTTTATGGAGATGAATCCCGTATATTACGTGTCAACATCAGCAACCTGCGGCGCAAACTGGAACCCGACCCCAACCGCCCAGTCTATATTCTCACAGAATTAGGGGTCGGATACCGAATCCATTTCAGTGAAACCGAAGAAAATGAAGAAGTGGAATAATCTGAGCCATCCGGTCAGGGTTGCAGTTTTAAAAACAAAGCGGTCGGGATGTGCCTCAACAACCCGGCAGGCGATGAAGAGGTAATCACCATCCAACCTGAAAAAGCCACTCAGACTACCGGTACGACCATGTCATGCCGGATTGGTATGCTCCGCCGCCAGACAACACCCCGCAGCCGCACCGATGAAGATTAAATCATCTTCCAAACATTTGTCCTTCAAAATTTCATCAGACAAAATGTCTGACAGAAAAATTTAAAGAAAAGATATCAGGATTCCCAAAAAAAACAATCCGCTGAAAGCCAGTACCAGCTGGCCTGTTTTTGCCAGAGTCCTGTTCAACACCCGCCCTTTTTGGGTATACATACTTCGAATCAACGGAACAGCCAACCATAAAGACAGCCAGGTCAACATGCCCATCCACGGAATCAGCCGCAACCCGCAAAAAACAGGCATACAGAGAAAAGGAACCAACACACAGAATACATACTGCCCCCGCGCAAACCCTTCTCCAAAGATAACAACCAGTGTTCGTTTACCCGAATGGCGGTCCTGGTCAATATCGCGATAATTGTTAACCACCAAAATAGATACGATCAACAGACCCACCGGAACCGTCATAACCCAGGCCGCCAGACTGACGGTTAAAGCCTGCACATAATATGTGCCGGTCACTGCAGCGACTCCAAAAAACAGAAAAACAAACACATCTCCCAGCCCGTGATATCCCAGGGGAAAGGGTCCGCCGGTATAGGCAATCGCGCTGATAACAGACGCCAGCCCAATCCATATGACCACCCAGCCGGCTTCAAACGCCAGATAGAGACCCAGCAGGATGGCCAGCCCAAAGACAACCAGCATTCCGATTTTTACTTCCCGTGGCGTGAGCAAACCGGACTGAGTTGCCCGCGTTGGCCCCAGCCGGTTCCCGCTGTCTGATCCGCGTTCGTAATCAAAAACATCATTGGCCAGATTACTGCCAATCTGCAAAAGCAGGGCAATCAACAAAGCCGCCAAAGCCGGGAAGAAACGAAAAGAATGCTCATAAATGGCCAAAGCGCTGCCAACAATGACCCCCGACGGCGCAGCCGGAAGCGTTCGCGGCCGAATGGCAATCAGCCAGGATTGGAATACAGTGGTTTTCTTATTTTCCATCATTTTTCATCATTAACCCGTCCATCAGGAATATTGCCATTATAATGCGATCACAGGATGATGATGCCCAAATGAATACCATAAAAGATCATGAAAAAGACCAATATGTTAATAAGACGTTCAACCGGATCGCCGCCCGTTACGATCTGCTGAACCGTTTAATGACCGCCGGGCAGGATATCCGCTGGCGGCGTGAAGCCATCGCCCGCCTGCATCTGAACGCCGGCGATTACCTGCTGGATATCGGCTGCGGAACCGGAGATCTTTCGCGCGAGGCCATCCGCCGGCAACCAGCCCTGCATTTAACGTCGGCTGACTTCACCCTGAAAATGATGCAGGTTGGAAATGACACCGGCAACCTGCCCTGGGTAAATGCAGATACCCAAAAACTGCCCTTCACCGATTCAACATTTGATGCAATCGTCAGCGGTTTTCTCATGCGCAATGTTGGAGATCTGGCAAAAGCGTTGGAAGAGCAATATCGGGTTTTAAAACCCGGCGGCCGACTGGTAATTCTCGAAACCACCCCGCCGCGCAACAATGCACTGCGTCCTTTTATTCGTTTTTACATGCGCATCATCATCCCGCTGCTGGGACAAATGATCGCCCGCGATGCAGAAGCCTATCATTACTTACCTGAATCCAGCGAGTCGTTTCTTAATGCCGATGCGTTTGCTCAGGCGCTCACAACAGCCGGTTTTACACACGTCGGTTATCACTACCGCATGTTTGGCGCCATCGCCCTCCATTGGGGCCAAAAAGGCCCCAGGTGATTACAAATAAATTCTGAAATAAACAGAATGTATACGGCAAACCGTTTGCATCCTGCCGGTATCAGCAGGTGGTTTTTGGCCAGCGCAGGATGGGGGATGGGATCACAGTTTCTGTGTGCGTGAGATCCATGCGAATGTAGGGCGGGATGCCCACATCCCGCCGTGACCCGGTGAGGTGTTGTATCCGGTATGGGATGAATATAGAATGCGCCCATGTTATCGGGGTGGAAACAGAAGGCGAACCTTAACCGGGTTGTTTTTGTTTCTGATGCATGATAGTTTTTTATGAGATGCCGTCCCGGAAAAATCCGGCGGGATGAGGGCATCCCGCCCTACACAGGTTGAACGGTGTTTAGGCTGAGGCCGAAGTATCGGACGGGTGATTTTAAAATCATTTGGCCGGTGTGGGGGAATTTTGCTTTCATTCAGAAATGTATACGGCAACCGTTTGCACCCCGCCGGTTTCAGCGAGTGGTTTTTGGCCGGCGCAGGATGGGGGATGGGATCACGGTTTCTGTAACCCGGTGGGGTATTATATCCGGCGGGGGATAAACAGAATGCGCCCGTGTTATCGGGGTGGAAAACGAAAAAACCTTCGGTGTGCTTTTACCGTGAACAGCATGCTTGGCCTGCCCGTGCAGAAT
>CAZEEL010000066.1:0-12657 GCA_964511135.1 uncultured Leptolinea sp. | reverse complement strand
CAAACATGGATGAAGGGTTTTATGGCTGGAAGGCAGCCACGGAAAAGAAAAAGAAACAGCAACCATAAATGATACGGTCTGTGTATGGTGAAATGTTAACACACAAAAACGAATATCGTTCAATACTCTCTTATCGGTCATTGTTCGCATGTAAAATCTAACTCGTGCCATGTGGGTAATGACTGACCTTGAAGCGAAAGAAGGTATGCGAATTTAGTTTGCCCGCATGAAAATTGAAGAAAATTTCCGTGATCTGAAAAAAACTCCTGGGCTTGACCAGGCTTATGAACAAACAACAAACTTACATGGAAAAGATGCTGGCTTTGTTGCTTCTGGTTTATACCATGGGTCTGATTCTGGGTGAGGCTGTCCGCGATCATCTCTATGGTGAGATCATCACGGAGAATGAGCCAGCGCCTGAAAAAGATCAACTTCCTGGTTCGCTGAACAAAAAGAAAGGCAAGAAGTGGAGACGCTATTCCGGCTTATTTATCCTGCTGAAACAGAAATGGCGTATTCCCAAAGCCGATCGCATTTCCATCCTGGATGAAGTTTTTGCAGCTCTTATGGTTCTCGTTCACCACCCTGTCCGAACTTTTGTCTGAACTTCAGGATTTTTAACATCAGATTTTTGACAAGACCAAAAAGGGGCCTGACGAAGCAACACTTCCCAAACCCCTTTTGGTCTCGATCAAAATACTCATTTCACCCGGAAGCTTATTATGCCTTATCCCAAAGCTCCAGGGCAACCTTCAGCTCAGGAACATCCAGAGCCTTCTTCTCCAGAGGGGTATGATCCATCGCCGCCTGCAGAGCAGCATGCAGGGCTTTCAAACCGGCTGAAGCTCCGCCGGGATGCCCCTGGATAGCGCCGCCTACCGTCAGCATGGTGTCTTTTCCCACGTCGGCATAAATCTTTGCAGCAGTAGCCGGATGAATACCGCCGCCCGGCACCGGAAGCGCCGGTTTTACATCATATAATGGCATCGTCATAAACTGTGCCATCCGCAAATATTTCTCGCGCAGCAACGGATAGGCGCTGTAGGGTGATGGGAAAGAAATTGCATCCGCGCCTGCCAGACGATTAAATTTTCCCAGCAACAGCGGCGAGCATATTCCCGAAGTCTGTGATTCGGTCATCATCGCAAAACCGGCAAAATGTGCCAGAATCGGAACATTGCAGTCTTCCATTCCGGCTACCGTCTGTAAAGCTCCCAGACCGCTGGATATAGAGGCCACCATCACCAGATCAGCGCCCAGTTCAACGGCCCTGCGCGCATTTTCGACCATGCGGTCAGAACGGTCAGTAATATTCGCACAATATAAGGGCCTGCGCCCGGTTTCTTCATATACTCGAACAGCAATTTCATGAAATATCTTAACCCGTTCGTTTAACTGATTAAAAGAAGGATTGCTGAGAAGCTCATCGTCTTTAATAACATCACTTCCGGCACGGGCCGATTCTTCAAACCAGGGCGCTGCTGCCTGCGGCGGAAAGCCCGTACAGGGCTTAATCACATTCAAAATCAGAGGGCGATCATACACACCGGTAAGCCTGCGAATGCCTTCAATTCCAAAACGGGGCCCACCGAATGAACGGGCCAGTTCAGCCGAAACCTGAACATCCAGCAACTTAATCTGAGCAGAAGTGGATACATCATTGCCCAATATCGTAGTCAGCAGCAAAGGAAACTGTGCACCAAAGTTAACCTCTGGAAAAGCAATCTGCACAATAAAACTGCGCTTGTCAGCCGGCAAATCGCCGGTCACCTCCACCGGCGGCGTATCATATACAGCAACGACCCGGCCAAGATGCTGTTCCAGCATTTCACGGGTCACACCGGGCACCTCAGTCCAGGTTCCAATCGTCTGGCCTACCGCCAGAGAAGCGGCCCGAGAAAGAATATCTTCCCCGGCATTCAGACGCACATAAAAAGTGGCAGTCAGATAGTTTCCTGATGCAGCCACATTTTCAAGAGAATCAAAAACAAAATCTTTGGTTTTCAAGCAGTCTCCTGTTTCTCATAAAAGCAGCCAGGCTCATCCTTTCAGGAGAACCTGGCTGTTCATTACATTTTGTCACCTGCAAACATGCAGGCAGCAGAAAGACAAAAACTAGTTGGCTGCTGCAGCCAGGGCTTTGCGTTTGTTGGCGTTATAGCGCAGGCGGAAAGCAGTACCAATAGCCATAAGAACCAGCATAACCACTGCAACACCAGGAATGCCCAGTTTTCCAAAGTTCTCGCCCAGGAAACCGGTTACCAGCATGTCAGGGCATAAGTACAGGAAGGTTGATGTTGCATTTCCAACATCAGATACACCCTGCATTTTCGCAACAGCATCTGCCCATGGGGCAATAAAGACGCCACTTAAAGTAGCCAGACCGCCCATGAGAATGGTAGTAATAAAAGTACGCAGCATATCACCCTTATTGGGCGCGGCAGCGAAGACCCAGAAGAACAGCAAGGCAGGAAGGTCAGCCAAAGGAACACTCTTGGTGCCGGGGATGATGAAAGCCCACAGGAGCATAACCGGAACCATCAAAGCGGTGGTAGCCAAAACGGAGGTATGGCCTACAGCAATCGCCGGGTCCACACCCACAAAAATCTGTTTTCCTTTGGTGCGGGCCATCATAAATGCAGAGGCTGCTTCAGATACAGGCACCAATGCCTGCATCACGATACCAGACATCATAGGCAGCAGGACAAGAGCAGTCGCCAGTTTGATCATCAGCATAATGATATCGCCCCACCATAAACCGGCGCCGATACCCATCAGCAAACCGATAATGCCACCCAAAACAGCAGGTTCACCGATGGCACCAAATTTTTTCTGAACGTAGTCAGGGGTAAAACGGGCCTGAGAAGTAGCAGGAATTTTATCCAGGATTTTAGCAACGCCATCAGCAAAGATACCCCAGCCGACATTGATACCCTGATAAAAGGCAATGTTCTTGAAGCCATAGAAATTCTCAGGAAAACCCCTCAAAGCATAGTAGTCAGAAACCATCAAACTCAGCCAACACCAACCGGAAGCAACGATCAGGGCAGCAACAAAGTTTTTCGTCAGCGCCAAAACAATCAAGGCACAGATAATCGCTTCCCACAGATCCCAGATATTCAGATTGAGCGTATCGGTCAGGTTCAACACAAGCATCAGCAGGTTGATTGCCAGACTGATTACAATAATGACATAAGCGATCGGGTGGCCAAAAGCAAAGGCTGCAAAAGCGCCCCAGCCAATGTCAGTATACGTAAATACACCGCCAAATCGTTCTGTCAGGGCTGTTGCTGCCGGCCCTACACCAGCCAGGAAAAAATCTACGACAATGTAGACGCCCTGGAAACCAATTGCGATCATCAGACCATTGCGGATCGCACGAAAGACGCCCAGACCCACAATCAGACCAATCAGGGTGAATACGATAAAAATCATGAACAATGGTCCCAGACCAAGTACGGGCTCAAGCAGTGCTTTAAACGTTGTAAAAAAAGAGCCTTCCATAATTTTCTATTCCATCCTTTCTTCTCAATAAAATAATAAAATATAAAACAATAAATTGCCAGACAGGGAGTAGAGCAATGACAAAAGCTATAACACCGCTCTCTGGCAATAGTTTCACATGCCGGTATCAGGGTTACGGCTTATTTGTAATGATTTCAAAGATCTGGTCGTATAGTTCTTTCTGTCCAATGCCGGTCAGCAATGGCACACCGTTGAATACGGGAATATCTTCACGGGGCGACAGAACAGCCGTAGCAACAACAACATCCGGCTTCATTGAGTTAATCAAAAGATCAGCATCAGAAACTTTTCCTTTTTTAACCACCACTGAAATATTTCGTCTCTGGGCTTCGTTCTCAATTTTGACTGCCGCAAGCGTAGAGGTAGCTATAGAGGAACCACACATAACCAGAATAACAGCTGCTCGATTCATTTCTTTTCCCTTTCAATAACAAATTTATACATTACTTATTTTTCAAGAAAGCTTTAATTTCATTCAGCACACCAACGGTATCCTCATGCGTACCGATGGTGATACGGAAATACTGATCTCCGGGTAAACCGCGGGCATCCACAAAACAGCGAATGATATATCCTGCTTTCAAAACATGTTCATAAATCGCACTGGCTTTTACACCGGTTTCTTTGCAGTTCACCATCACAAAATTGGCTTCAGAGGGAATGGGACGCATTCCGGGAATCTTTGCAATTTCAGTGGCTAAAAATTCGCGGTCAGCTTTTACTTTTGCCACATTCGCACGAATGTAATCCGCATCATCAATCGCAGCGATAGCCGCTACATGAGCAACCAGACCAATATTGAGAGGCGTGCGAATGTGATTGACATATTTGATGACTTCCGGTCGAGCAATAATCCACCCCAGGCGAATGCCAGCCAAACCCATCGCCTTCGAGAAGGTATGACTGATGATCAGGTTCGGATACAGATCCAGCATATCTTCCACGGTATCAGTAGCAAACTCAACATAGGCTTCATCGATTACAACCATGATATCCTGTTTGCATAACCCGTGAACCAAATCCCGGCTGACATAGTGACCATCCGGATTATTGGGACGGGAAAGCAGAACCATTTTGGTGCGGGGTGTAATTTTGGAAGTGAAATCTTCCAGAGAATAATTGAAGTCTTCATCAACTGGCAGTACATCCACAACCTTAGCGCCATAGAGTGGAACCCGACGGGCATACGGAGAATAATCCGGGGTACTGATCAGAATTTCATCACCCTCATCCAGGAAAGTTTCGTACAACATATCAATAACTTCCATAGAACCATTGCCGCATGTGATCCAGTCTGCACGCCCGGGCAACCCCGAATATTCTGCCAGCTTCGTCCGCAGCTCTAAATCCGTAAGGGGATCTTCCGGATAATAATTAAGGAAAGGGGCTATTTTCTGAACAGCTTCGATCACTTTTGGAGAAGGCGGGTAAACCAGTTCATTACCCATCAGGCGCCGCAGAGCAGGCTCCTTCCAGCCAAGATGAAAATGATGCAGGTTATAAATTTCGCCAACCTTCGCTGACTTGCTTACAAACTTTGTGAGATCCATTTTTTATACTCCATTTTACAGTAAAGTTAACCTATGATTTTTAAAACAGCTCTACACTGCCATTCTTGATCGAAAGAAGTCGATCAACGGGGTGACATCATTTGTCTTTCCCATCTGGCTCAACTTCGCTTCATCTTCAATAAACTCTGCCAATGTTTGTAAAAACTGCATATGGGTTTCTGCATCCGGGATCAATAACATAAAAATAAAACGCGCCTGTACCTTATCGCCTTCACCGCCCATCGGCTCAAAAGCAACCGGGTGCGTTGATATGCCCACAACCATAGCCGGTGTAATGGTCCACTCGGGATCTGCATGCGGAATAGCCACTTCAACGCCAAGCGTATGCAGGCCGGTAGGATATTTCTCTTCACGGGTTAATAAAGCCTGAACAAATCCGGGCTTTGCCCAACCCGACTCAACCGTACCATTGCCCATTTCAGTTAATAAATCCTGACGGGAGACAGTGTCCGTAAATTTCTTTACAACAATATTATCTAATAATGTATCCATTTTTATTAACCTTATTTTGACAGCAGAACATCCTGAAAATCAATTTCCAGGAATACTGGCTTTATGTTGACTTCACTCTGGAAAACCATTCTGCAATTCGACAAAAAGCCCATCCCGCGTTACCAGACTGCCTGTCCATTCAAAAATGGATCAGGACCCTTTCATCCACAGCGTATTAATACTTCCTAAATTATACAAGGTCACGTTACGGATTGTTTGATCTGTTTTCGTCCGATTAAGTTATGACAATTTAACGCACAGTTCACAGGTTTCAACCGGCAGGTCGCACCCTGCAGAAATATCTCCCCTTTCTTTTATAAGCTTCTCTTCTTTAATATAGAAGATTTAAAAATAAGATCAAAATGACACAATACGCTTCCGTACGGTCTTCTGTTTGTCATTGCTGCTTGTAGAAAAACATCAAATCCCGTATAATCCGAGCAAGGTTTGGTTCAATATTAATTGAGACATATTTGTATTAATTGGAGCAGCTGAAATGCCCGAGCTATCCGTTTCGATCAACGCACGCCAACGCTGTATCATTTATGCTCTGCTTAATTCTGAAAGCCGCATGACCCTTGGAACCCTGTCCAGTCAAACCGGCTTAACATCCCGTATTATCCGTTATAACCTTGACACGGTAAAAACCTGGTTCCGCAACGAAGGAGTCACGTTACAATCCCGCCCAGGCTTTGGTATCGAAATCGAAACCTCACGCCAGAACCGCAAACGCCTCCTCCATCTCATATCTCAATATGAGCAAAACAACCTGATCCTCACCCGCAACCAACGCCAGCGCATCTCACTTTTCGAGCTGCTCAATGCCAATACGCCCATCACCTACCAAAATCTGGCCTCGAACGAAGGTTTTTCGCGCTCCACCATTGTGCACGATATCAACAGCATGCAACGCTGGCTGAACGCGTACCACATTACCCTCAAACGCGCTCCCAACACCGGCGCATATATCGAAGGTGATGAAATCTCACGGCGTCTGGCCATCATCAATCTGGTACGCGAAGAATTGGGTGAAAAAAAATGGTATTCCATATGGTACAACCCCGGCGGAAATGTCTTCTCTGATAAAAGCCTGCCCCAAAAGCTGGAAAAATATCTTAAAGGGCTGCCGTTTGAATTCAGTCATCACATCATTGAACATATTGAGAATATGATGGGGCGCCGTCTGGCGCTCTATTCACGTGTAGAAATCATGGCATACCTGGCCGTTTCAATTGACGCTTTACTGCACGGTAAAAACCAGGAAATTCCCATCACCTTCAGCGCCCGCCACACCGTTGAACTGGAAATTTCAAATTCCATTTTAGGTGAAATTACCCGCCGCTACGCCATCAAAGTACCCGACACCGAAAAAGAAATGTTGGCCGTTTGCCTGTTGTGCGCCAAATGGGAAGAAACCCCAATCACGCTGGGCGAAAACATGCAGAAAGCCGAATTTGAAGATTTATATCATTTCAGCCTTCCTTTTGTAGACAGTATCCTTGCCACCTGTGCCCGCCAGTTGCACCCTCTGCTGCGCATCGATGACACCCTCATTGTCGATCTGACCCGCCATATCGAACCGGTTATGTTCCGTCTGAAATACCGGCTTCCCATCATCAACGAATGCCTGGATGAAGTAATCAACCGCTATCCTGAAGTATATCGAACTGCCAAATTAAGCCTGTCAGAGATAGAAAAAGAGGTAGGCGTGCCTGCTCCGCCCGAAGAAGTAGCCTTCGTTGCCATGTATCTGGTCGCGGCGCTCAACCGCCTGAAAACCAAAGATCATAATAAACACCCGGTTGTCCTGATTGGAGACGGAATCCGCGCCAAAACCAGTCTTCTCAAATCCTGTATTGAATACGAGTTCCCCGGTCTGGAAATCATCGGCATTATGGATGGTTACATGACCGGCGAAAGCATATTGGGCCAGGCCGAATTGGTTTTAAGCCTGATTCAAAGTGAAATACCTGACATTCACACCATTCACGTAACCCCCTTCCTCAGCCCGTCTGAAAAGAAACAAATCCAGAACTGGATGACTGAACAAGACAACAAAAGCCACCACCCCATTCAAACTGCATCTGCAAAAGCAGATCTGGTAGATCTCCTGGTACCCAAACATATCCTTTTCAGCCCATCTGAAGCCCACTGGCACGATGTGGTACATTTGGCCAGCCAACCACTACTCACAGAATCCCATATCCAACCGCATTATGTAGAGGCCATGATTCATATCATTGAAGAACATGGACCGTACATGTTCCTGGCGCCTGGAATCATTATCCTGCATGCCCGGCCGGTAGATGGCGTGAATGCACTTTGCCTGAGTATGCTGCAACTGCAAAAACCCGTCAATTTTGGAAGCTCGGAAAATGAGATGGTCGATATTGCCTTCGTATTGGGAGCTATTGATGAATACTCTCATTTGAATGCTCTCTTCCAGCTTGGCAACCTGATCAGCCAGCCAGAGTTCCGCCAGGCCCTGCGCGAATCTGCCAAACCGCCGGATGTATTGCGAACCATCTGGACATTCTCTTCTCAGAGAGAAAGCCCGCCCAATGGAATCGGAGGCTCTTATTAATGCACTTTTGTCATAATACAATTTTGTAAAACTTAGACACTCTGTTCACCTCAAAATACCTATAATCAATAATGGAAGTCAACAGTCAGTTGGAAATATCATCCACCCTGCCCTGATTTTCAAAACAATACAATCAGAATAGATTCTTTTATCATCAAAATAAACTAAGGAGTAAGTCATGCCCGCGAAAGAACTGGATTTATTTTTGACACCTATCACCGAAAGCCTGAATCAGGACGAGTATGTTATTGCAACCTACCTGATCGGTGCAGCCAAAGAATCAGACGTCATTGCCCGTTGTACATCATTGGCATTGGAACAAACCACCGGAACCTGGGTACGTGTACCTGGTGAGACAGATGAAGTACGCCACCGCTCAGCAGGCCGTCTGGTAGCAGTCTACAGTGTGCCCGATTACGAATCAAAAGGTTCCATCCCGGCTGATTCGGTCTTACGCTGGTACGTTGTGCGCATTGCATTCCCCTGGATCAACTTCTACGATAACATTCCCCTGCTTATCTCGACCGTCATCGGCAATATTGCAGCGATGGATAACCTGAAACTTCTGGATCTGGACCTGCCAAAATCATACACTGCACAGTTCAAAGGCCCCAAGTTTGGTGTTGAGGGACTTCGCAACATACTCAACATCAGTCATCGCCCCCTGCTCAATAATATGATCAAACCATGTACCGGCATCGTTCCGGTTGAAGGCGCCCGCCTGTTCTATGAAGCGGCAGCCGGCGGTACAGACTGGATTAAAGACGATGAACTGATCGCTGGTTCTCCTTCATTCTCACCCCTTGCCGAACGTGTTAAAGCCTATATGGACGCTGCCAAACGCGCTGACCATGACAAGGGCGAAAGCACCCTGTATTCTGTGAATATTTCCGATAACCCGGATCGTCTGTTAGAGAATGCATTGTGTGCCATTGAAGCCGGCGCCAACGCGCTCATGGTGAATATTTTCCCGGTAGGTTTTGCCGGCGTACGCCAGTTAGCCGAAGACCCGCGCATTCAGGTGCCCCTGATGATTCACAATTGCTCCAGCGGTATGTGGGTTGCCAATCCCTTTGGCGGGATGAGCTCAGTCGTAGGCGCAAAACTTGCCCGCCTTGCCGGTGCAGATGGCTATCTGGATTATGTTCCCACCATGAAATTCGGCGGAATTCAGGAAAAATTCATTCGCATCGCTCAAACCTGTCTGGCCCCCATGCACCAAATCAAACCCACCATGGTACATGTCGGCGGCGGTGTAACCCCTGGAATTGTTCCATATCTGATGAATATGCTTGGCAATGATATTGCCATCGGCGCCGGCGGCGGTATCCATTCCCATCCCATGGGAGCACGCGCCGGAGCGCATGCCATGCGTGTGGCAATCGATGCTACCCTTCAACAAACTCCGCTTGCTGAAGCAGCCAAATCCAGCCCGGAACTGGCCAAAGCCCTGGAAGTATGGGGCGAGTTTGGTTCGGAAAAAATGAAGAACCTTTTCGCCCTTTCATAATAAACTCCCGCAGGAAAGGGAAAGAAAGCTAATGGAAACGAATCTCACATCTGAAACCACTCTTATTGTCCAACATGAACATGGGTTACATGCCCGCCCGGCTGACCTTTTTGTCCGCTGTGCCAACACGTTCAAGTCCTCAATTTCTGTATCCAACTTAACACGCAATACTGAAAAGAAGGCAAATGCAAAAGGTATATTGGGGATTCTATCCATCGGTGTGCATGGCGGCGACTCCGTACACATCGTAGCAACCGGCGAAGACAGCCAGCAGGCCATTGCAGCTCTTACCAGACTGATCGAATCTAACTTCGAGGACTAGACCATGGAAGTACTTTCTGGAATCGGTGTCTCTCGCGGTATCAGTATCGCACCAGTTTTTCATTTTCGCAGCGTTTCACTTGTTTTTGAAACGTATCATGTAGAAGATGCACAGACTGAATTAGCACGCTACCAGGAAGCCTGCCAGGTTACCCTGGAGAAACTTGAAGCAATCTTTAATAAGGCGGTCGCCGAAATTGGGACAGACGAGGCCAGCATCTTCCACGCTCATATGACGATCCTGCAAGACCCGGATATGAATGATGGTATCCAAACTAAAATTCTGGATGAAAAGTTAAACGCTGAAACGGCTGTATTTGAAGTCAGTGAATCTTACTGTCGCCTGCTGGAAGAAATTAACGATGATTATATTAAAGCCCGAGTTCTCGACATCCGTGATGTACGCAACAGCATACTGCGCGTCCTTCTAAAGGTATGCGATGAACCGGGAAAACTACTGGGAAAGCCTTCCATTGTTATCAGCCGGGATCTGACACCGTCAGATTGCCTCTCGCTGGATCGCCGGATGATCCAGGGCTTTTGTACCGTGGAAGGCGGTACCACCTCACACACAGCCATCCTTTCCCGCAGTCTGGGAGTACCGGCAATCGTTGGAGTGCCTGAATCTGTATTACACCTTGAAGAAAACCAACCTGTCATCCTGGATGGCTACAATGGGAGCATCATCATCCAACCCGATGAAGCTGCCATTGCACACTATGAATCCATGCGTGGCGCCAAAAAAGCAGCGCTGCAACAGGCGCTGTCTGAAGCGCACCTGCCGGCAGTTACCTTGGATGGCGCCAGTATAGAAGTCTATGCAAACATAGGCAGTGACAGCGCTGAAGACCTGCAGGTCGCAGTAAAAAATGGCGCCGAAGGCGTAGGTCTGCTTCGCACTGAATTTATTTATCTTGACTGCACCGAAATGCCCGGCGAAGAGTTGCAATATCAAAAATACAGTGCAGTCGTAGAAGCCTTTGGTGATAAACCCGTCATCCTGCGCACACTGGACATCGGCGGTGACAAACAGCTCCCTTACCTGGAACTTCCCTATGAACTCAACCCCTTCCTGGGCGTGCGCGGTTTGCGTCTGTGTCTGCGAAATGTGCCCCTCTTTAAAACACAACTGCGCGCCGCCCTGCGCGCGGGCAGCAAAGGCCGCCTGCAAATAATGTTCCCAATGGTCACCAAAGCCTCTGAAATCAACCAGGCACGCCAAATTCTGGAAGAATGCAGGCAGGAACTGCTGGCTGAAGGAAAAGCCATTGCTGAGCATATGGAAGTAGGCATCATGATCGAAATTCCTGCTGCCGCCATACTTTCACACCAACTGGCCAGCGAAGTAGATTTCTTCTCCATTGGCACCAATGACCTCACTCAGTACACAATGGCAGTAGATCGTACCAACAACACCCTTTCTGACCTGGCTAACGCCTATGACCCGGCCGTATTACAACTGATCCACTCGGTTGCTGAGGGTGCACACCAATACGGAAAAAAAGCCGGGGTTTGCGGTGAACTGGCTGGCGAGCCGTTAGCCATCCCCATCCTGGTAGGGCTGGGAATAGACGAACTGAGCATGAACCCGCCTGTAGTGCCGCTTGCCAAGCAAATCATCCGTCGGTTGAATAAAGAAGAAGCAAAACGGGTTGCTGAAGAAGTTCTTGAGCTGGAAACTCCAGCTGATGTAAAACAAATTGTGCTCAGGCACTTCCCATTTCTGAAAGAGATCATCGGATAACCCCGTAAACATTTCACCCCGGGTATATTAAACCGGAACACCAGCAGAAAGATGCAGGAGTTTTTAATGCAACATTATGAAAGACCACCCGAAGAAATAAAAAAGCTGATCAGCAACGAAAAAGCCGGCAGCTTCAAGTATCTGATGGTTCGTATTGGATTCATCATTGGCGTTATTGGAACAATCGCTTTTTTGATCGGATTCTTTTACCAAAACGTGTTTAATCAGGCCGGAATTCCCTACCGCCAGGCGCAATTCATCGCCATCACGATCGTCTTTATTGGATGGGTTCTCTTTATGGTTTTCTGCACGATGCTGGGAATTAATACCCGAAAACTGACCTACAGTAAATTAATGTCTATCCTGCGCAATGAAGTAGAAGTGCCATTAAACGAAGCGCTTTCCGCCCGAAAACAGGTTGCCGCCACACTGAACGGGATTAACAACCAATGGGCGCTGTTCCCTGAAGCGTTTGCAGATGACCCCAAAAAAACAGTGCCGATGATTCTGTCTGGTCCGGGGGGAGTTTATGGCATTACAATGAACCAACTGGACCCGCGCAAAGCCAACTTCATAGATCCGGCTGCCCCGTTAGCTGCCGGGTGCGCCGAACTTGAAAAACAACTGGCAACCCCGGTTGAACCAATCGTTGGCTTCACCCGCAGCACAAAACATTACAAATGCACCGTTCCGGATGTAAAGGTCTTTACCTTACAGGAACTGTACGCCTTCGTTGACAGCCGCACGGAAACCCTCACCGCCGCAGATCTGGGATCGGTTGAAAAAAATATTCGCTATGTAACAAATCTTGGAAAAAAAGTATAACGTACATCGTACATCATAATAATCTATTTTAAAAATAACAGCCCCTCATGGCAAAAGCCCCCTTTTCAAAAAAAGAGGGCTTTTC
>CAZEEL010000065.1:0-12745 GCA_964511135.1 uncultured Leptolinea sp. | reverse complement strand
TTTCCTGCCTGAAATTGTATTCAAAGCAGACTCGGCTATAATGAATGTATGCATACTGCTGAATTGGATACTTTTACGCGACCCGGAAAATTATTTACCGTTGCTGATGAGGCGGGCGGGCTGCAATGCCTGGCCTGTGCTCATGGCTGCCGGCTGCGCTCTGACGGCCAGCGCGGCGTTTGTAAAATGCGGTTTTCCAAAGACGGCGTTTTACAGGTTCCCTGGGGCTATGTCGGCGGGCTGCACCCGGACCCGATTGAGAAAAAGCCTTTCAATCATTTTTTGCCCGGAACGCGGGCTTTAACCTTTGGGATGCTGGGCTGCAATTTCCATTGTTCTTTTTGTCAGAACTGGGAGATCAGCCAGACCCTGCGTGATCCGGAATGCGATTCGATGGATTATGATGTGCGGGAGATGACCCCTGAGCAGGTGGTCGGGCTGGCTGAACAGAGCGGCTGTTCTTCGGTCATATCTTCTTATAATGAACCGATGATCAGCAGTGAATGGGCTGCCGATATTTTTGATCTGGCGCATTCCCGCGGATTAAAAACAGCCTTTGTTTCCAATGGGTTTGCCTCTCGGCAGGCTTTGCAGTTTCTGCGGCCGCGTCTGGATGCCTTTAAAGTTGATCTTAAATGCATGAACGACCGGCATTACCGTTCGCTGGGCGGGCGGTTGCAGCCGGTGCTGGATGCGATTGGCCTGGCGTATGCGCTGGGTTTATGGGTGGAAGTGGTCACATTATTAATCCCCGGTTTTAATGATCGGGCGGAAGAGCTGTGGGAAGCTGCCCGCTTTCTGGTTTCAGTATCTCCGGACATTCCCTGGCATGTCACCGCATATCATCCTGACTATCACTATGATCAGGCGCCGCCGGCTTCAGCAGAACATTTACAGCAGGCTGCTGATATCGGGCAGGAAGCCGGGCTGCGCTATGTCTATGCCGGCAACCTTCCCGGTCGGGTTGGGTCGCTTGAAAACACCTATTGCCCGCAATGCAACACACTGCTGATAGAACGTTACGGTTTTCGGGTATTAAACAATGCGTTGGCTCAGGAGAGCGTTTGTCCGAAATGCCGGATGCCTGTTTCGGGGGTCTGGTCTTAGGCCTCTGACTGCTCGGGTTTTGGGGGCTGAGGCGGATACACCATCTGCCGGACTTTTTCAATCTGGTTTTCTTCGCCAATCAGGCCCAGCCGATCACGGGATTCAAAAATGATGCCGGATTTTGGATTGGCTGTCAGATGATGGTCGCGGATGATGGCTACGACTGATGCGCCGGTTCTTGAACGCATATCGATGCCGGCCAATGACTGACCGAGAATCGGCGAATCGGGGGGCAGCTCAACCCAGATCAGATCCAGTTCGTTACTGGCTTCTATCAGGCGATGCAGGCTGCGAATTTCATCGCCGCTGCCCTGTTCGATATTGTAGTTGTAATTATCGCGCCGAACCGCCATGGTATATTCATGCACCTGGCGCAGGGGGTAGCCCAGCCCCATCAGGGTATGCGAAACCAGTTCCAGCCCGCCTTCCAGTTCGGCCTGCACAACATAATTGGCGCCCCGTTCACTGAGCAGGCGAATGCCTTCTTCAGTAGAAGCCCGGGTGATAATCATCAGGTTGGGGTTAATATCGCGGGTGGCAGAGATAATTAAAGCATTGGCAGATTCGTCGGCAATGGTGATGACCAGCGCCCGGGCATGCTGCAGCCCGGCATGGGTAATCACTTCAGAGTTTGAGGCATCACCATATAAAACCGGTACCTGCTGTTGAATCAGCTTATCTGTATGCAGGGTATTATTTTCAATGACCAACATGGAGATATTCAGGGTCAAAAGCACATCTACCATGTGTTTACCCACCGGCCCATACCCGATGATCACGACATGATCCTGCAAAGCGTTTTCATCAATTATTGGAAGGGGTTTGCTGGTTTCAAGCCTGCCCCAGAACCCGGGAATTTTTTGCAGGTTTTTTTCCAGCCAGGGGAGCAGGTTGTAAAGAAATGGATTAAGCGATATTGAAATCAGCGAAGCTGCCAGCAGATAGGCATATTGGTCGCTGGTCATCAACCCAAGCTTCATTCCGCCCTGCCCTAAAATGAATGAGAACTCACCGATCTGGGCAACGCCTACTCCAACCACCAAAAAAGTACGTGCCGGGCGGTGAATAAAAAAGCCCAAAAACAGAACGATCAGGAATTTTCCCAAAATAACCAGCAGGGTCAGAGCCAGAACCTGCCCCATGTGCTGCCAGACAAACACAGGGTTGACGAGCATTCCTACTGAAACAAAAAACAGCACTGAAAACGCCTCTCGAAAAGAGAAGACGTCGGCGCCTACCTGATAACTGAGGGGCGACTGGTTAATGATCGCGCCAGCCATAAAAGCGCCCAACGCCAGAGATACCCCAAATAATGTAGCGGAACCCATCGCGATGCCCAGGGTAATTGCCAGCACTGCCAGAATAAACAACTCGCGTGAGCGGGTATGGGCTACTTTGTCTAACAGCGAAGGCAGGAGCTTTTTCCCGATAAACATCATCAGAAAAATAAACGCAATTGCTTTGAGCAGGGTAAAAGCCAGATGTTGCCAGTCAAAGCCGCTCGGGTTGGGAACCAGAGCAGGCATAATCACCAAAATCAGGACGGACAGAATATCTTCCATGATCAGCCAGCCAATCGCGGCCTGACCGTGGCTGGTTTGCAGCAGCGAGTGGTCCATCAGGTTGCGCAGCAGGACTACGGTACTGGCTACAGAGATCGACAGCCCCATGACCAGCCCGGTTTGCCATGTCCAACCCCATAACAGGGTTAAAACCAGTCCCAGCAGGGTAGAAAACAGACTTTGGAAGAGCGCGCCGGGGATGGCAACATCTTTTACCTTAAACAGGTCTTCAAAGGAAAAATGCAGCCCGACTCCGAACATCAGGAAAATGACGCCCAGTTCAGCCAACTGATAGATGGTGTCATAATCTCCGACAAAGCCGGGAGAGAAGGGCCCGATGACGACCCCTGCCAGCAGATAGCCGACAATCGGCGGAAGACCCAGTTTTCTGGCCAGCATCCCCCCCATAAAGGCGATGACAATTGCAATGGTAATATTAAACAGTAAGGGCAGCTCATTCATAATAAAATCATTATATCTTTCCTTATGTTCAACATGTATAATTTGAAACAGGAGAATCTTATGATCACTGAAAAACAAGTTCTTGAAGCCTTATCCAGGGTAATGGATCCTGAATTGAATCGCAGTCTTACCGAACTCAATATGGTGCGTGATCTGAAAATCAGCCCGGAGGGAGATATTAAGTTCAGTCTGATTTTAACGATTCCGACCTGTCCGTTGAGAGATAAAATCAGTCAGGATGCGCAGGAAGCGCTGCAGCAGGTACAGGGCGTTCGCAATGTAACGATTGAGTTTGGGGCGATGACGCCTGAAGAGCGTGAAAAGATCATGCTTGGAGATGGGATGCCCCTGCCAAAATTAACCAGTTTAAATCGTATTCGGCAGGTGGTTGCCGTGATGAGCGGTAAAGGCGGGGTTGGAAAGTCTTCGATCACTGCGTTGCTGGCATCTGCTCTGGCTCGCCAGGGAAAAAAGGTGGGTATTCTGGACGCTGATATTACCGGCCCCAGCATTCCGCGCCTGTTTGGTCTGCCTTCGGGAGGGATCAGAGGCAGTGAACAGGGGATGCTTCCGGCGGTCAGCGCGGGCGGCATCAAAATTATGTCGTCCAACCTGTTGCTGGATGATGAAACGAAGCCGGTGATCTGGCGCGGCCCGATGATTTCGGGGGTGATTAAACAGTTCTGGGAAGAGACTCTGTGGGGAAATCTGGATTACCTGCTGACAGACCTTCCGCCAGGAACGTCTGACGCAGCGCTCACAGTGGCGCAATCCCTTCCTCTGAACGGGGTCATTCTGGTGACTACTCCGCAGGCTCTTTCAACAATGGTTGTTATGAAAGCTTTGGGTATGATTCAGGCTCTCCAAACCCCGCTGCTGGGAATTGTAGAGAATATGAGCAGCTATGTCTGCCCTGAATGTCATACGGTTCATGCCATTTTTGGCTCCAGCCATGCCCAAAAAATTGCTGATTCGGCTGGAAGTGAAGTGCTGGCCCGCCTGCCTGTTAATTCAGACATGACACAATTGTGTGACGATGGCAGGGTGGAGCAGGTGCAACTGGCAGAAATGGATGCCCTGGCTCTGAAAGTGGATGAAAAAATGTCTGCTGCCGACAGGAAGCAGACCTCTTAACGGGAAGGAAAACAGGTATGTTAATTCATTCAGCTTCTCAGTTGGTAACACTGCATGGCGGCCCGCGGCGCGGGCAGGCTATGAACGATCTGAAAATTATTCAGGATGGAGCCCTGCTCATACGCGATGGGATGATTGTTGACGTTGGTACTACCGAGAAGCTGGGCGCCAGGTATCCTCATGAAGAGCTGTTGGATGCCCGCGACAGGGCGATTATTCCGGGGTTGGTTGACCCGCATACCCATTTGGTGTGGGCGGGTGACCGTGCCGGCGAGTTTGAAATGCGCTTGCAGGGGAAAAGTTATATGGATATTATGGCGGCCGGCGGCGGAATTGCGTCTACCGTCCGCCGTTCACGCCAGGCAAGTCTCGGTCAGTTGGTCAATGAGACGGTTGCGCGGGCGATAAGCCTGTTTGAACATGGTACGACTACGGCTGAAGCCAAAACCGGCTATGGTCTGGATCTGGAAAATGAGCTTAAAGAAATGGAAGCTCTGTTACAGGTTGAGCGAAAGACTCCATTGGAACTGGCGCCGACTTTTTTGGGGGCGCATGCGATTGCCCCCGAATATCAGGATAACCCACAGGGTTATACCGATCTGCTCAGTCAGACGATTCTGCCGGCGGTCAAAGCGTGGTGGTTAAAGAATGTGCCTGAACGGCCGCTGCCATTTTGCGATGTTTTCTGTGAACGCGGAGCTTTTACACTGGATCAATCGCGCCAGATTCTCGAAAGCGCCAAAGCGCTGGGGTATCCCCTCCGGATTCATGCCGATGAATTTGAAGCGCTGGGCGGAACCCGGCTGGCTGTTGAACTGGGAGCTGTCAGCGCTGATCATCTGGTAAAAACTCCGCCTGAAGAAGTGCAATTGCTGGCAGGCAGCGCAACGGTTGCTGTTGCTTTGCCCTGCACGCCTTTCGGGCTGGCTCAGCCGGAATATACCCCGGCGCGGGCCCTGATTGATCAGGGCGGTCTGCTGGCTGTTGCCAGTGATCTCAACCCTGGTACGGCCTGGTGCCCCAATATGCAGTTTGTGATGGCGCTGGCCTGCCGTTATCTGAAGCTGACCCCGGCGGAGGCGCTTGTGGCTGCTACGATCAACGCCGCAGCGGCTGTTCAACGCTCCAGTCTGATTGGTTCGCTCGAAGCGGGGAAGCAGGCCGATTTATTGATTTTGGATGTTCAGGATTACCGTCATTTGATGTATCGCTTTGGCGCCAATCTGGTGCGCACGGTGATTAAAAAGGGCCGGGTGTATCCGGTGAGAGCTTCATCGTCAGCCGCTCTGTTCAGATCATAAAACGGTAAAGCCGGAACCACGTTCATGGTTTTATACATGGGTATGAAAAAGCGCCGGGGTTTTGTCTGCGACCGGGCGTTCTGGTTGTATATTACACATCACAAAGGATGATAACGATAACAATGAAACCTACATTGAAGCAGGTTATAGAATGGGCACGGGGAGCCGGAGAAATTTTACGACAGGGCTATGGTCAGCAGCATCAGATTAAGCATAAAACAGCCAACGATCTGGCTACTGAAATAGATCATCGCTCTGAAGAATATCTGACAGGTCAGATTCAAAAGTCTTTTCCCGATCACAGCGTGCTGGCTGAAGAAAGCGGTCTGTACCGCCGTGCGGCAGAATCGGTGTGGATCATTGATCCGCTGGATGGAACGTTGAATTATGCTCATGGAATTCCTTTCTTCTGTGTCTCCATTGCCTGGATGGAAAATCAACAATTGCAGTTGGGGGTGGTCTATGAACCGATGCGCGATGAGTGCTTTGCCGCTGAGAGAGGAAAAGGCGCCTGGCTGAATGATCAGCCCATCCGGGTTTCAGCCGTTGACCGGTTGATCGACGGTCTGCTGGCGGCAGCCTTCGCACATCACGAAGGGCCGGATATGCTGAATGCGATTCAGCAGGCGGCTGATATTTCGATGAATTCGCATGGAGTGCGCCGCCCGGGAGCGGCTGCGCTTGATTTGGCGTATGTTGCCAGCGGCAGGTTTGATGGTTTTTGGGGAACGCACTTGCATCTTTGGGATGTGGCTGCCGGGGCTTTATTGGTTCAGGAGGCCGGCGGCAAGGTTTCAGGTATGGATGGCAGCCCGGATTTTCTTCAGGAGACGGTCCATATTTTATGCTCCAACCCGCTGCTGTACCCCATATTGTTTAATAAAATTCAGTTCCCTGAAGAAGGCAAAGGGTAATCATGCCGTATCCATACTATCTGACCTGGCTGGGTCATTCTGCATTGCATTTGCAGATTGGAACTGCTTCTGTTTACGTTGACCCGTACTTTCGTGAAAACCCGATGGCCGCCATGACGCCGGATGTTGCCCATGCAGATTATATTCTGCTAACGCATGGTCATAGTGATCATGTGGGGGATACGGTCGAAATTGCCCGGCGCTGTGATGCAACGGTGGTTTGCAACCCCGAAATTGGACGCTGGCTGACTGAACAGGATGTAAAAGTTCATGCCATGCAATTGGGCGGGGGGGGTCTCTTTCCTTTTGGGCACGTCAGGATGACGTATGCCATGCACAGTTCGTCTCTGCCGGATGGAGGCTATGGAGGAAACCCGGGCGGTTTTCTGCTGACGTTGGATGGAGGAGAGAAAATTTATCTGGCAGGAGATACCGGCTTGTTTGGAGACATGCGGTTGATCGGGGAAGAAGGGATTGATCTGGCTGTTTTGCCGATTGGCGATAACTATACGATGGGGCCTGAAGATGCCCTGCGGGCAGTGAAAATGCTGCAACCCAAAGCCGTGATTCCGGTTCATTATGCAACCTGGGCGATCATTCAGCAGGATGCCGAAGCCTGGGGCCGGCAGGTAGAAGCGAATACGTCGGCGCGGGCAGTCATTTTGCTCCCGGGGCAGAGCTATCCGGATGTTTTAACCCACTGAATGAAGAACGGGCATTGATGGGATTTTTTAAACCTGGATGGCTGAGTGAGAACAGCGGCAGAGCGATCAGTGCAGTCAGGAAAGTTGCGGATCCGCAAACGTTATATGAAATCGTTTGTACCGCCCCGCTGCCTGATGCGCGTCGGGCGGCCATTGAAAGAATGACAGATGAAAATCTGCTTTTCAAAACAGCCGGAAATGACAATCTGGAGCAGCATATTTATTGGGGATGGGTTTGGGAAGATATACGCGTGCTGGCGGATCTGGCAAAGCATGGCCGCACCTTTACAGTACGGGTTGACGCAGCAAGACAGATAAGAGAAAACCCGGCGATGACAGAGGATATTGCGAGAAACGGTGAATACTTTGACGCGCGTTTATCGCCATGGCGGCCTTTTATGGGGTGCCATCCTACGCTGAAGAGCTGCTGACAGAAAAAATGACTGACCCATCGTTTCTTTTGGATTATGTCAGGAATGCGGATTACCTGGGCGAAGGGGCCCGTACAGAAACCTGCCGAGCCGTTGCTGTTCGCAGGATGACGGCCAGCCAGGCGGCATTTTGCACAAAATGACAGCCATGAGCGTGTACGGGAGTCAGCCGGGTACCGATTAAAGCAATTGAATCTGTCTGACGGGGAGGAAATGGTCTGACGTTTACCCCCTGAGTTTTCAGCGCATCCGGAAAGTTTAAATCAGTTTTCAGGAAGCCTGATAGTTTTTGATGGGACTTTCCGGCTAAATTGGTACTATGATGAAAACAAAATTTTATAATCTCTCTCCTTATGAACGGCTGGAGGAAATCGCCCGGGAATGCGATCTCAGCCCTGAAGAAATGACCCAATTGACCAATCTGAATGGTCTTTCAGTAGAAAAAGCGGATCACATGATCGAAAATGTGGTTGGCGTACAGGCGCTTCCGCTGGGAGTGGCCAACAATTTTATTGTCAACGGTAAAGCGGTATGGGTACCGATGATGGTTGAAGAGCCTTCGGTGGTGGCCGGAGCTTCGTTCATGGCCAGGTTGGCGCAGGGCGGGGGCGGTTTTTGGGCAGAAGCTGACGAACCGATCATGATCGGGCAGATGCAGGTGCTCAATCTGAAAGATGAAAAAACTTCCTGCAAAATCATTGAAGAGAATAAACAGCGCCTGTTGGATAAAGCGGCTGAGGTCGACCCGGTGCTGCAGAGAATTGGCGGCGGGGTGCGTGATCTGCAGGTACGCTGGATTGCAGAAAGCCCCATCGGGCCGTTTATGGTGCTGCACCTGTTGTTTGATGTTCGAGATGCCATGGGCGCAAATGCGGTGAATACGGCGGTTGAACGCCTGTCGCCATTGGTCGAAGAATTGACCGGGGGCAAAGTTCTTCTGCGCATTCTTTCCAATCTGGCTGACCATCGCCTGGCAAGAGCAAAAGTGACGATTCCGCTGCATTCACTGGGTTTTGATTCGTTCAGCCCTGAAGAAGTGCGCGATGGGATTATTGCCGCCTGGGCTTTTGCAGCGGCTGACCCCTATCGGGCGGCTACCCATAACAAAGGCATTATGAACGGAGTAGATGCAGTGGTTTTGGCGACCGGCAACGACTGGCGGGCTGTTGAAGCCGGAGCGCATGCCTATGCTGCGCGTTCGGGGCGGTATACCAGCCTGAGTACCTGGGGTAAAGATAAAGACGGCAACCTGACCGGCAGTCTGGAAATGCCGATGGCGGTTGGCATTGTGGGCGGCGCTACCCGGGTGCATCCCGGGGCACAGGTGAACCTGAAAATTTTAGGGGTAAAAACGGCTTCCGAACTGGCGCAGATTATTGTTTCGGTGGGGCTGGCGCAAAATCTGGCTGCCCTGCGGGCTTTGTCCAGCGAAGGCATTCAGCGCGGCCATATGGGGCTGCATGCCCGGCAGATTGCTCTGGCAGCCGGGGCGCGTGCAGATCAGGTTGAGCAGATCGCAGAACAAATGACCCGTGAAAAGAACATTCGCCTGGAACGGGCGGCGGAATTGCTGAAGGAGTTGATGTAGATGAATGTAGTGTGTGAAGAGAAGGCCTCTCTTCTTTTGAAACCTCAGAAGCCGACCGGAATTATCGGCTATGGCGCTTATATTCCGCGTTACCGCATCCCGGCGGCAGAAATTGCCCGAATTTGGAAGGGCGGCGAAGGCGGTGTGCCGGTTAAAGAAAAAGCGGTGCCGGGTATTGACGAAGATGTGATTACCATGTCTGTCGAGGCGGCCCGCAATGCTTTACAGCGGGCTGGCATTGACCCGCGTGAGCTGCGGGCGGTCTGGATTGGCTCTGAATCACACCCTTATGCTGTCAAACCCAGCGGTACGGTGGTTTCTGAGGCCATCGGAGCCGGCCCAAACATTCAATCGGGAGACTGGGAGTTTGCCTGTAAGGCGGGTACCGAGGCTCTGGTTGCGGCTGTCGGGTTGGTTGGCTCAGGGATGGGAAAGTATGCCCTGGCAATTGGGATGGATACCGCCCAGGGGCGGCCGGGGGATGTGTTGGAATTAACCGCCGGCGCCGGCGGCGGCGCGTATATTATTGGGCCGGCTGAGGAATCGCTGGCGGTTATTGAATCCAGCTATTCTTATGTAACGGATACGCCCGATTTTTGGCGGAGAGATGGAATGAAGTATCCTGAACACGGTCAGCGTTTTACCGGTGAACCGGCTTATTTCAGGCATGTTTTGGCAGCTGCTGAAACGTATCTGGCAGAGAGCCATACGCAGGCTTCTGACTATGCCTATGCTGTTTTTCATCAGCCGAATCCAAAATTTCCGCAGCGGGCAGCGGCCATGCTGGGCTTTAAACCGGAACAGATAAAAGCCGGGTTACTGGTTCCTGAAATCGGGAATACCTATTCCGGTGCAGCGTTGATTGGGCTGACCGCAGTGTTGGATATTGCCAAACCCGGAGATCGGATTTTGACGGTGTCGTATGGTTCCGGATCAGGTTCAGATGCGTTTGGTTTGGTCGTTCAGGATGCGGTGTTGGAACGCCAAAGCCGGGCCCCCAGGACGCGTGACTATATTGCCCGGCGCACCCTGATTGATTATGCACAATATGTGCGCATGCGCGGCAAATTGACGCTGGCATAAGCAGGAGGCAAAGATGAGTGATATCGTCATTGCCGGCATTGGTCAGATTCCGGCCGGAGAGCATTGGGATCTTTCACTGCGTACCCTGGGCGCGCGGGCTGTGCGGGCGGCCCTGAAAGACGCGCGTGGGCTGCAGCCTCAGGCGCTTTATATTGGCAATTATCTGGGATCTATGGTTAGTCATCAGGCAAACCTGGGAGCCTTATTGGCTGAAGAATCCGGGTTGGCCAATCTGGAAGCCTTTACCCTGGAGGCTGCTGAAGCTTCGGGAGCAGCGGCTTTTCGCCAGGCTTTTCTGGCAGTATCTTCAGGGCTGGTAGATACCGCCCTGGCATTGGGCGTTGAAAAAGTCACTGATGTTACCGAAGGGCTGGAGACCAGCCTGTCAACCGGGTTGGATTTTGATTATGAAGGCATGGAAGGTGTAACGCCGGTTGTGCAGGCGGCTTTATTGATGCAGCGTTACCTGTATCAATATGGGTTGAAACATGAAGTGTTTGAGGCTTTTCCTCTGCTGGCGCATGCCCAGGCCGTGCACAACCCCCATGCCGTGTATCGCAAAGCCTTAAAGCCTGAGACGGTTCAACAGGCGCCGATGGTCAGTGACCCGCTGACATTGTTTGACATGGCTCCTTATGTTGATGGGGCCGCGGCGGCCATCATAACCCGTTCAGACCGGTTGCCTGAAAATCTGCAGAAGCAGGCCATTCGGGTGTTGGGTTCCAGCGCCATTACGGATACGCTGGGTTTATACGATCGTCAGGACCCGCTGGCGTTTAAGGCGGCTCAGTTTTCGGTGCAGCAGGCCTGCCGCCAGGCTGGAATTATGCCTTCTGATGCAGACCTGTTTGAATTGGATGATTTCACCTCGATTTATGCTGCGCTTTCACTGGAAGCGGCCGGGTTGGCTCAGCCGGGAGAAGGTTGGCGGGTGCCCGCCGAACGCAGTCTGCCTGTATTGACGATGGGGGGCGGAAAAGCCCGTGGCTTTGCCCCGGCTGCCAACGGGATGTATCAGATTGTTGAGGCCTGTCTGCAACTGCGGCAGGAGGCGGGGGCCTGTCAGGTTCCGCACGCGCGGCTGGCCATGACCCAGTCTCTGGGCGGCCCGGCTGCAACGGCAATTACCCATATATTGAAGAAGTAAAAGCAGGAAATAAAAACGGGCGGCTGGCAAAAACAGGCGGCCCGGGTAAAAACAACATCCAGGATGAATACCGCTGGATGTTGTTTTTGATTTTGATGCGGATGAGGCAGCGCAGTTTTGCCGGCAGCAGAAATGGCCCGCTTTGGGTCAGGGTTGTATGGGGTACCGGGCCGGGTTTAAAGTGACCGGGAAAAAGAGGGGCTGTATTTATTGGTTACGAATTCATATGGGTGAGCGCTGAAAAAATGATCAGGCGTCTGAGGTATCGGGGGGCTCGGCTGTCAGGAGCGGCTCGAATGAAAATGGACGTGTACGTCTCGCACGTAGTTAATGCCCTGGCGCAGGGTTTCTTCTACCTGGGTGGCGATCTGGTCTCCCTGATCAACGGTCAGATCTCCATTGACGATAATCGTGATATTGATGCCCAAATATTGCCCATAGCGGTGAGCGCGCATGCTGTCGATGCCTTTCACGCCGGGAATCGTACTGAGAAGCTTTTCCGCTTCTGCACGCAGAGTTTTTCCCGGAACGGTGTCCATCAGATCAGAAGTTGAATCGCGTAAAATGCCAATGCCGGTGCTTAAGATTACCAGAGCCACCAGTGCGCCGGCCAGAGGGTCAACCCAGATATATCCCTGTTGGTTGAGGAAGATGCCAATGAGAACGGCTGATGCAGAAAAAATATCATTGCGATGGTCTGCAGCGATTGCCTGCACTGAAGGGTTCAGTGTCTTTTTTCCGATTTGGCGGGTAAAGAGGGTGAGAAAGATTTTGATCAGCACGGTTGCCAGGGCAATCCATAACGTAATCAGGCTGCTGGGTTCCGGGTCGCTGAGTTTGTTTAAAATATCAAAGAGTGTGTTCAGCGAATTCCAGAAAATCGTGATGGCTGTGGTAATGACAAAAGCTCCAACCACCAGCGCCCCAACGCTTTCATACTGGGTGTGTCCGTAAGGGTGTTCTGTATCGGCGGGTTTGCCGGCAGCGCGCACAAACAGAGATATGATCAGGGTATAGGCTACATCGGAAGTGGAATTAATTCCGTCCGCCAGCAAAGCAGTGGAATGACCCAGAATGCCGATTCCGGTTTTGAAAACGGCCAGCAGAATGTTGAAGAATAAACCCAGGTTAACGGCTGTTTTACTGAGACGGGTTCGTTCTTCAAATTCGGGAACAGGGGAAGTCATTTCTTCAACCATAGACAGGCCGCTTCATTGTAGCATAAACTGATGCAGAATGTGCTGCGCACACTGCACCGCGCAGGGCAATCGCATCTTAATTAGCCAATACTTTGAGGAGGTAATCCGTATCC
>CAZEEL010000064.1:0-13108 GCA_964511135.1 uncultured Leptolinea sp. | reverse complement strand
CTGATGATCGCCAGCATGGTTCTGTCAGCCTGCCAGCCCACTGCAACCGTTCCTGCAGCGCCTGCAGAACCTACCGCGGCAGCTCCTGCTGAGCCCACTGCGGCTCCGGCGGAACCTGTAAAAACCCAAACCACCCGAACGGGCGGATGGCTGGATGAAATTGTGATCTCTACCATTGACAGTGCATCGGTCGTTACCCAATTAAAGGCAGATGCAATGGATATTTATGCCAATGGTCTGGGTACCCCACAACTGCCTGAATTAAATGAATCAGGGTTGCCTTATTCTACATACAATGGCACCTACTATTCAATCATTTTTAACCCGGCCGTATTTACCGATACGACAGTGTTGAACCCCTTCTCGAACCGCAAAATCCGTGAAGCATTCAACTACCTGATCGACCGCAACTACATCAATCAGGAATATTATGCCGGCGGCGCGTTGCCCAAATGGTTTACGATTATGACCAACTTCGGCGATTATGCCGACCTGGCCGAGACCGCCCGTGCTTTGGAAGCCAAATATGCCTACAACTTTGACACAGCCAAAGCCATGATTGATGAAGAAATTCAGACGATGGGCGTCAAAATTGAAAACGGCAAATACATGTACAACGGCCAGCCGCTCAAAGTGACATTCCTGATCCGCAGCGACGGTGATCTGACCCGCAAGGGCTGGGGCAACTATCTGGCTGATCAGATGGAAAAAGTGGGCTTCACCGTTGAACGCAAAGAAGGCGCCGGCTCTGACCTTTCGCCGCTCTGGATTAGCAGCGAACCCACCTCCGGCCAGTGGAGTTTATACACCGGCGGCTGGGGCGCTTCGGTGCTGAAACGCGATGAAAGAAACGCTTTCCAGGAAATGTACCTGAATACATCGCAGCAGGGTCTGCCGCTTCTTCTTGCAAATGTGTCAGATCCCGCCTTCCAGAAAGTGGGCGATGATCTCTACAACGGCGCGTATAATACCCTGGAAGAACGCCACGAAATGATGAAACAGGCCCTGGAGCTGAGTCTGCAGGATTCTGTGCAGGTGATGGTAGTTGATTCCAAAACCTACGTTCCCTTCCGTGAAGGTGTGCAGCAGCCAACCACTGACCTTGCGGCAGGCGTTGAAAGCGCTCAGATCAGCGCTTATACCCTGCGCTTCCAGGATAAAGAGGGCGGCACCATGCGCTGGACAACCCAGGACTTTTTGTTCTCTGACCCCTGGAACCCGATTGCCGGTTCCAATACCACATCTGATCAGGGTGCGCAGCGGCTTACCCAATCTTATGACTTTATCTATGATCCTTATACCGGGCTGGTGCATCCCTTCCGGGCTGAAAAAGCCACGGTAACTGCCCTGAAAGGCCTGCCAATTCAGAAAACGCTGGATTGGGTCACCCTGGAAACTGCTGACAAAATTGAAGTGCCGGAAGATGCCTGGGTCGACTGGGATGCCAAAACCCAGACCTTTATCGCCGCCAAAGACAAAAAAGATGCTGATCTGACCGCCAAAGTGAAAATTGAAGTTACTTACCCGGCAGATGTATTTGAAAAAGCCATCTGGCATGACGGTTCAAATGCCGAGTTGTCTGATCTGCTCATGAACCTGATTGTTACTTTTGAGCGCGCCAATAAAGACAGCGCCATCTACGATGCTCAGGCTGAACCTACCTTTGAGATGTTCAAGTCATCTTTCCGCGGTTTCCGCATTGTGTCTGAAGCTCCGCTGAAAGTAGAATGGTACACCAATAATTACAGTACCGATGCTGAACTGACCGCCTATGCTTACAGCTTATGGCCGACCTATACGTATGGTGAGGCTTCCTGGCCGGCCATGGCCATGATGAACAAAGCCGAAGCGGATGGCAAACTGGTTTACTCGGCAGAAAAAGCGGCAGAAACCAAACTGGAACAGACCAGCCTGATTGGCGGCCCCAGCCTGGAAATTCTGACAGCAGCTCTGGACGAACTGATTGCCGGAAAAACCATTCCGTACGAAGCGACCCTGGGCAAATATCTGACGGCCGATCAGGCAGTCAAACGCTACGAAGCCCTGAAAGCTTTCTACACGAAGAATGGCAACTATCTGCAGGGAACCGGTCCCTATTACCTGGCATCGGTAGATATGAACGGGAAATCCCTGGTGCTCAAACACTTTGATGCATACACCGATCTGGCAGACCGCTGGGATAACTATGCAGCGCCGAGGATTGCCGAAGTCGAAATTGAGAGCCCGAGTCAGGTAAGCCTGGGTCAGGCGGCCACATTTGATGTCTATGTGAGCTATGACAATCAGCCCTATGCAAATGCAGACATTAAGAAAGTCAAATACCTGATCTATGATGCTACCAACAAAGTAGTTGCCGTAGATGAAGCGAAAGCGGTAGAAGACGGCCATTATGTGGTTGAATTAACCGCCGAACAGGTGACGGCTTTGGGCGAAGGAGCCAACAGGCTGGAAGTTGCCGTGGTTCCGATTGTGGTTGCTCAACCGACCTTCAGTTCGGTTGATTTCGTAACCGTTAAATAATTTGTAAAAATGATTTATCAGAAAGGGGCAGGCAGATTTGCCTGCCCCTTTCCCGAACCAGAAGGCGGTGTATTAAATGACCACTGAAGAGTCAACTCAATCGACTGAAATGAATTATGCCCGCAGCACGGTATTCGACACCGCCAAAAGACTGGGCCGTTTTATGGCTTTTCGCCTGGTGATGCAGTTGATTACCATTGTGATTGGTATTTATATTACAATTATGATTGCCAACATGGGGGGCTATGTAGATGAAATCCTGCGGGCTGAAATATCTGAACGTGTGAATATGGAAGTTGCTGCCATGACGGCCAATAAGCCGATTTCAAATGAATCACGTTCCTCTATGATTCAGGAAATGATCGCTTTAAGAGTAAGAGCAGCGGGGCTGGATGAACCTTTTATGATTCGCTCCGTGCATCATCTGAAAAATGCCCTGATGCTTAATTTTGGCAATGCCCGCTTTATGGTCAGCGATCATGGCTCACGGAAGGTTAAAAACATTATTTTAGAACGATTGCCGGCAACCCTGCTTCTGATGGGCGCTTCTGAGCTGACTTTATTTTTTGTTACTTTATTCCTGGCTTTAAGGCTTTCCAGAAATTACGGCAATTTTTGGGATAAGCTGGTCGTGGCGCTGTCGCCTACCTCTTCGATCCCGCCCTGGTTTTATGGTATTTTTTTAATTCTTATTTTTGCCGCTGTTTTGAAAATACTGCCTTTTCAGGGGATGCTCTCTGCGCCTCCTCCGACCAACAAAGTCCTTTATTTCCTGGATATTCTTAAACATCTGATCTTACCGGCTTCCTCCCTGTTTATTTCCGGCTTTTTTCTCAGCATTTATACCTGGCGTACTTTTTTCCTGATTTATTCCAGTGAAGACTATGTCGATATGGCAAAAGCGAAGGGATTAACGTCGCGTGACATTGAACGCCGTTATATCTTACGGCCCACGCTGCCCAATATTATTACTCAATTTGCCCTGCTGGTAGTCAATCTCTGGACGGGAGCCATTCTGACTGAAACGGTCTTTTTGTGGCCAGGGCTCGGACGCACGATTTATCAGGCGATCAATATATATGATACGGCGGTCATTGTGGGAACGACCATTATTATGGCATATTTATTGGCGGTAACGGTCTTTTTCCTGGATTTTATTTATGCCATTGTTGATCCGCGCGTAAAAGTGGGGGGAGGGAATTCATGAAAAACCTCAAAAACATACTCAAAGAAACAGCCAAATATCCTTCTGCTGTTGCAGGCGCTGTGATCATTCTGCTTTTGGTGGCTTTATCGGTTTATACCATGGTCACGATTCCCTACGCTGAGGCCATTCGTATATGGCGTGCCAGTGAAGATGTGGTTTATAAGAACCCGCGCACCGTTCCGCCTGTCTGGTACAACTGGTTCAGTGATAAAGATTTGCCGGCCTCTTTTTCGGTTATGACGGGTGAAGACCCTGATTTTGAGGTTGCAGTCACTCCGCGGGAGAGCGGAAAGACCTTTGAGTTCACGTATCCTTTTGATTATCAGTATGATGTCGTGCCGCAGGATATGGTTTTGTACTTTACCTCTCATTACACCGGAAAGAATCCTTTTGCGGTTGTGACCATAACCGACCCGCAGGGTGAAGAAATCAAGATTGCAGATTATGGAATTACCAGAAAAGACACCTTTCGCTTTAATCAGGATGATAAACTGAAAACCCGCCTTAATCGGCTTCATCAGCGGGATGTGCGTAATACCATGGAAGGCATCTTTGGGGTTCGTAAATCGGACCCGCTTGTGGTCAACAAAGGGCGCTATATTCTTAATATCCGGGTTACCACGTTTGAACCTGACAGTGATGTGAATGTTGAACTGGTTATGCATGGGCTGGTTTTTGGCTGGTTTGGTACAGATCATATGCGGCGCGATTTGACGGTGGCTATTCTGTGGGGCGCGCCGATTGCGTTGATATTTGGCCTGGTGGCTGCGATTGGAACATCGATTTTTTCCATGTTGATTGCAGCGGTTGGCTCCTGGTTTGGAGGCTGGATTGATGAATTAATTCAGCGCATTACTGAAGTGAATATGGTGCTCCCTTACTTTTCGATCATGATTATGATTGGTACGTTTTACTCGCGAAGCATTTGGATCATTCTGGGAGCAACGATTGTATTAAATATTTTTACGGGCGCGATTAAGACGAACCGGGCTATTTTTTTGCAGGTGAAAGAATCAACGTATATTGAAGCTGCCCGTGCGTATGGTGCGGGCAACTGGCGCATCATCACAAAATATTTGATTCCCAGAATTGTTCCTCTGCTGATACCGGGGTTGGTGTCAGCCGTTCCCTCTTATGTCTTTTTGGAGGCCTCGCTGGCTTTGTTGGGGCTGGGGGATCCGGTAATTCCTACCTGGGGAAAAATCATTAATGACGCCCGGCAGTATGGAGCGCTTTATCAGGGTATGTATTACTGGATTTTGGAACCGGCTGTCTTGCTGATGATTACCGGTTTGGGTTTTGCCATGCTTGGATTTGCGCTGGACAGGATTCTCAACCCAAGATTGCGAGGAATGTAAAATGGCAGAACAGATGAAAGAAAAAGAGACGGTTTTTAATCCATCGGATGCCGGAAAAAACGTACCGGCTGAGAATCCGGATGATATGGTGCTGCGGGTTCGTGACTTAAAATTATACTTTGAGACCAGCCGCGGCAGGGTCCAGGCGGTTGACGGCGTTAATTTTGATCTTAAAACCAATAAAGCGGTTGTCGTTATTGGTGAATCCGGTTGCGGAAAAAGTTCTTTATCCAGAGCGATCTTACGCTTGCTTCCGCGCAATGTGGCAGACTATTCCGGCAAAGTGTATCTGCATGATCTGGAAACGATGGGGTTGTCTGATGAAGAATACCGCAAAAAAATCCGTTGGGTGAGAATGAGCCTGGTGCCTCAGGCAGCCATGAACTCACTTAATCCGGTGCTGCGGGTAGGTGAGCAGGTTGCTGAGCCAATGATGGTTCATCATGGCGTAAAGAAGGAAGAAGCCATTGAGCGGGCTGTCAGGATGTTCCAGCATGTCGGCATTCCGACTGACTTTGTGAACCGTTATGCGTTTGAGCTGTCGGGAGGAATGCGCCAACGGGTGGCGATTGCCATGAGCCTGGTTACCTCTCCGGATCTGGTCATGCTGGATGAACCGACCTCTGCTTTAGATGTGTTGACCCAATCCAATATCTTTAACCTCTTAAAGAGAATTAAATCTGAAATGTCAACCAGTTTTGTTCTGATTACTCACGACATTGCTACTTCAAGCGAGCTGGCAGATCGGGTGGCGGTCATGTATGCCGGGCAGATTGTTGAAGTCAGTGATGCGGCTAATTTTTTCCATAAGCCTCGTCATCCCTATTCTGCCAAATTAATGGCCAGTGTCCCGCGCCTGCGGGGGAATGAAGAACCAGACTTTATTGTTGGGCATCCGCCAAGTTTAATTAAACCGCCTGCGGGTTGTCGTTTTGCAGATCGCTGCCCGAAGCGGTTCGAAAAATGTTCACAGGAACCCCCCACTGTAATTTTGGGTGATGATCTGGTGAAATGCTGGCTTTATGAACAGGGATGAGTATCCGATGAATATACCAAATAAAACAATCCATGATATGAATCCGGTTGCTGGCGGTGTTAAAGATTCCTCTGTGGGATCTTCAACCGAAAAAAGAGAGAATCTGCTGGAAATCAATGATTTGCATGTCTGGTTCGAGTTAAAAAAGTGGGGCTTTCGTCATGCCGGTTTTGTTCGGGCCGTTGACGGGGTTACTTTTCGGCTCAGAAACAGTGAGACAATTGCAATTGTTGGAGAAAGCGGCTGCGGAAAAACCAGTCTGATCCGCACGATTTTGCTGCTTAATCGGCCAACCAAAGGTGAAGTAAAGTTTGAAGGCCAGCCTATTAATAATATTACCGCAGCTGAGCTGAAGAAATACCGCTCAAATGTTGGCTATGTCCAACAGGATCCTTATGGGGCCATGCCTCCTTTTATGAACGTACAAACGATTTTGGAGGAGCCGCTGAAAATTAATGGCGTCAGTCATGCAGATGAACGGCGGCGGCGGGTTGTTCAGGCGCTGGAAGAAGTAAAGATGAGCCCGGCGGAGGAATTTATGCCTAAATTTCCTCATCAGATCAGCGGAGGGCAGCAGCAGCGGGTGGTGATTGCCCGGGCGATGATTATGAATCCAAAACTGATGATTGCGGATGAGCCGGTTTCCATGCTGGATGCTTCAGTGCGGGTAGAGGTTCTGAAGTTGTTGCGCAGCATCCAGGAAGAACACCACCTGGGAGTGATCTATATCACGCATGATCTGTCCACCGTACGTTATTTCTCAGAAAGTATCTTTGTCATGTATGCCGGCCAGATTATCGAAAAGGGCACGGTGGAACATATTTTAAAAAATACCGCCCACCCGTATACGTTTGCCTTGCTGGAAGCTACTTCTGACCCGGATGCTCATAATGCTTTGGTTCAAAAGGTAGTGCCTCCGGGAGAGCCGCCCAGTCTGGTCAATCCTCCTTCAGGCTGCCGTTATCATTCGCGCTGTCCCAGGTTCATGCCCGGGGTTTGTGATCAGGCCGCTCCGCCTGATCTTGAGATTGAGCCCGGTCATCATGTAATGTGTTGGTTGCACAGCCGATGAGGTTCTTCACTCCTGTCAGGCTGATCGTTGTTGGGGGGCTTTTCATGGTGCTGGGTGTGGTTTTTCCGTTGCTCATGGTGATGAAAATCCTGGAGTCAACCTGGTTTTTGAACTTTCTGTCGTATGGGTTATCTCTGGTGGGGATGCTTGCCGGAATTATGGGAACGGCTTTTTACACAGCTCAAAAGAGAAGAGATCGATATAAATAAAGGCTAAAACAAAAAAACAAACCCCGCTTTCAGGAAAAGGAAAGCGGGGTTTGTTTTTTGATTATGAGCAAATGTGTCTGCCGCTTTTATTCGGCTTCCGGCAGTCAGTGTTAATCGTAGTTGAACAGGCTGAGGGGGGCAACGGCCATGCCAACCATCGTAGGGCCGGTGTGAGCCCCTAAAACGGCTGCGATGGACAGGGTTGGTTCAAATATACAGTCAAAAGCAGAGGTGAGCAGGTTTTTTATTTGTTCAATGGCATCCGGGTTGTTGCCATGTACCAATTGCACACGGATTTTCTCTTTATTTCCATACCAGTCTTCTATCAGTTTAATCATCCCGGTCAACGCTCTTCCGAAGGTTACATAGCGCCCAAGTTGGGTGTATTTGCTGACAGGGGCTTTATCCAGTCCGATAATGGGTTTAATGTTGAGGATTGACGCCATCAATCCTGAAATATGGCTGATTCGACCGCCGTGGATCAGATAGCGCAGATCATTCAGGGTAAAAAGACCCTGACTTACTTCACGGATCTGTTCCAGTTTGTTGAATACATACTCAATGGGCTTGCCTGCACGGAGCATTCTGGCGGCGGCTTCAACCTGCCAGCCCATTGGGGCAGAAAGCGTTTTTGTATCCCAGAAGGTGACGCGGGCATTCTTTACCAGGTCTGCGGCTGCTTTGGCAGAGGTTAATGTGCCGCTGAGACCAGGAGAGATGTGTATAGAAAAAATGTCAGGGTCTTCTTCTGCCAGTTTTTCATACAACTGTTGAAAATCTCCTACCGAGGGCATGGAAGTGGTTGGATAGCCTTTGCTTTTTTCCAGCATTTTGTAAAACTCATACCCATCCAGATCGGTTCCGCTGTGATAGGTTTTGCCGTCCAGAGTAACGAGCAAGTCTGCAAAATGGATGTTGTATTCTTTTATAAACTCAGGGGTGAGGTCTGCTCCGCGATCGGTAACAATATGCATGGTAACTGGTTCCTTCCTGGATTTTTGCCTGCTGATAAGCACTGTAGATATGTGGATAACAGAATCAAATTATCTCAAATGACCGTGAATTGATCAATTATTATCTGTAAAAATATGCCTTTATGCCTAAAGTCACCCTCTCACAGGCCTGACCAGGGGTTTGATCTTTGGGTTGTCTTTTTTCAGCACCGAGAGACGCAGGCTGGAATGGATTTCGGGGTTCTGCTGCCACCATTTTACCGTGTCGGTGATGGTTTCCTGCATCGCGCGGGTTGTAAACCCCAATTCCTGAACTGCTTTTGCGTTGCTGATATTGCAGTTGCTTTCGAGGGTTTGCAGGGCATAGCGGGTTAATCGGGGGCGGGTTCTGGTCATTCGGTAAAACAACTCGGCAATGCTGGCGATACTTTTTACCAGCTGAATGGGAAAGGAGATGACCAGGTCATGACGCTGGATTGCGACAGCAACCATCGCTACCAGATCTTGCAGGCTGACTTTATGCCCGCTGAGAATGTATACCTGCCCGGCTCGCCCTTTCTCTGCAGCCAGAATATGCCCGGATGCAACATCCCGAACATCTACGAAGTCATAGGCGCCGTTAACAATATAGTCAGGTCCTTTTTTCATCCAGGCCAGAATCATTTCGCCCATCTCTGAACGCTTGTAGTCGAATGGGCCCAATACGCCGCTGGGGCAAACCACCACCGCGTTAAAGCCTTCTTCGGCGGCTTTGAGCACTGCCTGTGAAGCTAAGGCTTTGGTTTTTTCGTATCCGGCGGCAGAATAATTTTCGTCAAAGGGCAGTTCTTCAGAAATAATCAGATCCGGGTTGACTCTGCCAAATGCGTGGATTGAGCTGGTATAAACAAAGCGTTTTACTTTGGCAGCTCTGGCAGCTTTCAGCATGGAATGGGTTCCTTCAACATTTATCTGATGCATTATGTTTTCTGCGCCGGGGGCAATGCTGACAATGCCGGCCAGATGGAAAACCAGATCGCATCCCTGCATATACTCCTGCATTAAATCTGTGTTCAGAATGTCTCCTTTGACAAATTCAATGCCTGGCCCATTAATATAACTGTAATCTTCTCCGGGTAAAACAAGGGCACGGGTTTTATAGCCTTTTCTGGCCAGTTCGCGCACCAGAACATTTCCAAGATGACCGGTAGCGCCTGTTATGAAGATCATTTTTTTCACTCCTTGTCAATACATACACGGATGGACTGATAATCAGATTATAAAAACGGCGGCGGTTACCGCAAGTGAGCGGGGGCATATTTGAGGTCATGTTTTTAATACGATACAATAGTTATCGTGTCATATGACAAGAATCTGTGCTGGTTGTAATCGCCCGGTTTTAACCCGTTATATTACTGCGATGCGAAAATCATGGCATCCGGAGTGTTTTTGCTGTTCCTTTTGTCATCAGCCGATCACTTCAGGCCGTTTTTATATTCATGATGGTTTGCCCTGTTGCCGTGAAGATTATTTTCAGTATTTTGCAGTGCGTTGTTTTCTGTGCGGTCAGCCGATCCGCGGCAGTTTTCGCCTGGACAGCGAAGGGAACAAAATTTGCAGTAAAAGAGATGCGGCACACCGAATCTGTTTTTCCTGCTCCAAAACGCAAAAGCAGCTTCAGGGGCAGTCCTTTTATCGCTTGTCAGATGGCAGAATGTATTGTCAGAGTTGTCATTCCGGTCTGCTCTCTGACCCTGCAGCGATTAATTTGTTTTTTCAGGAAATAACAAACGCCTTATGTGATTTTGGGGTTCAGGTTGACCCCCGGACAGTGTGCCTGAAAACCGGAACCCAGGCTGAATTGTGTAAACGCTCTCCCCGGCGTTCCAAAATACGCCCGCTGGGTCTGACTCTGACCCGTCAGGTACGGGTCATGGGAATGCCGGTGCGCCATGAGTTGGAAGGAATTCTGGTATTGGTTCCGCTGCCGAGGGTCCATCTGGGCATGGTGCTGGCTCATGAAGCAACGCATGTCTGGATGTATCAACAGAAATTTCCCCGTTTAACGCCGCAGGTTGAAGAAGGCTTATGTGAATTCATCAGTTATCTTTGGCTTGAAAAACAGGAAGCCCCCCTTGCCCGGCATCTGATGCAAAGATTGCAGCAAAATACTTCCCGCACCTATGGGAATGGTTTTCGCAAAGCATATGCGCGTTATACCAAAGAGGGTCTGAAGGCTTTAATGCAGCGGGTTTACCTGCAGAAAACCCTCTAGGGGTTGGCGTCTTCAGCGTGGTCAGACGGAATAAGAATCCATTCTCCGGGAATCAGGGCTTTGTTTCGGTAACCCGGATTCTTTTCCAGGATCGCCTGGGGGGTGGTATTGTATTTGGCTGCAAGCAGGGCAAGTGTATCGGCTGGCTGGATGCGGTATGTATAGAGAGAACCGGCAGGAAGCCCCCGATCTTTGCGGCGCAAAACAGAAAAATTAAGCAAATGATAGATTTCTGAAGGGTTGGCAAACAGACCTTCCTGGGGCGTACCTGAATTGATCAGAACCAGGTTTTGAAAGGTAACATGGTTGTTTTCATCCTGTAATGCCAGAAAACCAGAAACCTGCCCCTGGGCTGCCGTTTGCGTAATCAGTACCAGGGCAACGGGCATCGTTTCTTTTTTGAGTATCAGCACATCTCCGGTTTGCAGCGGCCAGGCCGAAAAATCAAACAAATCGAGCGGAAGAATCTGATCGATTTGTTCAAAGTCATGTGCATTAAACTGCTGCCGGAACCTCCAGTCTTTTTCCAGATGGCTGAGGCGAAAGTTTGAGAAGGAATACAGCGGGGCATCCAGCGGATGTAAAAAACCTGACTCGTGCAGGATGCGGATGATTAATGTTCCATCCATGTCCATCCAGCCCCGGCTTGTTCCCGGGTAGAAGGGAAGCCTGGCCGCCAGCGCTTCCGTTTCGCTCTGGCTGGCGGTTTTATACTTCTCAGCTGTCTGATACAGTTGTTTTCGCCAGGGTACCAGCTCTGTGTCAGGGGGGGCAGATTCTGTAATGCCCTGCTCAATCATCCAGGTACAGATAACCGGCGGGCCATGCCGGTCAGGCAAAGGCCCGCCCTTTTGAGGGGGCAGGCCATTGTTTCCGGCAAAATAGCCTTCCGGGCTGTTAATTTGAGCCAGTGCGGCATCGGACAGTTCCATATCTCCGATGGCCAGGGCATGCAGATGGATGGCTGATCCGGATGACAGTTCATCCATATCCCGCAGCCACACGGCAAATCCGGCAGCCCGCAGTGAACGAATCATCCGGCTGATGTTTTCAGAGTCAATCTGGAAGGTTCCGGGAATCAGTACCGAGAGATCCACCGCTCCGCCTCCTGCATGGGTGCCCCAACTGGCGGCGCCATTGTCATGGTAACTGCCCTGCGTAAGGCGATTCAGGAAATAATCCTGACTGCCATCCATCCAAACAGATGCGGTTTGCAGCATGGACAGGGTGCGCTGATTAAGGACCATCTCGTGGATGGAGTGTCGGCTATAGTCATCAATGGGAGCCGTACACCCGGCCGGATCCATGACCGGTAAATCGGGGGGTGTTGGAGTTGGATTGACCGGCAGCGCAGTTGGAAGTTCTGCTGGCGTGAAAAGCGGAGTGTATGAGGGAAGGGCGGGCATCTCGCCTGGCGGGGCTGCGGCAGGCGCCGGAGATGGAAAAACAGCCTGACAGGCGGTTAAGCCTGGCAAAATGAATACCGCAAGCAAAATGAGCAGAAGAATCCTTTTGCTTATGGTTTTTCGGCGGATGTTCAGAAAACTTTGTTTTTGAAAGCGAGACAGAATCTTTTTATGTTTTGTCATGTCGTTACCAACCTGTCATTTTGACGGTGTGATATAAAAGTATACATATCCCTCAGGGTCATGGACTGAATCAATGCTTGATCCGCAAAACCCGGGTCATATTGATCGGTGTCAGGCCGATTTTTTTCAGCCGTCAGAAAGGCGAAAAACATCCACAGGCCTGTGCGGTATTCTACTACGGTGTTCGGTAACCTGCCTTTGATCACAGTGAGACAGTTGAGATATTCCTCAGGCAAAGGACACCCCGTGTAATTTTCAGGCGCCATTTTTTGACCTCTTTCGTTGCGGATGCATTTGCAATAAATAACCGGCTGTCAGGCCATGTAATAAAGCTGATGTCTGCTATTCTGTTACATCTGTTCAGCGTATAGCAGGGCGCTGAGTTATATTCGTTTGAGGAGGTACACAATGAAAAAGAAAATAAAGATTGCTGTGATTATTTTAGCCTTGATTGGAGTTGCAGGGTATTATCTGACAGGTCATCCGGTGGTATTTATTAATAATGCGAAACTGAAAAATTCAATGCAGTCAATTGAGAATCAAACAGTACACCTGAATGATATTGTACCTTTTCAATGGGATACGCTCTATACCTTTGAACCTTATTCAAGCGAAGAAGAAATTGAGGAAATTATTGGATTTAAAAGCGCTGCTATTAAAGAGAATATCATTAACGAAGGCATGGTACATTTGCTTTTTGTCAAAGGTGACAGGGTAGTGGCAAGTATACTTGGCTACGACAGTAAATTAGGTTATCGCATAGACTTTACGGTCAAAGAGGGCAGGCGGGTCACCTTTGCTGAAAATGCCCAATTTGATGTAACAAAATCAGATGGAGTTACAGCATTAACATACACAAAATGAGCCTTTGGCTGTTATCGCATAAGGATTGTTACTTGCCGGGAAAAGA